>JAQBVG010000001.1 GCA_027623655.1 Chloroflexota bacterium
TTATTGGACCGCCACGGACGGCTCATATCGGCCGCCCGAGGGGTACAGTTTCTCTCCGCCGCTTACATCGTGCGAAATGCGAGAGGAATCCCACTTTTCCAACAGGCCAACCACGTGTGCTACTTGATGTGTGCCTTCAGCGAGTAGGCACCCGGCCAGGGTTTGTAGCCTAACTTGCGGTTCACGGCGAGCATTGGAGCGTTTTCGGAGTCGTTTTCAGTCAGGATTTCGGCGATACCGCTTTTGCGGGCGTATTCGATCGTCATAAGTTTCAGTGCCTGAGCGATGCCGCGACCTCGATATTCGGCGAGCACCCCGGTGAATGCGTTTTCCATCCGGTTGTGTTCGGCATCCAGCATCACGTTGGCAACGCCGACTATTCGATTTCCATCCATCGCGACATGTGCCCCTTCCGGGCGATAGGACTCGTTTTTGAATACTTCGGCCTCATATTCGGCCCACGAGAAAACGTGATCTTCCCCCGGAATGTCGATTGCGGCTGCAGAGTCTGCTTCGTAGTAACGGCGTCGGTCCGCTTCGGTATCACCGAGTTTCGCAAGTGTTGTGAATGTAATTCCATCCGAAGCGAGCTTCTTGATCCGTTTCGCAAGTGAATCATCTTCAAAACCGGCCAGAGTGACGCTCGAACGGAAGCTGTGCCGTTCGATAATGAAACCATGTGCCTGCGCCCACTCCAGCCACTCTGGTTCGCTGTCCTTGACCCTCGACTTGAGTTCGTTGACTCCAGCCGACTTTGCGAAGTCCACTACATCACACAGGAGTGCGGACCCGACGCCCATACGTCGATAATCGGGATGGGCAATTGTTGAGGTGAAGGCACGAGTCGGAATCTCGTTTTCTCCGCGCCCGATAGACGACCAGCCGATGATCTGGCCATGCTCGTAAGCTGCGACCATATTGCGATTGATCGGCGAAGGAATACTGGCGCTGGCCCGCAAACTGCCGACCGTCATCCCGTTTGTCATCACCTGGTCCAGCATGGCGGCCAACTCAGGGAAGTCGTGGTCCGGGTCTACAGGTCGTATCGAAAATTGCAAATTTCTCTCCAAATGCTTCGTCCACCAGCAGTCTATGAGCGGAAATCGGGCAGTTTCGGGCATCTGAATGGTTATTTGTATGCATGCCCCGGTGATACCTGGCGCTTGAAAATCGCGGATGCCGGGATGGTCCGCAAGCATGCCGGCGGACGTTGCCGTTTCAGGCGTTGCTCTTTCGGTGCTGGCCATCGGGTTGGATGCGCTGTTGAACGGAGCAAGCACATTTCTGGCCAATCTAGGTGATGCACCCGGGATTGGCGAAAGCATGCTCGAACTGTTTGCGGAGGCGATGTTCTTGACGTTCGTGGTCTGGCGTCTGAACCATGAACGCAATATGACTCGGCGCAGCCGCCGTCAGATATCGGACGGATAATCCCTTGCAGCGTGTCTCACGTGAACAACCTCATCAATCTTCGGTTGCCGCGTCGGTCGTCGAACAGGTTCTGCGCCGCGGGTGAACCGGCCATCCACCGTCGTGGTTTTTCACCCCCAAAACGACCCATGGCCGACCCATGGCCGACCCAAGATTCCAGCTGGTAGCCGGTTTGCGAAATTTGGTCGGGGAGCCGGGATTCGAACCCGGGACCTCTTCGTCCCGAACGAAGCGCGCTACCGGGCTGCGCTACTCCCCGACCGATCGAACCAATCGATTATAGCCGTGGAAATGGCACGAGTGGCGCCGAATAGCCGTAGCTACATTTGGGCCGTCGGAATCACAGGTATTGTTCGACCGGCATCACGAAGTGCTTTTGAAGTCCGCCGTCAGATCGAACAACTGCACCGAGCCCCGGGTAGACAACACCGTGCGGTGGATCCGCTTCCCCCCGGGCGGATACGTGTTCTCGACCCTCCCCAAGGCAATCAAACCAACAGAATTGCAAACGGGTCCACTCGACTCGTCCGATTAGATCATGTATCAGGCCCGAACTCCGAACGAGATTCGGCCCGAGCTAAACCGGCTTCACTATCCACTCGGGGGCCTCGCCGCGAACGATGCGTCCGGCGTTCTCCATTGTGAACTGCGCACCGTTCAGCTCCGACTCCAGCGCCCTTGTCGCCAGGTGAGGCGTGACAATCACGTTCGTCATCGTCGGTAGCGGGTTGTCAGCCTCGATGGGTTCGATCTCCGTTACATCAAGTCCGGCAGCGAATATCTCTCTGGATTCCAGGGCCTTGATCAGAGCATTCTCGTCGACCACCGGGCCACGGCATGTGTTTATCAGTATTGCTGTTGGCTTCATGAGGGCCAGTTCTCGATCGGAAATCATGTGCCGGGTAACGCGATCCAGCGGAACATGCAGGGTAACGATATCGCTGGTCGACAGCAGTTCGTCCAACTCGACCCGCCTCGCGCCAGTAGCAGCAACGTATTCGTCCGGGTGATCGACGACATCGGCGTAAACGATTTCGCACTCCCATCCGGCAAGCCGCTTTGCGACCCGTGAACCGATCCTTCCCAGCCCTATGATTCCAATCCGCTTACCCACAAGCGTGTGAAACTCAGTCCGGTCGCCTTGCACTCCGGCCATCCAGGTGCCGGTTTTCACACTTTCGATCTGCACATCGAGCTTTCTGTTCACCGCGAACATCAGGCCTATCGCGTGCTCAGCTACGGCCACGGCGTTTGCTCCGCCGTTATTGGCGACGTCGACACCCAGCTCGGCGAGTCCAGCTTTGTCGATCCAATCGGTACCTGCGCTTGAGGTTTGTACCAGCTTCAAACTGCCGAGCTTACTCGCGAGTTCAGTCAGCTGGGGATAACGCCCTTTTGGCAGGATCATCACTGCGCCATTGCACTGTTCAAGCACTTCATCGAACGGCTGGTCACTGTCGACGAACCTGAGATCGATGCCGCCGACACGATCGGCTGCGGCCTGAGACTCCCTGTTGGTGATCTCAGAAGTCGGGGATTTTGGGCCGAGAATTACGACGACGTTCGACATGTGGATACTGCTCTTCCGATGATGCGTAGAGATTTGAAAAATTACTGTCAGGTGGGAATATGACGCTAAAACGAACCAATCGCAGAGCGGTCGGTTCGTCCGATGGCGGATTATACTTGCAAGGTTGGATTGAAGCGTAACCGGGTTGTTGCAGTCCACCCACAATCGATTTTCCAACCACTTTTGTGCCAGATCCGACCAACTCCAATTAGTTAAAACCCGTCACATATAAACGACATTGAACTCAGTTACAGTACGCGCCCCCGCCACGACTGCGAACCTCGGACCCGGGTTCGACTGCATTGGCATGGCTCTCGATCTCTGGAACGATTTGACAGTGACCATGGGGCGATTCAGCGTCTCAACGGTTGGTGAGGGTGCCAATCTGTTGCCTCAGGACACCAGGAACCTTGTTGTGACTGGACTTGAGGCAGTTTTCAATCACATTGACCAGCCGATTCCTGCGTTGCAGTACGAGTGCACAAATCGAATTCCATACGCTCGGGGGCTCGGAAGCAGTTCCGCGGCTATCGTCAGTGGACTTATTGCTGGCTCAGCAATTTCCGAAGCGAACCTGTCGAACGAGGAACTCACAGTTCTTGCCGCCGACATCGAAGGCCATCCCGACAATGTGGCACCCGCAATTTACGGTGGTTGTACGGTCGGAGTCCGCAACGGTGCAAAGAGTTGGATTGTCGACCAGATCAGAGTTCCGGACGGTCTGAACGCAGTTCTATTCGTTCCCGAAACCCAGACCAATACACACGAATCGCGTGCGCGCCTTCCGGATCAGATAAGTCGCACTGATGCGGTTTTCAATATCGGCCGGTCTGCAATGTTAGTCAACGCCCTTTCCACAGGGCATCTCGATTTGCTGAGATATGCGACCGAGGACAGGCTCCATCAGCCTCATCGGGCACTCGCGTTCAAAGCAATGCCGCATCTGATAAAAGCTGCGCTGAACGGCGGCGCACATGGTGCGTTTTTGTCTGGAGCGGGCCCCTCTATACTGGCCCTCGCAACCGAGCGTGAAGTGACTATCAGTTACGAGATGGCTGAAACGGCTCGAACGTTCGGCGTCGAAGGTAAACCGATGATCATGGCCATAACGCAGAGCGGCGCCTCGGTGGTTGCCAGTTCATGACTTCGGAATTGGACGCTAGTCTGACCCGTGGTACCCGCCCCGTTGTGGTGCAGAAGTATGGCGGGAGTTCGCTTGCCAACGCAGAACTCATCCACAATGTGGCGCAGCGAATTATCCACCGCAAGGGTGACCGAGTGGACGTCGTCGTAGTCGTCTCGGCAATGGGTGACTCGACCGACAAGTTGATTGCGCTCGCGCATGCTGTGACGAAGGGTTCAAAACCGGATGCCCGAGAAATGGACACCCTAAAATCGACAGGAGAACTGGTTAGCTCGACCCTTATGGCCATGGCACTAAAGTCGCACGGCTACGACGCCATCAGTCTCAGCGGCCCGCAGGCCGGTATTAAAACCGATACCGTGCACGGCTCCGCTCGTATTGCTGACATCAATACCAGACGGCTCCGTGACGAACTCGATCAGGGGCGTATCGTTATTGTCGCTGGATTCCAGGGATTGGCCGACTCCGGTGATATCACCACGTTGGGCCGTGGCGCATCGGATACGACTGCGGTCGCCCTGGCCGTTGCCACATCTGCGGAACGATGTGAGATTTATACAGACGTTGACGGGATTTATACGACAGACCCTCGCCTGACAAGCAAGGCGCGCAAGCTCGCTGAGATCAGTTTTCTGGAAATGCTCGAAATGGCTGTTCTCGGCGCAAAAATGAATCCCCGTTCGATCGAACTTGGACTCGTTTATGACATGCCGATTTACGTCGCATCGTCGTTTTCGGACGAGCCAGGGACGCTGATTCACGGAGGAGAGTACACGATGGAAGTGCGAAAGGCCGTTACCGGGATCGCCGTCGATCGCAACGTTGCGAAAATCACGGTTCGCGGCGTGATCGACCGCCCTGGTGTCGCCGCAGGATTACTCCAGCCGCTGGCCGACGAAGGCATTAGCGTCGACGTGATCGTTCAAAATGCAAGTTCAGAAGGCACAACCGACTTCACCTTTACGGTCACCGGGGCCGATGTCCAACGGGCCTCCGATGTGGTGCGGGCACAAACCAGGGTCGAGTTTGCAGAAGTAGTCACCGGTACCGATCTGGCAAAAGTGAGCATCGTCGGCACCGGCATGGAAAATGCCCCCGGTTATGCCGCCAGGATGTTTTCAACACTGGCAGAGGCAGGCATCAACATCGACATGATCACTACCTCTGAGATTCGGATTACGACACTTATCAAGCGTGACGAGATTCAAAACGCAGTTCAGGCCCTGCACGACGCGTTTGAACTTGAAAAGACCGACTAGAGTCACAGGCAAGATTTGAAGTACCGTAACTGTTGGGTTGCGTGACTCCAACTCCGGTAGATACCCCTGAAAAACTTGACCCAACCGTATCTCAGCGTTGTTGTTCCCGCTTATAACGAGCAGGACCGAATCGCATCAACACTCAATAACCTGATCGGGTACCTGTCGGTCTGGTCTGAGAACGACCGTGGTTGGGAGATCGTAGTTGTCAGCGATGGTTCGACCGATTCGACGGCAAAAATTGTCGCGGAGATTAGCAAAGGTGACGCACGAGTCAGGCTGATCGACGCGCCGCACGGCGGCAAGGGCGCAGCCGTCCGCAACGGCATGCACCGGGCAGCAGGTGAATGGCGGTTTTTGTGTGATGCCGATTTATCGATGCCAGCTGACAACCTTGGACGGTTCTTTCAAGGCGTCGGAGGGAATCCCGAATTCGATGTGGCCATCGGATCAAGAGAAGCACACGGATCGCGACGATTCAACGAACCCAGAAGTCGCCATATCAAGGGACGTCTCTTTAACTACGCTGTGAAAATTCTTGCCCTCAGGGGGATCGAGGACACTCAGTGCGGGTTTAAGCTGTTCTCGGCCGAATCGGCGGTACGTTTGTTTCCATATCAATCGCTCGATGGTTGGGCATTCGACGTTGAGTTGCTTGTGATGGCCAAACGAGCAAAATACTCAGTTGGAGAAATCGCCATCGACTGGCACTACAGCGAGGGATCGAAAATGACGTTTCGCATGGGCCTGATTGCCGTGTTCGATGTGGCCCGAGTCGGGATAAGAAACGTACTGGGCAAATACAGGGTCGTCGGTAAAAAGGGTGAAGCATGACCGTGTACGCCAATCCGACATCTGACCAGATTCGCGACATTCTCATGGAGAGTAAAACGATTGCGGTCGTCGGCATCTCGAATCGAGAAGGCCGTGCCAGTCGATACGTTTCGGAATACATGTTGCGCGAGGGTTACACGATATACCCGGTGAACCCGCTGATCGACGAGTGGCATGGTCTCAGGTCTTACGAACGAGTAGCCGATATCCCTGGAAAGGTCGACATCGTGGACGTGTTCAGACGGCAGCACTTCACACTGGCCGTGGCGGAAGATGCGGTGGCCGCCGGGGCGAAGGTGCTCTGGCTCCAGCAGGGGATCGTTAATCACCAGGCTGCGGATGTGGCTTCGAGTGGCGGATTGTCCGTCGTAATGGATGCCTGCCTTATGGTCGAGCACAGATCTATGAAACTGGGACTCTGAATTGACCGGCAATCCCGAATCGGAGCAGACGATGACCTCGACGCCCCCGGTTGATTCTGTTCTAAAAATTGCCATCGTCGTACCGACATACAACGAAGCGGAGACTTTGCCAGTCCTAATATCGAAAGTCGTTGATCAGAAAATCGCGGGCCTTGGGTTCGTGATCGTAGACGACGGATCACCGGATGGCACGGGGGAAATTGCGGATCGACTCGCAGACGAATTTGCTGGTGTGTTCCTTGTGATCCATCGCGAAGGCAAACAGGGTCTTGGAACAGCCTATGTGGCAGGGTTCAATGCTGCGCTCGATGCCGGCGCAGAGCGAATCGTGGAGATGGACGCCGATCTATCGCACCCGCCGGAAATTTTACCCGGCTTGATTGCGGAACTGGATCACGCAGATGTCGCCGTTGCGTCTCGCTATACCAGGGGCGGTGCAGTCGATCCAAGATGGAGTTGGGCGCGTAGACAGATCAGTTGCTGGGGCAACGTTGGCATTCGAATGATCCTCGGTCTAAAAGTGAAAGACGCCACTGCGGGATTCAAGGGTTTTCGCCGTGAATCACTCGAGAGGATTGGGCTCGATCGTTTGAAGCTCAGCGGATTTGGATTTCAGGCAGAGGTCGCATACAGGTGCCAGCAGGCCGGGATGTCCGTTGTCGAACATCCGTACGTGTTTATGGAGAGGGTCGCCGGTAAATCCAAGATGTCATTCGCAATTGTGGTCGAAGCATTTTTCCAACTCTCGTGGCTGCGGATTCGCGGGTAAGTACCGAATCGACCTGAGAGGGATAACGAACCGTCTGCACGTCTTCCGCTGGGATAAGTTCCAATATCTGGTAATTTGTGCGTGACACTTACCGATCACACTAACGACTAACCCCTCGCAGGCTGATCTCCAGTATGAAAAGACAGATTCTCCCAGCTAAGATGCCTCTTCGATGCTAAATCACCAACTTCCACCCGACGCATCCTCACCTGGTGGATAAAAAAACATGTGTGTTTCCGCACATACAAAGGGTGGGTTCACACAGGGTGTTAAGGAGCTAACCGCGGATATCACGTCTGTAGAACATTGGTTAACCACTTCTTCGTAGCGAGATATCAGGCATTTGAGAAATTACATGGTCAGTCCGAGCCAGCCTATCCAGCCTCCTCCTTCGATAGAAAAGATCGAGAAGAGGGCAATCGACCACGCACTTGCGGGCGAGTGGGAGCAGGCTGTCGAAGTGAATATCGAGGGCATTGAGGTCGATGCCGGGAACGTTGCCTGCCATAACAGACTGGCGAAGGCATATCTGGAACTGAGTATGTATAAAGACGCCAGGGAATCGCTCGAGAAGGCCCTGGAAATCGATCCCAGTAACAAAGTTGCCACCAAACAGATGGAGCGGCTCTCGAAATTGAATGGAAGCGGAATCGCACGCCGGACATCGGGCGGTGCAGCTACCAATTCGGCTCTGTTTATCTCGGACCCAGCGGTAGCGACAGTCTCGGAACTGAACAAAATTGCGAATGCCGAAACGCTTGTCGCCATATCCCCCGGCGATCGATTCAAGCTCCGCTTAGGCGATGTCGGCGCAACGGTCGCGACCTCAAACGGTGAGTATGTAGGGACACTCGAGGTGCGGATAGCGACTCGCCTCCGCAAGTTGATCGACGGGGGCAACGAATATGAAGTCCTGGCGGCGAGGTTGTCCGATACCGGAGTTTTCGTAGTGGTGCGAGAAACCAAACGCTCGCCCGAGCAGGCACGAACCGCGTCGTTCCCGTCCTATCTGCAGAAGAAAATAGGTGACTTCGACATCGACGATCCCATGGTGATAAACGATGAATTCGTGATGGAAGACGACTCGGACGAAGAATCTCCACAGCCAGCCGAGAATGAAGCGATGAAGTCAATACTTCGTGGTGACTTCGGTGGCTCCGACGAGGACGCAAGCCTGGAATTCTAGGTGCTTTCAGCTCGCTTCAGGACACGCCTGACCGCGCTCACGAAAGCATGCACATCGTCTTCGGTGTGCGCTGTCGAAACGTTTCCTGCGCAACGATTCGACATCAGGAATCCTTCGTTTAGCAAGCCGATGAACATTGTTTGCATCATCGTCTTATCGTTTGTCGCATAAGTTCGGTAGTTTGTGACTTCCTGTGAGGTGAACTGCAACGCGAAAAGCGACGCTACTCCAGTAACGCCCATCGGGACCTCTAGTTCGGTGAACAACGCCTGTAATTCACTTCTGAGAAGGTCGCCGAGCCTTTCGAGGTACTCATATTTGTCACGTGTAAGAGCTTCAAGCGTGGCAACTCCCGCAGCAGCCGTCATCGGGTTTCCATTGAACGTACCGGCGTGCTGCACCGTGGCACCGCCGTTTGAGGGGTCCCACATGGTCATGATGTCGTCCCTGCCTCCAAACGCTCCTACGGGCATACCACCCCCCACAACTTTGCCGAAGCATGTGAGGTCAGGTGTTACCCCGTAGTACTCCTGTGCGCCCCCGTAGGCTATGCGAAAGGCGATAACTTCGTCGAAAATCAGGATGATCCCGAGTTCGTCAGTTACGCGTCTCAAACCTTCGAGGAATTCGGGTTTCGCTGGCACCATTCCGCACTGTCCGTTCACCGGCTCGACGATCACCGCGGCCAGTTCATCGGCGTGTTTGCGAATGATTTTTTCAGCAGCTTCAATATCGTTGTACGGAGCGATGAAGATGTCATCCACCGCATTTTCCGAGATGCCAGGAAATGCAGCGATCGACTCCGGTGAGTCCCCATCGCCTGCCTGGTCCAGAGGTGGTACGACGCTGATCTGAATTGCGTCGTGATTGCCGTGATACGCCCCTTCGCACTTAACCAGTTTCTGTTTGCCTGTGAACGCCCTTGCCGCCCGTATCGCGTTGAGCGTGGCCTCTGTACCGGTGTTCACGAATCGAACTTTATCGAGAGACGGGACCCGATCGCACATCAACTCGGCCCAGCGGACCACCAGAGGGGTTGGTGCCGGGAATGACAGACCATGATCTATCTGCTGGCGAAGGGCAGACGTGACCTCAGGGGGTCTGTGACCGAGGATCAGCGTGGTCATATTGTTCACGAAATCGGTCCGCTTGTTATCGTCAACGTCGGTCAGCACGGTGCCGGTGCCGTCTGTGACGTAGAGCGGGAATGGATCCCAGTAGATCGAGTTTCGCGTGTCGCCGCCGGGCATGAACCTGGCCGCCTTTTGATGCAGTTCAGCAGACTTCGGATTGGCTGCCCTGTAGGTGGCGATCTCTCTATCCAGTGATGTTGTCATTTCGGTGCTCTTGTTTTCGTGCGTCTTTTCTCAGATGAACATCTTAGGTGTCGGTCAGTGCTTCCAGTAACGCCGGGAGCGCAAGACCTGCCGTTGAGCGCAACGATAACTCACATAATGAGGTTAGTTTCGTTTCGGATGGGTTGATTTCGATCATAGTCGCACCGGCGGCTTTGGCGATCCACAACAGTCCGCTGGCGGGCCTGACGGTTGCAGACGTGCCGATTGCAATCACGCAGTCTGCACGGTCGATCTCTGCCCTTGCGGATCGCATTACGTCTTCTGGGATGGGCTCTCCGAACATCACGGTGTCGAACTTGACCAGTCCACCGCAAACTCCACACGGGTCCGGGGCGAACAGCGGTACGACATCGGCAAGTAAGACACGATCATTGCAGTCGACGCACCGTAGTTTCTGGCGGTTGCCGTGAATCTCAAAAAGTTTGTCGACACCAGCTTTTTCGTCCAACCCATCAATATTTTGAGTGATAACTGAGTTCAGCGCGCCGATCTGCACCATCCCCGCCAGGGCGAAGTGTCCTGCGTGGGGCCTCGCATTTTTCAGTGCGTCTCGCAGCTCCATTATGTGGGCATCGATCTTCTCGTTGGTTCGACGGTTCCACCAGCCGATCGGATCTTTTCGAAACCGCGAATAGCCGTCCATCGGAGGTGTTCCATACTTAGTCCATAGCCCGTCAGTGCCACTGAACGGTGGAATGCCGCTTTCGACCGACATTCCGGCACCGGTCATGGCTACGGTGTGATCGGACTGCCGCAATATCGATGCTATCTCCCCGACCTGGGAGCGTAGATCAGGATTGTGCTCGAATGTGGTGATCATTGCCGCCGGGCGCTGGCAATGGCGTCCTGTGTGACTCGACCGTTCATCACGGTATAGATATCAGCCCGTTCGAGAAATTCGTCGGGCAAGATTCCCGGCTCTGTTGCCGTGAGGAGCACCTGTTCATGCTGGGATGCAGCATTGAGGACGAGCTTGCGTCGCTCTGGATCGAGTTCCGAGAGGATATCGTCGAGGGCGAGGACCGGCGTTCGGCCGGTCGAGCGCGTTACAAAAACTGCTTCTGCAAGTTTCAATGAGAGGGCAATCGTGCGAGATTGTCCACGGGAAGCGAACTGACCGGCCGGATTCCCGTTCAACTGGATATCGAGATCGTCACGGTGCGGACCAATCACAGTCAATCCCTGGGCAATCTCGCGTCTGCGGATCGTCGGAAGGGTCCGACCAATTGCTTGCTCGATCATTTCTGCCGTCATCGAGCCAACATCTGACCGACCGGCCGCCGACGTTGAGATCCGCGGCCGATAAATAAGCTCAAGATCGTCACCATCCGTGAGATCGCGGTGCGCAGGAACTGCGTGTGTGTTCAAGCCATCGATCGAACGCCGTCTGGAATTCGTCACGCGGGCGCCCTCGTAGGCGAGTCTCTCGTCCCAAAACGCCAGTTCGTCTTCTTCCGAGATACCGTCGCGAATTCGCCGCAATAACTGATTCCGCTGATTAACAACCTGGCCATAACGCTGCAGGGTTTTCAAATAGGCCGGATCCGA
Source organism: Chloroflexota bacterium (assembly GCA_027623655.1). Taxonomy (GTDB): domain Bacteria; phylum Chloroflexota; class Dehalococcoidia; order Lucifugimonadales; family Lucifugimonadaceae; genus Lucifugimonas. The sequence continues at coordinate 11,522 of JAQBVG010000001.1, forward strand.
CTGAGAAATGAGAATATCGAGGTAGCGTCGGCGTCTTCCGGGTGATCCATGAATTATCTCGAGATCGTTCGCCTCGAAGAAGACGACGTTCAGGTTCCCGACGAAGTCAACGGCCGATCGCTTAATACCGTTGACCCTGAGTCCCTTGCGGAAGCCGCCTGTGGTAGCGGCCGAATACCCTTCCTGTGAGCTATTCAGCGCAGTCACATCAACATCGATCTGGGCCTGAGTGGTCGTATCCCCCTGGCGACCTACTCCCAGGATCTGCATGTGACCGCCTGTTTCGCCAAGCGACCAGTTGACCAGATCGCGCTCGTTGGACGACCGAGGCGATTTTGCTATGGCCAACATGTAGGCAGCCTCAAGCAGATTGCTCTTGCCCTGGCCATTCCGGCCCTGGAAGAGGGTCAGACCGGGGCGCAACCCCAACTCTGTATTTGTGTGGTTTCGGAAACCAGTTAGGGAAAGCCTCGATAGGTAAATCGGAGTGCCTTTACGATGATCGAGTTATCTTGATCAACTTCGAGCGGTCAGTCATTCAGTTTGCGAATTCTAGCATCGCGTCCCGCCGAGAAATCGTAGTGCTGGCAGGCAAACACCAAAGTCGAACCTGTCGCACCCAACGTAGTACGGACAAGTTGAGAACCTCGAATTCAGTCGTACGAGGAACCTCGTCCGATTTGTAACATTTGTCTGCGAGCGGTTGATGCACAAAGTTGTGGGACTCGGCCTGATCGTCCTGTTGATCGGATACGTTGCGTGGATTGCAACGGGCGGATCGACGCTCAAATCCGGGGAGACCGTTTTGGTCGAAGCAGACGACGATTCGACCGCGCCAGGTTCGGATCCTCGCCCGCTGGAAATCGTTACTTTGCTCGGTTTCGACGCAATTCGTTCAATTGAGAGTCCCCGGTTCGTAGACACGAAAATCGCAGACGAAACTTACGGACAGGACGAACTCGTACTCGGCGTAGACATCGAGGGCGACGTACGCGCCTATTCAGTCCCTCTGCTCAGCCGTCACGAAATCGTCAACGACGTCGTCGGCGGAAAGCCGATTGCCATAACTTGGTGACCACTTTGCTTCACTGGAATCGGGTATTCCAGAGAGATCGGCGGGGTAGTCCACGAGTTCGGAGTGTCTGGCAAGTTGATCATGAATGCTCTCGTAATGTACGACCGAGAGACCGAGTCGCTCTGGAGCCAGTTTTTATCCAGATCGGTCAAAGGGCAACTAAATGGAGTGCTGCTGGAGACGATCCCTCTCACCCTTACCACCTGGGCGAAGTGGAAAGAAATCCACCCCGAAACGATCGCATTGCGCAAGGCAAATAAAGGTGGTGATCCGTACCTGGGTTACTACAGCGGCCGATCGGCGGGCGTGATCGGAGAGTCGAACAAGGATGATCGGCTGCCCACCAAGGAGCTGGTTCTTGGCCTGGGTTTCGACGGCGATCCGGTAGCGTTCCCGCATTCTCAATTGCGTTCACAGAGACTGGTCGAGACGCTGCACTCAGGCGCAGCAACGATAATCTTCTTTGATGCACAGACTGACACGGCGCTTGCATTCAGCGCCGTCGTCGGTGGACGAGAACTCAGTTTCAAGATTGTCAACAGGAACGGTCGTGAGTGGCTCCAGGACGAACAAACTGGCACGTTGTGGGTCCCGTTTACCGGTCAGGCGGTCGATGGCGAACTGGCTGGCAGCGCACTTCCTCGACTACACGCGGTGAATGCATTCTGGTTTTCGTGGAACGACTTCTATCCCGAAACCGCTGTGTGGAGTCCCGGCTAGACCAGAGCATCCACCACCCCCAATCGATGCACGATGTTATTGGCCATCATCGCAAGGAAGATAAACGCGACTCCGCCGAATGCCGTGCCGAAGATAGAATGTGGTGCCGTAATTCTTCGTCAAATGGATTTTGTTCTGGCGGTGTGTATTGGATCTCAAGTCACTTATCCGCGACGTGCCCGACTATCCCACGCAGGGTGTGCTGTTCCGCGATATGACACCTCTGATGGCCGATCCAAGGGCGATGTTGCATGTCACGGAGACGCTTTCAGATCACCTGCGATCGAAGAAGGCTGAGGCCATCGCCGCAATAGACTCGCGTGGATTCATCTTCGGTGCACCCGTTGCAGCAAGGCTCGATATTCCTTTCATCCCGGTAAGAAAGGCAGGCAAGCTCCCTCCACCGGTGATAGGAGCGGATTACGAGCTCGAATACGGGAACGCCCGGCTCGAAGCGAGCATTTCGGCGGTCAGCGCGGGACAAAACGTTGCCATTGTCGACGATCTGCTGGCTACGGGCGGGTCGGCAGGCGCCGCAGCAGAACTCATGGCATCGCTGGGAGCGAACATAGTTTCGATGGCGTTCCTCGTGGAACTCGAATTTCTCAACGGTCGATCCAGATTACCTGCCGGTATCGACGTATTTACGATAGTGCAGTACTAGCCGTGGATTTAACCTCTGTTAGTCGGCCTGTTGCCGTAACGTTCGATCTTTGGCAAACGTTGATATTCGAATTCGATGGCTCTTCAAAATCCGGGACACGTCGAAAGATCAGGGCCGAGTACGGCGAACAGGCGCTCTCACTGCAGGGAGAGTCGGTGACCCGGGACGCGATTGATCAGTTGTTGCTGGAACTGTCTGAAGAGATCACAGGTGGCCACGACCACGGCAAGGACCGACCCTATGAGGACTGGATACGCCTGCTCATAGACAGAATTGACCCGAACCTGGGTTCGCGTCTTGGCAGGAAGGGTCTAGAGGACTTTGGCGCAGTGATCGACCAATCGTTCATCGAGTCGCCGCCGCGGTTGATCGATGGTGCGATCGAGTTGCTTGAGAATCTCTCGGGTATGGGGCTAAAGATTGGCCTGATATCAAATACCGGGCTGACCAGTCCGGCGACCTACAGAAAGTGGTTTTCGCAAATAGGTCTACTCGAATGGTTTGACTATCTGGCGTTCTCGAACGGTGAGGCTGTCGCCAAACCGAACAAGAGAATATTCGACGTTACGCTTGGCGCCCTCGATGTCGCACCCGAAAGGACGCTGCATATTGGCGACAACCTTCACACCGATGTCGGCGGAGCGGCCGCGGCCGGCATGTCTACGGTCTGGGTCCGAGGTGGTATCAAAACGCCTGTTGTGACCGAGGTTAGGCCCGATTACACCATCGATACGGTGCTTGAACTGGAGCACGTTGTGGAACGCTGGCTTGAGACGCAAATTTAAACGGCCATCGAAGGTCGAAGGAGCCGGCGGTGTGCAAATCGAACTGCGCCAAACACTAACCCGAAGTCGACGATCGTCAGCAGCCCAATGAAAATTGTTGCCTCGAAGAAGAACTGCTGGGGGAACATGATGATCAGGTAGTCGTTGTACGGGTCGAGGAGCCACAGGTCGTTTGCGAAGCTAAGGAAGTGAAACTGGGTGAACACCCATCCGAAGTTAATTGCGGAGGCAGCGCCGAAAACGATCAAGAACCCGCCGGTTCCAATTGCCGACCACTTGAGCGATCTCAACAGCAACGCTGGCGCTTCTCGCTTTAAAACGGCACCGAAGCCGATCAGGACCAGAAGAAGACCGACTCCTGTCCAGAGTGTCACCGCGAATACACCCTGGACCAGAGCCTTCACGTCGACCATGTGCAGTATTTCTCGTTCTTTGTACAGGGAGATGACAGTTCCGCCGTAGTTCACACGCAGGTCGAGAAACTCTTCGTCGTTTCCGAAGTACTCCTTGATCTGGTCCGCTCCGCTGTTGAGTTCTTCAACCGGCAGGCCAGTCCGGTTGGCGATGTCGTTCCGCCACCAGCCGTAGTCGTACAGCCACTCGCTGTTGGTGATGTAGCCAACGTTGAAAAGGATCAGAAATACCGGGAACAAAATGGCAAACAGCGCCGCAGAGACGAGCGGCGCGATGTGGCGGGCATGGCGAGTTGACTCAGGGTTGTGCCGATTACGGGTGATTGCGAGAGGCATGACGGTTAGCATACGTGGCAGTTTGTTGACGAGCGATGGTCAAACACGGAGGTTGCGATTGAGTTCAATGAGTGAGCGGGCCAGGGCGGCCGGAGAGGCGTTTGCGGAGCTTGTGGGCACTGTGGAGACTTTGAGAGATCCGGGAGGTTGCCCGTGGGACGCCGAACAAACACATATTTCACTGCGATCAAACTTGCTCGAAGAGACCTACGAGGTGCTTGAGGCCATCGATTCAGGCGATCCGAAAAATCTCGAAGAAGAGTTGGGTGATGTCCTGACCCAGGTCGTTTTTCACGCTGACATGGGCACTCGCAGTGAAAGTTTCGATGCCACTTCAGTTTGTGATGCTGTACGCGAAAAGTTGATCAGACGCCATCCACATGTCTTTGGCGGGGAGGCGGCACTTTCCGATTCTGAGGATGTTGTTGATCGCTGGGAATCACTTAAGCGTGCTGAATCGGGCGGTAATCGTTCGGTGGTTGCGTCGATACCCTCTGCAATGCCAGCCCTGGCGTACTCATCTTCAGTTCAGCGGCGCGTGATGCGAGCGGGTCTCCCGTGGCCGGAAAAACACGCAATACCGCTGGTATTTGGCAAGATCGAGGGTGAATCGCTGGAAGATGGTGAGGAACGGGCAGGCGAGTACTTGATGGGGGTCGCAAGGCAGGTGCACGCAGCCGGAATCGATCCTGAAATAGCGTTGCGAAAGGCCACGGTGAGATTACGAAACCACGTGCTGCGTTCGGAAGAACTGGCAGGTGACGTACCACTGGCAGAACTGGACGATAGTGAGCGGATTCGCATCTGGGATGCAACTGAAATAAACGAGTAGCCACTTACCGAAGGGGCTACTGACGAGATTGCCCGTCAAGACCTGACTGTCACGACGCCCGGAGTACCGCTGGAAACCTCGCCGATAACTTGACTGTAAAGCGTTCGATTATCAATCAAACTCTTTACAAGATCGTCCGCTCGGTCTCGTCGCACTGAAATTAGCATTCCCCCTGATGTTTGTGCGTCGGCAAGAATCGTGAATTCAAGATCGGACACCCCGGTTGCGAGCATCACGGAATCTTTCAGACCGTCCATGTTACGAGCGGTCCCGCCCGATACTGAACCCGATCTTGCCAGTTCGAGCGCTCCCGGTAGTATCGGAACGCTGGACCAACTGACTGTAGCTGTCACTCCGCTGGCGCTCATCATCTTTGACAGATGGCCGAGCAAGCCAAAGCCGGTGACGTCTGTGGCTGCGTTCACCCCGACTTCAAGCATGGCGTTGGCTGCACCCCTGTTCAACGCCGCCATTGATCTCACAGCCTCCTGGATCGACTCGGCGGAAGCGGTACCGGCCTTCCCGGCAGTCGTTATAAGGCCTGAGCCGATCGCCTTCGTCAGCACAAGAACGTCACCCGGTTGTGCGTTTGCGTTTGTAATTTGTTCACCCGGCACAACTATCCCCGTTACGGCCAGTCCGTATTTCGGCTCTCTGTCGTCGATCGTGTGACCGCCGATGATCAGGATTCCCGCCTCCTCAGCCTTTACCTGGCCGCCTTCCAGGATCCGTGCGATTACATCGAACCCGAGGCTGCGTGGGAACGCTGCTATGTTGAGGGCAGTCAGGGGGGTTCCTCCAACTGCATAGACATCGCTGAGGGCATTTGCAGCGGCGATTCGACCGTAGTCGAAAGGGTCGTCAACAATCGGCGCAAAGAAATCGGTCGTGAGCACGAGAGCCACGCGATCGTCTATCCGGTAGATGGCAGCGTCATCGCCGGTTTCGAGTCCGACCAGCACATTTGGGTCAGTGATGGTCGGTTTTGGCAGCTTGCCCAAAACCTGGGCAAGTTCGCTCTGGCTGAGCTTTCCAGCTCAACCGGCGCAGGCTGCCAGTTCGGTTAGTCGCACGGGTTTATTGCTCATGTGTACTAAATCGTGACATACACCAGGATGAAAATACATGGCGATGCCATCACATTTCGGCATCCATATGCCAGGAAAAGTCACCCCACTTGACCCATGCGTACATGTGAAGGGTTATTCCAAATTGACGGGCAGAACCTCGCGAACGACAATTTGTTATTCCGATCCACCACCGGGTCAATTAGCATCAAGATTCACCCACAAGAGTCGCGTGCCCAGAATATCCGCATGAGCAATATCCCTGAACAAGAACTTCTCCCGACAACCGCCAGCGTTAGCGAAGACGACCGATTGTCGATCGGTGGATGTGACGTGCGGGACCTCGTGGAGGAATTCGGAAGCCCACTCTACGTATACGACGAGCAGACATTGCGCGGTATGTGCCGCGATTTTGTTTCCAGTTTTACGAGTGAGTATCCGCGAACTCGAATCGAGTATTCATCGAAAGCGTTCGCAAACCCAACCGTCGCAAAGATCATCGATGAAGAAGGCCTGTACATGGATATCGTTACGGGCGGGGAGTTGGCGGTTGCAATTGCCGCAAACTTTCCAGCCGAGCGGTTGAACTTTCACGGCAACAACAAGGGACGCGAAGAACTGGTGGAGGCGGTCAATTATGGCATCGACAGCATCACTATTGACTCGTTCGCCGAAATAGATTTGCTAAGTGAAGTGGCCGTTGAGCAGGGCGTTCGCCAGAAAGTCATGCTCAGACTTTCACCGAGCATCGACCCGCACACCCATATGCTCACATCAACCGGGATCCTTGATTCCAAGTTTGGATTCTCGATTGAGACAGGCGATGCGGAAACTGCGGTCGAACAGGCGTTAGCTAAAGACTCGCTGGAGGTCGAGGGACTTCACTTCCACCTGGGATCGCCGATCTTCGAACTCGAACCGTACTCGGAGGCGATCGACTACGTATTGCAATTTGCAGCGAATATGCGCGACAAGTATGGCCTGGTGCTCAAGAGGTTCAGCCCCGGTGGCGGTTTCGCAATCGGCTATGTGGCGGACACCCTTCCGCCGTCTATGGGAGAGTATGCAAAAGAAATTGCAACGGCAATCCGCTCCGGATGCGACAGGTATGGGCTCGACGAACCTGAACTGACTGTTGAACCCGGTCGTGCGATCGTGGGACGCGCCGGTATCGCGGTTTACACGGTAGGCGGGGTAAAGACGATCCCGGGAGTTCGTACTTACGTGAGCGTGGACGGCGGCATGGGGGACAATATTCGCCCGGCCCTTTACGGCGCTCGCTATGCGGTAGTCCCGGTCGACCGTCCCACTGCGCCGCGAACTCGAACGGTCACTGTTGTTGGAAAGTTCTGCGAATCCGGCGACTTCCTCGCCCGCGACGTTGATCTACCGGAACCGGAAACCGGTGAATTGCTGGCGCTTCCTGCGTCAGGTGCATACTGCCTGATGATGGCCAGCAACTACAACATGCAAACGCGTCCGGCGGTGGTCCTGGTGAACAATGGCAAAGCACGATTGATGCGCCGACGGGAGACATACTCCGATTTGCTCGCAGGGACTCTGAATCTTGACTGAGAGCGTTTCCGCGGCTGAATTGGCAGCAGTACGTCGTCCCCCCACGATCGGTTGGAAGACTTTTGGGCACCCTGGTGCAGTACGGCTCCTGTCCCGATCTGCTGAAATGGGCAGACTGGCGCACGCCTACCTGATTACCGGACCGGACAAGGTCGGCAAGCGCACGCTGGCTATTGACTTGGCGTGCATGGTGAACAGTGAGCCTGTGGTCGACATGTTCGGGGAGGCGCCGAACATCGATCTGCGAACATCACCCCAGGCAGACCGTATACGCCGAGGCATTCACTCCGACGTGCGTGTGATTGACCCGGGCACCGAGATTGAGAAAGACAGTCGACGAGCGTCTATCAACGAGGACGGCACGGAAAGGGGAAGACAAACAATTTCTATCGATCACATCAAGGATCTTATTCGAGCTTCAGCCACCAAACCTTTCGAAGGTGCCAAAAAAGTTTTCATTATCGATGGTGCGAACAGGATGGTTGAAGCGGCGTTCAATTCGATGCTGAAAACGCTTGAAGAGCCTTCGGATGATGTGTTGATCGTGCTCACCGCGCCGACCGCGGAATCACTGCCAGAGACAGTCGTTTCCAGATGCCAGCGGATCGATTTGAGGCCGGTAGATACAAAAGTAATTGAGCGAGAACTGATCGAACGGTTCAAAGCCGACGAATTGCAGGCGCGATCAATGTCGAGGCTTGCCAGGGGCTGCCCGGGTTGGGCAGTGGACGCCATGAACGACCCGACGATCATCGACGCCCATAACCAGGCTGTGTTGCGGTTTGCCGAGATCGTCACCGGTAACATCGAAGAGCGATTTCGGTACGCACGCCAAACAGGTGGTCAGTTCTGGCGTGACCGAGAAGGCGTGCTGATCGAAATGCACCGCTGGCTCGAGTGGTGGCGAGACGTGGCGATGATGCGGCACAAGTTGGGCGACAACGTCACAAACGTCGAATGGGCTGACCTGTTCAGTCAGATCGCTGGCGAACTGACCGATGTTCAGATCTCTGTCGCGGTGACCGCCGTCCAGAGCGCAACAGAGGCTCTTCTGGCAAATGCTGTGCCTCAGCTCACCCTGGAAGTTTTGATGCTTGATCTGCCCTGGGTTGATCCCGCCAATGTGGCATCTCTCAAGTTCGATGAGCAGGAAACACTCGACGATCAGGAAACGCTGGACTAATCGCCCGCAGCCACGGCGGGTTCGAGATTGCTCGAGGGATTCGTCTCAGGTACGAGCCATGGCACGAACGGTAACCAGGCTTTATTGAGCAACCCGATTTTCAAAAACGAGTACGGATTCGGCCTTGGCTCGATGGGATCGGTCCGCAATCGCATACCCGCCTGCTGTGGCGTTCGTCCGGCCTTACGGTGGTTACAAGTCTTGCATGCGGTGACCACGTTGGTCCAGACGTGCTCGCCGCCTTCACAACGAGGTAGGACGTGATCGACGGTCATGTCCCTCAACCTGGCGCCACAGTACTGGCATGAATAGCTGTCGCGAGAAAAAATCTCGTTTCGTGACAGCTTTCGACGCTGCAGGGGACGATTCACCATGTAAATGAGTCGGATCACGTCTGGCCGCTCGAAAATGTCAGAGACGGTGTAGATGAATTTGCCGCTTTCCAGGACGGTCTGCGCCTTCCCTTTCCCGACGAGTTTTACCGCCCTGCGTGTGTCGCAAATGTTAAGAGGCTGATAGTTCTGATTGAGCACCAGTACCGGTGCTCGTGTGACGTCGGTCATTTTTCGCGGTGTGCGGTCTGGTTCTGTCGACCGCTATTCGCTAATCCCTCGATCTCTAGCCCTTGGCTTATGGAACGACAACTTCATCGATTCGGGTTTCAAGAATATCCAGCGCAATCCCGAAATCTTCTGGCGCAAATTCAATCACAAACCCTCTCAGGTTGAGCAGCGGCGGTACGATCTGGGACCCGGTCAACTGCTCGTCCAGTTTCTTTCTGGCACCGTCCTCGACATAATTCTTTGCGGCATTTTGAATCATAGATTCGATCCCGCTCGCTGTCAGTTCCCCGGTATCTTCTGGAATGACATAGGTATATCGTGCCGCAACGGTCACTACACCGCCTGCTAGCAGGACGCCAGCGACAAGACCAACGACTATCCCGCCCACGCTGTCGATCCATATCATCATAGTGACCTGCAGCGCTTTCTTGGCCATACTTGCTGCGATCCGACTGGCGAGGAACACAGCGACGAAAATGATCACGTACCCGATGGCAGTAGAGAGAGCTTCGCTTTCAACGCCATCCCAGAACAAACCAAGGACCCTGCCCGCGAAAAGACCACTCAAGAAAAGTCCAAGATATATGGCAACGGCGTTGATGACCGATGTAACCAGTCCGGTTTTATATCCCCACAGGGCAGCAAGGGCGAATACCACCACGAGCACCCAATCTAATACATTCATGTCCTACGGTCCCTACTTCCGTCATCGTGAACGGATTGCGTCAGTCTTGCCCTGATCAATCCTTATTATCGGTTCCTATCGCAACTGGATCTGAAACTGTATCGGGCATGTTAGCTACTTAGCATTACTGAAATGTTGACACTCCGTACACGCCGAGTGAACGGGATTCTAGCAGTAGCGGAGTTCGTTTACTCGACAGAGATTCTTGCACATGTGGTCAAATATAAACATCAGTAAGTAAATTTCACTAGTCGGTTTCGATTATTAGAGCACGATTGTCCCGTTCAAGTACTACGCGCCCCCCCATCACTATCGACGGACCGGCTGTATCGGGTAAATCGTCGGTAGGCAGCGCGCTTGCGTCGCGCATCGGATACCGTTTTCTCGATACCGGGCTTATGTACCGTGCAGCGACCTGGAACGCAGTTCAGAATGGCGTAGATGTTGGCGACGCCGAAGCTGTGGCACAGGCGGTCGAGAGAATGGTCTTCTCTGTCGTTGACAGCGATGACGGCAACAAACTGATCGTGAACGGCAAAGACGTCACCCCTTACCTGCATTCGACAAGTGTCGACGATTCCGTATCTGCAGTCTCGGCAGTTCCGAAAGTGAGGGAAATCATGGTCGCCGAACAACGTCGACTGGCAGGTGAAGGTGAAATCGTCATGGTTGGTCGGGATATCGGTACGGTCGTGCTTCCCGGTGCTCCACTGAAGATATACCTGACGGCAACAGCTCGAACACGCGCGATCAGGCGGCATCGCGAGTTTGTTGCTGGAGGCGTCGAAGTCGAGTTTGAGGATATTCTTCGCTCGATGAAGCAGCGGGACCATCTGGATTCCTCTCGAACGAATTCACCGCTCATACCGGCGAAGGATGCACGCGTTATCGACACCGACGACCTTACATTCGCTGAGGTTGTAGAACACCTCGTCGAGCTTGCCGGAGAAATTCTCTGATGGGTCAATGGTTGTTTCCGCTGTGCAATATAGGTTTCAAAACCACACTGAAATTGTTCTCTGATTTCGAGATCAGCGGACAGGAAAACATTCCCAGGTCTGGTCCCGTTCTCGTCGCTTCGAATCACCTGTCGAATCTTGATCCCGCGATAGTCGCGGCTGCACTCGATCGCCCACCGGTGTTTCTGGCAAAAAAAGAATTGTTCAGGTATCGAGTCGGCGCATTTCTGATGCGGGCATACGGCGCATTTCCCGTTGACCGACGCGGCGCGGACATTCGTGCGTTGAAGTGGATAACAAATCAATTGACCGTAAAAAATCGAATCGCTATCGTCTTTCCTGAAGGGACCCGCAGTAAGTCGGGTGCGCTACTGCACGGGCAGGCAGGATTGGCTCACCTTGCGTCGTCAACGGGCGTTCCAATTGTTCCATTCGGACTAACCGGTTCAGAACACTTACAAAATCCGCTGAGGGTAGTTAAACCGTCCGGGGTTATCAGGTTGAATATCGGCAAACCGTTTGTCGTCAGTCGTGGCGCGGGCCGATCTACTCGAGAGGTAGCCGCGACCCTGACAACGGAAATAATGGTTCGGATCGCCCGGCTCCTTCCTGAGGACAAACGCGGAGAATATGGCGATTTGCTCGGTACAGAGATGATAAAAACCGTCGACTTCAACTCACACGCGGTGGGAGAGATCAGTTAAATGTGCGGGATATTTGCGTATGCGGGTGACGAAAACGCTGTCCCGTTTCTTATCGAAGGTCTTCGAGCAGTCGAATACCGTGGTTACGACTCGGCCGGAATAGCGGTCGTCGACGAGCACGGCGATATCAGGACGGTGAAACGGGGCGATCACAAGGCCAGCCTCGAAAACCTCGCCCAGACGGTCATCGGCGGAGAGCTGTCGGGCAACGTCGGGATCGGGCACACGCGCTGGGCTACCCATGGAGAGGTCAATCAAAAGAACTCGCACCCTCACACTTCTCACAACTCGTCCGTAGCTATTGCTCACAACGGCATTATCGAAAATTTCCTCCAGCTGAAAGATGAGTTGATCGAATCAGGCATCGTGTTTCTGTCCGACACTGACTCGGAAGTTCTCGCACACCTCGTTGGTATTGCCGTCGAAAGTGGGGCCAGCCTGCGGGAGTCGGTTGTTCGAGCAGCAGCTCGAATCAAAGGAAACACCGCGGTAGTGGCCGTTTCTGTCAATGAGCCTGAAAAGGTCGTCGGATTGAGAGTTGGGAATGCCGGTGGAATCGTTGTGGGTTCAAACGCTCATAGCAGCGTTATGGCGTCCGATACAATCGCGCTTTTGCCGCACACACGCCAGGTCGTGTATTTAGAGCCCGGAGAGGTTGTCGAGATCGAGGCGGGAGCGGTCCGTTTGTTCGATCTCGATGGCAACGCAATTTATCGACAACCAGTCGAAATAGGGCGGAATTTTGAAGCGGCGAAAAAAGGCAACTACGCCCACTTTATGTCGAAGGAAATCGCCGAACAGCCCGATGCGATACAGAGTGCCATGCGTGGAAGGGCAAATTTTGCGACAGGAGCTCTTTCACTGCCGGAAGTTGAACTAACGCAGCATCAAATAAAGTCGATTGACCGAGTCGTGTTGACCGGGATGGGTACTTCCCTTCACGCCGGTATGTTCGGTGCGTCTGTGATCGAATCGCTCGCCCGCATACCATCTGTCGCCGAAAACTCCTCCGAACTCAGATATCGAGATCCGGTGCTCGGCCCGAAAACGCTTGTAGTTGCCGTTACACAGTCTGGCGAAACGGCCGACACACTCGCCGCCATGGAGTTTGCCCGTCAAGCAGGCTCACCTCTGGCTGTGGTCCTCGAAATCGATGGTTCACAGGCGACGCGTGTCGCAGATTTCACTCTCCCTGTACGCGCCGGTCAGGAAATTGGCGTGGCCTCGACAAAGACACTCATCGCCAGCATGACCACCCTGTTGCAGCTTGCCGTGTTTCTCGCAAGGGCACGTGGAGCGATTTCGGAGAACCGGGTCGCCGAGATCGTAGGAATGCTGGCCGGACTCCCTTCGTACGTATCGGCTGCTCTTGATCTCGACTCGGAAGTATCTTCCCTGGCCGGCCGGTTGTCTGAATTTGCGGACTTGCTGTTCCTGGGAAGAGGGGCGCAACTACCGGTTGCCCTCGAAGGCGCTCTGAAAATGAAAGAGTTGGCCTATATTCACGCCGAGGGATACCCGGCAGGTGAAATGAAACATGGCGTCAACGCGCTGCTTGGACCGGACATGGCTACGGTCGTATGTGCTCCGACCAATAATCTCTACGAAAAGATGCTTTCGAACATCAGCGAGGTCAAGGCCCGTGGTGGAGAGGTCGCGGTAATCGCAACTGTCGGCGATGAGAGTGCACAGCGGGTTGCGGATCACGTGATTTATGTCCCTGAATGCCCGGAACTGCTGCAACCGTTCGTCACTGTCGTGCCTTTGCAAATACTCGCCTATCGGACGGCCCTGGTGCTTGGCCGCGATCCCGACAAACCGCGAAATCTGGCGAAGACTGTCACTGTTGAGTAGCTGACTGAGTTCGCGCACGGGGGTGAGCGCACAGCGGCGGGTACGTTCCGGGCGTACCATCATCGTCTTTCACCATAGCGTTCAGGGCGAAGTGTTCCGTATTGGCAATAACAACTGACCAGCCTATCAAGTTGGGATTTCGAGCCAACCTGGCGACGAAGTTCGGGGCCCTTAGCAACGCCAGATATCGACGTTACTGGCTTGGCTCGCTTGCCTCCGTTGGCGCCATTCAAATGGCGACAATGGCACAGGGCTGGTTGATCGTCGACGGACTCGGCGGATCACCGCTTGCGCTGGGCTTTCTCGGTGCTGCGACAGCCATTCCGACGATCCTCGTTGGAGTTTTTGGTGGGGTACTCGCCGACCGGGTTGACCGCCGCAAGCTAATCATGTCCGTGTCGGCCGCTTCGGCCCTGCTGCTGCTGCTACTTGCCATTCTCGACTCTACCGGCACCGTCAGGATATGGCACGTCGTCGTCATCGCCTCGGTCCAGGGGCTCGTGATGGGCTTCGACGGTCCGGTTCGTAGTTCCTACTTCCCGCTGCTGATAGAACGTAAGCAGATGATGAGCGCAGTGGCGCTGGGCACGGTCATGTGGCAATTCAGCCGGCTTGTTACACCGATCATCGGTGGATTTCTGATTCGCTACGGCGGAACTGGATCTGTCTTCTACGTTGGCGTTGTCGGATGGATCAGCATGCTCCTTGTGATGATTTCGCTGCGAATCAGCTCTCCCCCGCCGGACAAAACACGTGACGTGCTCGGAGACCTGGCTGACGGTGTGCGGTTTATCCTGTCGCGGCGCGACTTTATCCTGTTGATCGGCCTGACCTACTCGACACACTTCTTCGGTATGCAGTATCTGACTCTCATGCCACTTTTTGCAAAACGATTGGGCCGGGAGTCCGATGGTTTCGGAGTTCTGCTTTCGTTCCTGGGCCTGGGTGCGCTCGCGGGCACCATTATTATGAGCAGGGTGAGAAAACATCCCCGTGTCGGCTACATAATGCTGATCGGATCGCTGACGTTCACCGCTGCCGTGGCTGCCTTCGCTTACTCGTCGACGTTCTACCTAGCGCTCGTGTTTCTGTTCATAGGTGGCATGGCGAACACGATCTTCTTCGTCGTTGCGATGACAGTTCTCCAACTGCGGGTGCCTGAAAAAATGCGTGGACGGGTGATGGGCATATACACGATTACATTCAGTTTCATTCCGTTAGGCGGAATGATGGGTGGCCTGCTGGCTTCGATCTACGACGAACGATTTGCCGTACTTGTCGGCGTATTGATACTCGCAGCCATATACGTCGTCGTTGGTATTACGCAACCGATCATCAGGACACTGAGCGGTGCGCGGCTTGACGAGGTTTGATCCAGGGCGAACCGCCTCACCATCCGGCTCCGCAGCGAATGCCTGACAACCATGAGGCAGTAAGAGTCCCGAGAGGACGTCCAGGGAGCGCCCTGGCCTACCGTCCGTTCAGAATCTATTTTGTGGGAACTGTTCTGGCCATGAATGCGTTGCGGTTGGGCGCAGTGGCGCAGTCCCTGCTTATATGGGAGCTCACCGGCTCGACGCTGAGCCTCGGGATCGTCGCCGCGGCTACGGCGATACCGATGATGATCGTCAACGTTTTTGGCGGGGTTCTGGCGGACCGCTTTGAGTCGAGAAATATTCTCGGTGCATCCTCACTGATCGGAGCAGGCCTGCTTGTGAGCCTTGGAACTCTCGACCTTACAGGGCAAATCCTGCCCTGGCATGTTTTCTCCTTCGCGGTCGTTTCAGGGTTCGTAGCGGGCGCCGACCAGCCCTCGAGGCAGGCCTACTTTCCGTCTCTCGTACCGAGTTCTGCCATGAAGAGCGCAGTGACCATCAACGGCTCCCTGATGGCATCGGCATCTGTGGTTGCTCCAACGTTTGGCGGTCTGTTGATCGCCGCGTTCGGCACGCACGCGGGATTTTTCGTCGCTTCCGCCGGCTGGATCGCGATGTTCCTCGCAACAACGGTCCTGCCGAAAAGGGGTGCTTCGGCAGCACAGAGAAGCGTAGTTCGAGAACTTGCAACGGGATTCGCCTTCATAAGACGTCAGCGGGTGCTGCTGGTGCTCATGATTCTGACCTTTTCAAATATGCTTCTCGGATTCGGATGGATCGGGCTGCTCCCTGCCTACGTCGAGCAGTTTGGGGGTGGTGCCAGGGAAGTTGGATTTGTATTTTCATCGGCCGGTGTGGGTGCCTTGAGTGGCATTGTGGTTTCTGGCCGTATATCACCTGGCCGCCACGCCGGTAAACTCATACTTGGTGCTGCCGCTGCATTTTCAGCGACCATGTTGTTCGTGTCGATCTCGCCTGTGCTCTGGCTCGGCATGGTCCTTGCTATGGTTGCTCATTTTGGCAACGGCATGTTCAACATTTCTGCGCTGGTAGCAGTTCAGATGCGGATACCGGACGATATCCGCGGTCGAGTGATGGGCGTATTTGCAATTTCGCAAAGCGTTGGACTGCTGGGCGGTCTTTGGACAGGGACCCTGGCAGCGGTAATAGGCCTGAGAGCGGGAATGCTGGTTGGCCCGGTAATTCTGCTTCTGATGATTGCCACAGTTTTCATTACCCAGAAAAAAGTCAGAGAATTGCGAGAAGATCCGGCGCAAGATGAGTGACCGTATCGAGTACCGCGTATAGTCTGAGCCAGGTGCAAAAAATCTCTAAAAACGCAAATATTGACCTGAATTCCGTACGAAGGCGCCTTGAGCAGCGCGAAGAACTGCTTTCACCGTACGCGGTCCGCTCGATCGACGCGGTTCGAGTCGTCACGGAGCAGCCGTCGCCGGTACGCACTGCGTTCCAGCGTGACCGGGACCGGGTAGTGCACACGAACTCGTTCAGACGGCTCAAGCACAAAAGCCAGGTTTTTGTCGCGCCGGTCGGTGATCACTTCACGACGCGCCTGACACACGTGATAGAGGTTTCACAGGTGGGCAGGACGATCGCCAGGGGACTGAATCTCAACGAGGACCTGGTAGAGGCAATCGGACTCGGGCATGACCTGGGGCACACGCCGTTCGGCCATATCGGCGAGGGAGTCCTGAACCAGCTACTCCCCGGGGGATTTCATCACAGTCGCCATTCGGTTCGCCTGGTAACAGTGTTGGAGAAAGATGGCAGAGGTCTGAACCTGACAGAGCACGTCGTTGACGGCATCAAGAACCACTCGAAACCTGAAGGCGAGTTTCTGTCGCAAAACGCAGTAGAGAATCTTTCGCTCGAAGCCCAGATAGTCAGGGTTTCCGACGCCCTGGCCTACCTGGCCCACGATATTCTCGACGCACTCCGCTCTGATTACATCAAGATAACCGATCTTCCAGTTGACGCGGTCGAGGCTCTCGGTGAGCGTCATTCTCAGCGGGTCAATTCGGTTGTCCAGGACGTGATCGAGTCTTCCTGGGACTGCACCGGTGAAATCGAATCGGAAGATGGCATCAAGCCGTGGATTCGAATGTCGGACGAACTCGGCAGGATCGTCACCGATTTACGTGTTTTCATGTTCGAACGCTTCTATCACCCCATCAGTAATTCGGTTGAGGGTCGGAAGGCCGCGGCGATAGTGGGGGTGCTGTTTGAACACTTCAACCGGAGTCCGGAATTGATCCCGAAACGGTTGTTCGAAATTTCTGGCTCGGCAGAACTCGCTGCTGCTGACTTCGTTTGCGGTATGACCGATAACTTTGCATTGATGATGGCAGAACAGATCAAACCCGGCCTCAGCAACGGCGTGTTCCAGGGCCGCATCTAGAAATAGCCAGAAATCACCACGGCCGGTGGTGCGCGCGAAAAATACTCTCCGTATACTCGCTCCACGGTTATTCTTATCCGATTCCGTGTGGAGGTGTCGAGCGTGACATCGGCCCCGGACTTCGTGACCGCATCCTTCAGGATGACCAGAGATTCAACGACATGGCGCTGGTAGACGATGTAAAAAGCCGGTCAGACATCGTTCAGGTCGTTTCAGATTATGTCGACCTCGATGCTTCGTCGCGCCAACCGAAAGGCCTGTGCCCGTTCCATTCTGAGCGTACGCCTTCGTTCGTACTCGATCCAGAGTCCGGGAGTTGGCGTTGCTTCGGATCATGTGCAGACGGCGGCGATGTCATCTCCTTCATGATGAAGCGGGAGAATATGTCGTTTGTCGAGGCGCTGGAACATCTTGCAAACCGTGCGGGCATCAAGGTTGAAGAGCGCAAAAATGAACCCCGGAAGAAACCGATCACCGGTCTGATCGAAGCCAACGAAATAGCCGCGGAGTATTTCATTTCAAGGCTCAAGGCACCGGTTGGCGAGAAAACCCGAAACTACCTGTCGGACCGTGGCATCGACACAGACGCCTCGGTGCGTCGGGGCGTAGGACTTGCACCAGACGGGATGGAGACCCTGGCGGGACATCTGCGTACGAAGAACGTTCAGGCGAAGACGGCCAGGGATGCAGGGCTAATCGCCCGTAACGAAGATGGCTCGTGGCGGGACATGTTCCGCGGGCGATTAACAATCGAAATACGCGATTCCAGAGATCGGATAATCGGCTTTGGGGCTCGGACCCTGGACGGGTCCGAACCGAAATATTTGAACACCCCTCAGACCGATGCATTCGAAAAATCCTCGGTGCTGTACGGGCTAAACTGGGCGGCCGATTCGATCCGTGATTCGAACGAAGCGATTGTGGTCGAGGGCTACATGGACGTGATCGCCGCCCACGAGCATGGGTTCACGAACGTTGTTGCCTCTATGGGAACAGCTGTCACCGGTCGGCAACTTGACTTGCTGGCCAGGCATGCCGGCTCCACGGGCAGCGGAGGATCTGGCGGTAAGACCGGTTCTATCGTGTTGTGTCTGGACTCGGACGCTGCTGGAGAGGCTGCCACAATGCGCGCCCTCGAAGGGGTGACGGCCGAGCTCAGCGCTGGACGTCGTCGGGGAATCGAAGTGAAGGTTGCGAGGCCCGACGGCGGAAAAGATCCAGACGAGGCGATTCGATCTGACCCGGACAAGTGGCGCATGTCGCTCAACAAAGCTGTGCCGCTCCTTGAATATTTGATAATTGCCAAGTCAAAGCTTTACAACCTGGAATCTGGCCAAGGAATCGCCGATTTTGCAAACGACGTAGCGCCGCTGATCTACAACGTCCCAAACGACTATGACCGAGATCGTCACTGGGCCCGCACGGCGAGTTTGGCCGGGGTAAGCGAGCAAAGGCTGAAAACCATCGTGGACAGGCCCAGGGGACGGTCTCGCCGGCCGGGCAGCAGATTCGGGAATCGGCCCGGTTCAAGCATTTCATCGGCGCAGATTGGCGCAGCGCTCGAATCGTCTGCCGGTGACGCCCTCGAAGAACATCTTCTTGCGCTAATACTGCAACTGGACGACCTGCGCGAGTATGCCGTCGCGATGCCAGCCGAGTTTTTCCATCACTCGGACAATCGAGCATTGTTTACGGCATGGCAATCGTCGTCTACACTCGGCGGACTTTCGGAAGGGCTGGGCATCGATTTAACGGAAAAGGTGCACCGACTCGCCGAACGTGTGCTTCCTCCGTCGAACCAGGCTCGACACGTGGAAGATGTCACCCAGTGTGTGAAGCGGATGAGGGAACGACACTTCAGGCTAATCAAAGAGCTCGAATCCGAGCAGTTGAAGCAACTGGGTGGTGATGAGGCGAAAGAGCTTCTGGAGCACTCGCTTCTGTCGAACGAAAATCTTCGTAGAGTTATGACAGGACGGCCGTAGCGATGGCACGATCCATTGGCCCAACCGAGAACGAAGACCAACTCCAGGACCTTGTAGTTTCGGGAGGTCTCCTGCTGGCGAGCACCAGCAAGGACCTCGAAGGCGACGAAATCGAAGATGACGACACCGATGAGCGTGTCGCCCCGGCGGTGCTGCGATCGGCTGCCATAGCCGCAAGCGTGTCTGAACTTGAAACCTGGGATTCGAAGCAATCGGAAGGATTCGCTTCACTTAATTTCAACCCCTCAGTCGAAGATTCAGAAATCTCCGATGACCCTGTCCGAATGTACCTGCGCGAAATTGGGCGTGTGGGCTTGCTTACCGCAGAGGACGAACGTTTTCTTGCGAAGGGCATGGAGATGTCGCAGCGACTTGCCGACATCCAGGCAGAATTTGCGGCCAAAACTGGTCGTACACCTTCCGCTTCTGACACCACCCTCGAACTGCTCAGCCGTGTCGGTGCGCAGCACGAAGTTGTTGCCGCAGTCGCTGGCTTTATAGGTCTTCCCAGAGACGTGACCCTGGGCACTTTGCTCGGTGTTGCAGACCTGAGAGAGTTGATAGACGGCCCTCACAACGAGGCACTTCTGGCATTCCTTTCTGACGCGTTCAATTGCGAACTGGAACAGGCGCAGGAGATGGTTAGGGATCTGTCGATCAATTCATCTCTGATCTCCCCGGAAACGCTCGATGCTCTCGATGACGATCCACGAATCGATACTCTGGCAACGAAGTCAACCAGTCGAGCGTACCGACAACAACTGATCGTTTACGAATTCCTTCTCGGGGCCTTCTTTTCAAAAATCAAGAGAGAGGGTGAGAGATCGGAACGTCATCTTGCCGAAGCGAACCTTCGGTTGGTCGTTTCCGTCGCGAAGAAGTACATCGGCCGTGGGATGTCGTTGCTTGACCTGATCCAGGAAGGCAATATTGGGTTGATCCGCGCGGTTGAGAAGTTCGACTACCGCAAGGGATACAAGTTCAGCACATACGCCACGTGGTGGATTCGCCAGGCGATTACCCGCTCCATAGCGGATCAGGCAAGGACGATACGAATCCCCGTCCACATGGTTGAGACGATCAACAAACTGCTACGGGTGAGCCGCCGTCTTGTCCAGGAATATGGTCGTGAACCAACCTCCGAGGAGATTGGCCGGGACATGGAGATGCCGGCAGACCGAGTGGCGGAAATACTCAAAATCTCTCAGGAGCCAATCTCTCTGGAAACTCCAATCGGAGAAGAGGAAGACTCTGCACTGGGGGACTTCATCCAGGACAACAACACGCAGGCGCCAGCCGACGCAGTTTCGTATCAGCTGTTGAAAGAGCAGGTTGACGATGTGCTC
This sequence comes from Chloroflexota bacterium, assembly GCA_027623655.1. Taxonomy (GTDB): domain Bacteria; phylum Chloroflexota; class Dehalococcoidia; order Lucifugimonadales; family Lucifugimonadaceae; genus Lucifugimonas. The sequence continues at coordinate 32,063 of JAQBVG010000001.1, forward strand.
GGCTCGATTAGCCAGAAAGAGCGACGAGTACTGCAACTGCGATTCGGTCTTGAGGACGGACGGAGTCGCACACTCGAAGAAGTCGGACGCGAGTTCGGAGTCACAAGGGAACGAATCCGGCAGATCGAGGCAAAAGCCCTCCGAAAACTGCGTCACCCTACCCGGTCGAAGAAACTTCGAGATTTCCTCGAGTAGTTCGTTCGGCGTTCGAGAACGTTCGCTGCCAAATCACCCATGCCTGAAGCCCCTGATTTAGTTGTCATTCGGGAGTACCTGTTGCCGCGCCTGGTCGGCGACGAGATCGTCGGGCCGACGGAGCGAAAACCGCTTGTTTTGCGGAACATGCTCGCTTCGGCAGCGACCACACCGTTCGAAACCGATATCGCGGACCGACGGGTTGAGTCACTCGAACGCAAGGGCAAACTACTCATTGCCGGATTGTCTGGTGGTCGCGAACTGGTAATCAGCCCGATGCTTACTGGCGGATTGATGTGGAGCGAACCGTCGACTCGCGTCATGGCGACGACAGTTCTTATCTTCGACATGAAATCGGGAATGCAATTGAGATACATCGACCAGAAAAAGATGGGCCAGGTCCACTATCTGGCGCCCGATCAGCGGGGCGATATCGTGCGGCTCGAAAACCAGGGTCCCGACGTGATCGACGAGCCGTTGTCTTTTGAAGAGTTCAAAAATTGTTTGAAGCCATTCAGAGGAGAAGTCAAAGGCGTCCTGACGCGCGGAGGACTCGTGTCCGGCATCGGCAACGCCTACGCGGACGAGATTCTTCACGAGGCCATGATTTACCCGTTCAAGAAGGCAAGCCGGTTATCGGACGATGAACTCAGCTCGCTTCACCGGGCTGTCTATTCTGTACCCCTGGCCGCTGTCGAAGTGCTTAGAGATCGGGTGGGAGACCAGATTCACAGGAAAGTGCGGGATTTCCTGAGGGTACACGGCAAGCAAGGCCAGTCCTGCCCGAGGTGTGGGAGCCGTATAACAGCGATTACCGCGAACAAACGTGAAACGAACTACTGCCGAAACTGCCAGCCCGGATTTCTGTTCGATAAATAATGGAGTGAATGCATAATAAGTAAATACATATCAATATTGCCCTGTTCTGTCTTGCACTGCTACGATGAAAGAGTTGAGCCGACTGAATTTTGTCTTCGTCTGACCATTACGACCACGGCTTCAAAGGTGAAAGACCGACCTACCAATGACATCCACCGAGACGATTACACTAATAAAAGACATCGCAGTCATCGTTTTTCTGGTGTTCACGACGTTCGTTATCGTATTCGGCTCGCTACTCGGGATCCGGCTCTACTGGCGGGTCGGTCGATTTATGGACCGGATGGAACGATTCACCGACGGGTTCGAGGCGGCGTTCGGAAACGTCGCCACAGCACGTAAGGCATTGCGCCCGGTAGTGCGCGGGTTGGGTCTGATGGGCTTGTCCCGTGGCATCGGCCGATTCTTCGGACACGAATCATCGGACCTGGAAAAAGAGAGACGTTAGATCTCATGCGTCTGTACCTGATTTCATGCCGCATGCGAGAGGTGTGCAATGGCTGATAGCGAGAAAAGTGGCGGCGGGTTCCTGCTGGGACTGCTGATGGGAGGAATCGGCGGTTTCGTCGCCGGAATGATTTTGGCGCCGAAATCGGGTGAAGAGACTCGTGCGTTCATACTCGACCAGAGTCGCGAGTGGCGTGATAAGGCTGACGAACTTACTTCGGCTACACGAGAACGGCTTGCGAAGGCTGCGGATGAAGGTAGACGAGCAGCATCGGAAATGCGAGACGACGACACCTTCGACGATCTCGATCTTGACGATGAAGATCTTTAGCCCTGCCAGACAGGGTGACTACCTGACGGACAGGCCCTGTGCGATCGGATAGGTGCCGAGCACTTTGAAGGTCGAAGTGAATTTCTTCAGTTCGGCGATGGCCTCCCCGACATGTTGTTCATCGACGTGACCTTCGAAATCGAGCAGGAATATGTAGTTGCCCATCCCCTTCCCGGTTGGGCGGGATTCGATTTTCGTAAGGTTGATCCCCCTGTCGGCAAATGGCCTCAGCGCTCCGTATACCAGGCCGGGAGCATCCGGGCGATCAAAGTCGAACGCTATCGATGTTTTGTCATTGCCGGTCGGCTTGCTGCCATTCGAGGCGAGGACCGCGAATCTGGTGACGTTGTCCTGACGATCCTGAATACCGTGCGCCAGGATTGGCAACCCTGCGAGCTCGGCCGATCTGCGCGGCCCGATCGCGGCAGTACGGTCGTCGGCCTCCTTCAGTTCGACGACGGCAAGTGCGGTGCTGGTCGTCGGTATTAGTTCGGCGAACCGTAACTCTCGAGCCAGGAACTTCCTGCACTGCGTCAGTGCTTCCTGCTTCGACATCACAACCCGAATGTCGCCAAGTTGGACGCCGGGTCTTGTGATCAGGCAGTGGTCTATTGGAAGTAAGATTTCGCCGTTTATCTGAGCCTTTTTGGACGTGATGAGGAAATCGACAATCTCGATCACAGTGCCGCCGAGTGAATTTTCAATCGGGACTACGGCCTCGTCGACCTGTCCGGTTTCAAGGGCACTTGTTACGAGAGCGAGTGAGGCAAAAGGAATACGGTCGGCATCGGGCGCATAGAGGTAGCTGGCCTCATCCGTATAGGTCCCTTCTGGTCCAAGGAAAGCGACAGTCTTGGTCACGGCTACCTCAATTCTGTGAGTACTTCCCACAACTCGGCTGTGGAATTCGTCGGAGAGAGCGCGACTATCTCGTCTTCTCCCTGTATTACAACGTTGCCGTCGGGAATCTTGGCCCGACCGTCCGCGGAAACCACGAGCACAACGGTCGTACCGTACGGCAGGGTTATTTCAGATAGCTTTCTTCCGATCATGGCTCCAGCAGTCGGCAGTTTTACCGCCACGAGTTCCTGCGATCGATCGGCCAGTGGCATCAGTCTGATGAGCGGATGGGCCGGCAGTGCTGTTGCCAGATTGGAGAGCACAAGATCGGTGGCACTGACAACCAGATCAATTCCGACCAGGTCGAACAACTGTGCATTTTCGGGGGAGTGCGCTACGGCGATCGTACGAGGGACATCGAAGTTATATTTCGCTAATTGACAGGCCGCCAGATTGTCTTCGTCGGCGTCGGTGACGGCAATGATGGCCCCTGCGCGTGCCGCACCGGCATCCCTCAGCGCCCTGACCGATGTTGCATCGCCAACAGTCGCGATCATACCCAGTTCACGCTGTAACGCGGACACCTTGTCGGGGTCGCGATCAAGCACGAACACCTCGTGACCTTCATTGATCAGAGACGACGCAAGAGGTGCGCCGACTTTTCCACCACCGACAATTACCAGGTACAACTGTTTTCTACCGTTTCTCGGTCATCAGTTCTACCAGTTGATCGCTGGCAAGAGCCGCTTTGTTAATGGTCTTGATCCCAAGTGTGTCGTACAGAGCTCGCGCTCCCTCGTCCTTGACCGCAGTCATCACAAGATCGACCCGGTAGATAACTTTCGCTCTCTGTGCGGCCAGACCGTTGAGCGAATCCTTCTCGGTCGCGGCTATGAATACGTCGGCAGAACTAATGCCCGCGGCTACCATCGCGGGCGCGGAAGAGCCGTCACCGTAAATCACGGTCATTGCTCCGGAATCGACACGACCGCGCGGGAGCAGCGATACCGCAGCCGAGTTTTTCTCGATCACAGTAATAGCGTGACCCTGATCGCTCAGTTTGCGTGCGAGCGATGAGCCAAGATTACCGGCTCCTACAATGATGATGTTCATTCAGGTGATTTTCCTGATTGATAGTTGTTCTGGCTGTCGATTCAACTGACTCTCGATGCTCGGCCGTTTCTGGCCGTCCGGTTGGCAAGCCGAGCCGTGCCGCTTCGTTCACGCCACAAAATTACATCACAGGGGGCGTGCTCAAGTATGTAGGGAACATCGTTGCCAAGCGAAAACGAACCGTACTCGGTACGGTATGACGTTCCTATAACAATAGCGTCAGCATCACGCACTATCGCCTCATGGACGACTGCCGGGCCTATTTCACGAGCCTGCAGCAATTGTGAATCGATATTACTTCGAGGAAGCCTGGCGAGACGTTCCGAGCGATGCAGCACCTGCTCACCACGTGCGATCTGGTCTTCGATCTCAGCGTCGAGCGGGAGCGACCTCTGGACCTTTATTACATAGATCACGTAGAGATGGCCGTGTTCTTCCCTCACGATGTCCGCCGCGCGCGAGACCGTGTTGATGTCGGATGGATCGTCGGTGACGACCGCTATAACTCGGTTGAATGGCATGATTCTAAATTAGAGCCAGTCGGTTCCGTAACTCGTCGTAACCCTCCACGGGTCAACTGGTAATCCGATTGACCAGTTCGTCAGGTCCCGCAAATACGAGGACATCACCGGCTCGCAGGCGCTCTTCTGAATCAGGGCTTAGCGTTATGTCTTCGCCACGTTTCAGAGCCACGATTGCGATTCCATACTTGTCCCGTGCGCTCGAGAAGCCGGCTTCTTCGAGGGTCATATTTGTAAATCGATCCGGGACGGGCAATCGACTGATCCCAAACGCCTCGGCAAGCTCCATGTACTCCTCGACATCGGGGTTGAAAAGGCTATGGGCGAGCCTTATTCCCATTTCCTCTTCTGCATGGACTACCCGGTGGCACCCGAGTCTCCGGAGGGTATTGCCGTGCAGTTCACTGTGGGCCCGGGCGATGATGAACGGGATATTCATGGTCTGGAACAGCACGCTTACCATGATGCTCGCTTCGATATTGGAGCCTATGCCTACGATGCCGATGTCGAAGTTGTGAACTCCAAGTTCTCGCAACACTGCCTCGTGCGTGGCATCGCCAGCAACCGGGTAGGTCACCTCACCCATGAGGTTTTGAACCCGTTCTTCGTTGATATCCAGTGCCATCACATCGTGGCCGAGTTGGTACAGCGTTCGGGCGACGTTACCGCCAAAACGACCGAGACCAACTACGACAACCTGCTGCTTAGATTTCATATTGTTTCGAGGACCGCGCTCTCCCCGGTGCAATTCAAATACACGGTAACGTTACACGGAATCGCTATCCGATACCGACGTTAAGCGATCGCCCATCCATTCTACTCGCGGGCTGACCACCGGACACATAACCCCAGTAACATGGAACAACGTTGTAGCTTCTTGAACCAGTGTCGCGACGGTACTCGTTCGACTCCAAATATCGCTGTCAGCTGATAATCAGGCTTACCGGCTACCGTGTCGCATTAGGTTGCATGAGCCGATCAAGTTCGTCACAGTAACTATCGGGTTTTGCCTTCGTCCATTTAGAACCTAGTTCCAGAGGCACAGGAAACAGAGTGGAAACCCCCGGAACGACCTCGAAGAACCTCCGCGGCATGTTAGAAGAAACCGACCGCTTCTTGACTGCTGTCGAGATTGAGACATCTCGCGGGTTGTTGATGGCCGAGGCGTCACGCAAGACTGCAGAAATCGCAAAGGCGCTCTCCGAATTTGAACGCGTCGATTTTGTATCTCTGACCGACAATCCCGGCGGCAATCCCCATATTCGTCCTGAAGTGCTCGGACAGGACCTTCTTTTCCGGGGTCGGGACGTAGTGATCAACATGTCCTGCAAGGACTACAACCGAAACGGAGTGGAGAGTCGATTGTGGGCTCTGGGAAGCCAGGGGTTCTCGAATGTCCTAGCCCTGTCTGGCGACTACCCGGTCGGCGGGTTTCGGGGACAGGCTCAACCAGTATTTGACATCGATTCGGTGGGGCTTCTTGAACTGATGTCGCAGATGAACGAGGGCTTACCCAGCAAGATGTGGGGATCGGTCGGCCGAGAATCACGACTGGAGAAGACGAACTTCTTTGCTGGTTGTGCTGTAAGCCCGTTCAAAAAACTTGAAGGGGAGTTGATGACCCAGTACTTCAAGCTGGCAATGAAGGTTCGGACCGGTGCGAAGTTTGCCATCAGCCAGATTGGGTACGATTCTCGAAAAGCTGGCGAGTTGGCGTTGTATGTTCGATCGAACGGCATCGACGTTCCACTTATCGGTTCAGTGTTCATCCTGACCGCTCCGGCCGGGCGATTCTTCAACAGGTGGGGTGTTCCCGGTGTCTGGGTTTCTGATGCACTGCGTGACGAGGCCGACAGGCAGGCTAAGTCCAGAGATCGCGGGCGGGCGTTCTTTTCAGAGCTAGCCGCAAAGCAAATAGCGGTACTGAAGGGTCTGGGCTATCGCGGGGCTTACCTCTCCGGTCGTCCAGAACTTGAGCGGATCCGGCAGATACTGGAGATGTCAGATTCGTTTGGCGAAAACGACTGGAAAGATTTCGCCAAGGAAATCAACTTTGCTCAGCCCGACGAATTTTACTATTACGACCGGGGAGACAACCCCGGCCTTAGCTCAGACCAGTTGAATCCGGTTTACGCTGCAGCGAAATCTAAATCCAGAATCGCGCGGGCAAAAAGTCGTGCGACAGTTCCCCTTCAGTACCGGATTGGAAAGTTCGTTCACGATCGTGTGTTCACCGAAGGAACGTTCGGCTTCAGGGCAGGGAAGGCGATTTACGGGCAGATCGAGAAGAGTAAAAAGCTCTCAGGCGTCGCACATGCTGCAGAACAGGCGTCGAAAGTGCCGATCTATCACTGCCGAGATTGCGGAGATTGTTCGCTTCCAGATGTCGCTTACCTGTGCCCGGAGTCGCAGTGCGTGAAGAACCAGCGGAACGGTCCCTGCGGCGGGACCAAAGCCGGTCGATGCGAGGTTTTGGACCAGGAGTGTATCTGGATACGTGCTTATGACCGGCTAAAGCCGTTCGGTGACGAAACCAGGATGCTTCAGCGTCCTGTTGTATTTCGCGACGCATCGCTTCGGAACACGTCGGCCTGGGCCAACACCTTCCTTGCACGCGACCATCATGCGAAACCAACCCCCTCCGATCCCGGTGGTAAGGCATAATCGATAGTTCCGAGATCGTCCGACACCTGAATGTTCCGAACTTTGAGTGATCCGTAATGCCAAGAGTTATAGATAGTCCAGACCAGTTCACCGTTCTTGGTGAGAACATCCACGCTACCCGTGTCGTCAGGCGAGGTGGGGTTCGTGGGCACGTGTTCGAGAACGGCACCGAAGCTATTACGTACACGGTCGGTGGCGCCCGACGTTACGTGCACGTTCCAGAGCACTTCACCACGACTCAGCCGTACGAGCAGGGCAATCTGAAACATTTCATGATTGCCATGTGGAAGGGGCTGCACGGTGACGCCGACGAATCGGCCGAGGGCTGTGCATACATCAAGTACGAAGTGGATCGGCAAATTAATGCCGGTGCCCACTATCTCGATTTGAACGTAGACGAGTCTTCGTATCGGCTTGCCGAACAGAAGGAATCGATGGCGTGGCTGGTCAAGTTTGTCGAGTCGGTATCATCGGTCCCTCCGAGTGTAGATTCATCAAATACTGAGATTATTGAAATTGGACTCAGTGCATATAGCGGCACCCAGGGACGGCCACTGCTCAATTCGATAGCGCTTGAGAGGCCTGAGGCCATCGACATGGCGATAAAGCACAATGCCCGCGCCGTAGTGATGGCGTCGAACGAGGTCGGAATGCCAGATGGCGCCGGTGAGCGAGTGGAGAACGTCGGGCGGATCCTGGAAATGGCTCTGTCGAAAGGAATGGCCAGAGAAGACATATTCGTCGACCCTCTCTATTTTCCGATCGCCGTAGACGCCAACTATGGCATGCATGCCTTTGATGCGATCGAACAGATCAGGGCTGAGTTCGGAAACGAGATTCACATCGCTGGCGGCATGAGCAACGTTTCCTTTGGGATTCCGAAACGTAGGCTCGTAAACGATGTGTTCCTCTACCTGGCGATCCAGGCCGGAGCTGATTCAGGGATTATCGACCCGATTACGACTTCAGCAGAACGTGCGCTCAATATCGACCTGGAGTCGAAGCCTGTGAAGCTGGCTCTCGATCTGCTCCACGGCAACGACGATTTCGCGATGAATTACATCACTGCATTCCGCGCCGGTGATCTCGATTAGTTCGAGCACGGGCAACTGAATTCAATTCTGACAGCAATGAACGCAGGAGGAGTTTATGACGTTTCCGGGATAGTGCGTCGATTGCACAAATTATCGTCAGAGCCGCACAATAGAGCGTCATATGCTCCACTTCGCCGCATTTTCATACAGATTTATTGCCAGCAACTTCAATGAGTTCCTTGGCAAGAACGGGCTTTACATGTCCGCGGCCATCGCCTTCTATGCTTTCTTTTCGCTGTTTCCGCTGTCGTTGGCCCTGATCACCGTATTTTCACTTGTCCTGGGTATTCACGGGTTTGAGGACAGGCTCGTCGAGGGGCTCCGAATGCAAATTCCGGTCCTGGCGGAGGCCGACGATGCATTCCTTGGCAACTTCTTCAAGAGTATTCGTGAGGGCCGTACTGCCGGAGGATTGGTCGCAATTATTGGACTGTTCTGGGTATCTCAGCAGGTGTTCAGCACGATCCGAAAGAGCATCAACGTCATCTGGGGCATCGATAAAACGCGCTCATTCCTGACAGAGCGGTTGATGGACATTGCGCTAATGTTCGGTGCGGCGACGCTGCTGTTCGCGTCTGTGTTCACGACCGGCCTGCTGACGTACTTCGAGGAATTGTCGGCGATCTGGTTGCCCGACGCTCCGCTCAGCGATCCCGACTTGTGGCAACAATTTGCAGTGTTCATTCCGCTGGTCCTAACGTTCATCGTGTTTCTCACGCTGTACTGGTGGCTCCCGAACGCGAAGTTGCGATTCCGTGAAGTCTGGCCGACTGCACTGGCGGGCGCCGCCGCGTTCGAAATATCGAAGGCGATATTTATCTTCTACCTTCGGAACATGAGCGGCGTTGCGACATCGATTTACGGTGGTGTCAGCATGATCATCGTGCTAATGATCTTTGTTTACGTTTCCGCTATCATCCTGCTCGTTGGGGCCATGCTGACATCCCGCTATGCCTTCTATCTGGCCGAAAACGAACAGAAGAATCGCAATACCTTGCTCTCCCGGAACCTTGAACGCATCCGAAGTACCTCGTCGCTGCCGGGAATGCCCAATCTGCTACCAGTGGAGACCAGCGAACCTCTTTACTCACTGGGGCCGGGCGCAATGCGTCACGACGATCCCGAATCGGTCGCCCGAGACTGAAGTTGAGGACTTGCTCGCTACTTCTTCGGCCTGCACAGGGGGCTGGCATGAGCGAGGGATGTTTTGAATGCACACGGTCGACATTTCTGCCCACCTAAATCTCCTCCCCTCCCAGAGGATTCCATGCCGATCAGACCCGCTGTCGAGTCCGATCTTCCGCAACTCGTAAGTGCCCTGGCTCCCGACCCGGGCCGTGCCCAACTTGCAAACCGGTTCGCTGAGCAGAGGGTGGGTATCCGTTCGTTGCTCGTAATGGAGCTCGACGGAAAAGTGGTCGGGACCGTTAGCGTTTCACCCGGGGCAGAGCACGACGGGACTACTCGTAGGCTTTTTGCGCTGGACGTTGGAAGTAAGTATCGGCGGCGCGGATTTGGAGCGTTGCTGATTGCCGAGGTCGAAAGGATCGTGGCAAAAGATGGTCACTCGGTGGTCCGGCTCGAGGTTTCGGTCGACAATCATGCAGCAATTTCGTTGTATGAGAAGTTCGGATACGAAAAGATCGGACTCCCTCGAAAGTTGGTCTGGAGCAGAGGGGTGGATGGACACCCGTCAGAGGATGTAGTCGAAATTTCGCACCTGCTGCGAAAGGTGCTGACAGGTAGCCTCTAGGACTACTCCGCAGGTGCCGTGGGATCGGTAGCCTCGTCTTCTGGGAGCACTCTGAGCGATCTGACTGCTGGGTGAAGCAGGATCATTCCGGCTGCCAGCCACAGAACCGACCCTGTTGCAAGCGCTATCCGTAAACCGGCAAATTCGGCAACGACTCCGGCAATTGCGACCCCAATAAGCGCAGCCAGTTTTTCAGATACTTTTAGTGCACTCGCTACCCGACCTCGAAGGTGTTCTGGAGTAACTGCCTGTTGAACGCTGACCTCGTTTATGTCGTGCATTATCCAGAATCCATCGCCAAAGATCTGTGGGAGTACGAAAAACACCGTGGCAATCCAGATCTGAGCCGGGGCCAGCGGAATCAAGAACCCGACAACGCCGTAAACAAATACACCCAGCGCCATTGTCGGCCCGACGCCTAGCTTGTTCGTCACTCGTTGTGCATAAAGCGCACCGACGAACGAACTGACTCCGCCTATTCCGTATATCACCCCGAGCGGTCCCGGTTGGAAACCTATCTCCGTGAGGGCGAACAACGCGATCATGCCTCCAACGATCCCGCTGGCACCTGCCAGGACTGCCCCACTGATCGCGAGCACGAGCAGGATCTGGTTGCTGGCAATAAACCGATAACCTTCGACCAGCTCTCGCCGAATGTTGCTGTCGCTTTCTGCTGGCTTCGGCTCTGGCTCCGCCTTGCGGATCGACAATATCAGCAGTCCAGAGATCGCAAATGTGATTGCCTGGACGACACCGGCGCTAATCGCCGATGCGAGCTGCGCGATAAACCCTCCGACGCTAAAACCGATCTGCTCGACGATCGAATCGGTAGCAGCCATCTTGGAGTTTGCTTCGAGCAGGCGATCTCGCTCCACCAGACTGGGCAGGTACGCCTGGTTGGCTACCTCGTTGAATATTCCGAGCGAGCCGTTGACGAACGCGACGACGTAAAGATGCTCGATATGCAGCTCAAACGCGTAGTGGGCGATTACGATGCTAGCTATCGCAAGGGCAGGGCTGAGATCTGTGACCGCCAAAACCAGTCTGCGTCGTGAGCGGTCGATCCAGAGCCCGGCGACCAGTCCGAAGGTGAGCCCCGATGCCGATGCGGCACCGCCGATAATTGCCATCTGGTACGGCCGGGCCTCCAGTACCAGGATCGCGACGAGAGGGATCACCATCATCAGACGCCCGAGATTAGACGTCGATTGGGCGGTCCATATTTTCAGGAAGTCTGGATCGCGCCACAGGCTTAGGCGCTGGGGCGTGTACTGAGCGAGTGGGCGTGGGACGGCTTCGGGCATGCAACATGATGGCATGTGCCGGCAGCACTGCGGCTAACAGGAATTGGGTGCCATTAGGTGCCAATGGCACGCCTACTGAACGGGGACCGTTACGCGCGAGTTGAAGGGTGTGGGTCAGTGGGGGGTGATTGGCACGTCGGCGGACTCCTCGCAATGAAAGATGACTGTGGCACGCGGGAAAAACCGTTCTTGCTACTGGACGGTTTAGCGGTTGATATTTCGTTTGGCACCGGTCGGGCCTACCCCGAGCGGAGACTCGTGTTGACAACCTGCCTCTTGTGCAGCGGACGTCGAACGCGAGTGTCGGCGTGCGTTCGGGTCCGTGGCGAAGAATTCGCCGGGACACGGTAGCATTGCGAACCGGCACTCGTGATACGTCGCACAGGCGGTGGATGCGTTCCCTGTGCGTATTTGTTCACCCATCTGCCGGCATCGTCGGTCTGGGGTTGGTAATCTCGCCGCCAAATTCGTGATTCAGCGATCGCTGTTTATTGCACGTTTATTTCAACGCGTGGGATAGGTCGGGCACGATGCCAGACCGTGGCATGCGCATTTCAGCGCATTTTTACGGCAGATGGCTCGTTGGCGGTCTGCCTGGGATGTCCGACGAGGGTCGGGGATTATTCGCGGCAGGTGTTTTCTGGCTCCACCGCTGGGAAGACGTTCTACTGCTAGAGGGTTACCCGTGTGCGTTGGAGACTGGCCGTGTCTTTGTGGCACCTGTTCAGTTTCGGGCATGAAGCGCGATTTTGTCGAGGGGCGGATGGCACATTGTGGGCCATTGACGCGTTTACCCTGGTGGGTCGGTGGTCGCTGAGTCGGACGTGGGTGCCATTGGCACTTTTACTGCGTTGAGTCGGTGGTGGTTGAGATCCCTCCGCAGGGATCGGGAAGTCGGGCGGGTGCGTTCCCACGCGGCTATGCTTTTTCGAGGGTTGCGGTTACCTCGGCGTCGTCAAGATCGACGGTTTCGGTGTGGGCAACCGCGATGGCGTCGTCGCTGAGTGCGGCATTAAACTCGATGCTGGTCGCCAGTGTTTCTTCGGCTATGTAGCCGGAGTGAGTTCGGAGCGAATCGACGACGGTGTCGTTCGAACAGGAAATCCAGAGGTTGATTCGATCGGAGATTTCGAGCCCCGACGATTTTCTGAGGTTCTGGATTACTCGGACGACCTCACGAGCCGTGCCTTCAGCCTTGAGTTCGTCGGAGACTACTGTCAGAACTGCTCCGGCATACCCGGCATCGGTAGCGACCGAGTAGTTTTCCAGGGCGACTCGTTCGATCAACACTTCGTCTGGTTCAAGCACGAATTTGCCAAGCGTAATGGTTTCTCCGGCTTCCGAGGCGCGTGCGATCTCTTTCGGGTCGGCAGCTGCGATAGCGGAGCGAATATCCCCCATCTGCCTGCCGTATTTTGGTCCGAGCTTCGGCAAGTTCGGCTTGATTTCAAATCCGAGAAGTCCGCCTATTTCTGCCGCGTTTCGGACGGCTTTTACGTTCAGTTCTTCTTTCAGAATCGGTTCGATCTCGGCCAGAGCGAAGTGCTCCCAGTCGTGCCGGACCTCTGCTACGAATTCGCCGAGTGGCTGCCTGACTTTCAGGCGTGCCTGTGCCCGTGCGGACCTGCCGAGTGAGGCAAGTCGAATGGCAAGCCGGGTCCGGTTCATCACGTCTTGATCAATAAGCGATTCGTTCGCTTTCGGCCACGAAGTCAGGTGGACGGAATCGGGCGCCTGTTCGCTGTTTTTTAGCACCCGGTCTGCGACCAGGTTTCGGTACATAGTGTCGGCGACGAACGGCGTGAAAGGCGCAAGCAGACGGGAAAGTGTTGCCAGGCACGTGTAGAGCGTCGAATACGCGGCGTTCTTGTCTCTATCGCCCTCGGTTTTCCAGAAGCGACGCCGCGATCGTCTGACATACCAGTTGGACAGAGTTTCTACGAACTGTTCGATCGAATCGGCGGCGTAGGCAAGTTGCCAGTTTTCGAGATTTTCAGTCGCCCTATTTACCAGCTGATTGAGTTCTGACAGGATCCAGCGGTCGAGTTCCGAGAATCCCTCGGATTCTGACGGCATCTCCCACGACTCGTATGCGTTCGTTTCACCGTCTTCGGTGAACTCGAACGACATCGGGATCGCACTGTCGGCCGGGGTCCATCCATCGAGGTTGGCGTAGGTGGTGAAGAACGAGTAGATGTTCCAGAGGGGGATCAGGAACTGGCGGCGCACCTCGTCGCCCATCTTGTAGCCGAAGTTGATATTGGACTCAGGGTTGTGACGGCTGAAGGTCCAGCGCATTACATCGACACCCATCCTGTTGGCAGCGTCCTCGAACCAGATGGCGTTGCCCTTCGACTTGTGCATCTCTTCGCCGTTTTCGTCACGCATGAGTGCGTACGAAAAAACCTGCCTTGCGGGCAACGAGTCTTCGAGCACTGCGGCCATGACGATAAGCGAATAGAACCAGTTGCGGAACTGGCCCGGGAAGCTCTCGGAAATCCAGTCTGCCGGGAACCATTCCTTCCAGTGCTCGGGGTCGGATTTATAGCCGATTGTGGAGAATGGCACGATACCGGCGTCGAGCCACGCGTTGCCGACGTCCTGGATACGCGAGACGGTTTCGCCACAGTTGGAGCAGGCGATTTTCACATCGTCGACCCAGGGTCGATGCGGCGACGCTCCGCTCTTTTCGAATTCCAGCCAACCTTCGACGGCGCGCTCTTTCAGTTCGTCGAGCGAACCGAGCACGTCGAAATGGCCGCAATCGCAGGCGTAGATTGGTAGTGCGAGGCCGTAGTAGCGCTTCTTCGAGATCATCCAGTCCTGCATGTTCTTGAGCCAGTCGAGTTCCCGGGCCTTGCCGAACTCTGGGTACCACTCCATTTCGTTCGTGGCCTTCTCCATCTTGGGGCGAATCTCGTCCATAGCGATGAACCACTCGTCGACGAGGCGGAACACCAACTCGGTGCCGCAGCGCCAGCAGACTGGGTACCGGTGGGTGTACTTGTTGACTCGAACGAGCAGCCCTTTTTCTTTGAGCGATGCGAAGATCATGTCTTTCACATCGGCCGCTGCCTTGCCGGTTAGATCGCCAAAACCGTCTATGTAAATGCCATTCTGGTCGAGTGGGGCGATCGGTGTGAGGTCGTTTTCCTTGCCCAGCCTGAAGTCTTCGGCACCGGCTCCGGGTGCGGTGTGGACTATGCCAGTGCCTTCGTCTTCGCCAACCTCATCCCATGCGAGGACGCGGTGCTGGCCGATTGCTTCGGCCTGGGCCGGGAGTTCGTCGAATGGGCCCCGGTAGCGGAGTCCGACCAACTCTGAACCCTTGAGTTCGGAGATTACTCGGGCGTCTTCGGTGAGGACGTGGTCGCGCTTCAATGAATCGAACAGCGATTTACTGAAATAGATGACCGCGCCGCGATCTTCGACCTTTACGTAGTTGTTTTCGGGGTTCACGGCAGCGGCGACATTTGCTGCGAGCGTCCACGGCGTGGTTGTCCAGACGAGGAGCGATTCGCCTTCGTGGCCGTCGTCGATCAGCGGAAATTTCAAGAACGGGCTTTCGTGGGTAATTTCCTGGTAGCCCTCGGTAACGATTTCGTGTTGCGAGAGGCCCGTTCCGCAGCGGGGACACCACGGCATTACGTCACGGCCTTTGTAGATCCAGCCGTTGTCGGCGCAGGTCTTGAGGAAGTGCCAGATGGTGTAGTTATTCTCATCTGACTTCGTGTGGTACGAGTTGTCCCAGTCCATGAAGTAGCCGAGGCGCTTCGATTGCTCGGAAATGCGATCTGCGAAGAGGTCGACCCGCGCCCGGCACTCTTCGACGAACTTGCCGACCCCGTATTCCTCGATGTCGCGTTTCGATTTGAACCCTTTTTCCTTTTCGACCTCGACTTCAATCCACAGCCCCTGCCCATCGAATCCGTTCTGGAATCGCTGGCGGTAGCCCTGCATGTTGCGAAATCGCAGGAACAGGTCTTTGTAGGTCCGACCCCAGGCGTGGTGGACTCCCATGGGATTGTTGGCAGTGATCGGACCGTCGATGAAAGAGAATTTCTTCCTTTTATCGTCGTTCAACTTTCTGTAGCGGGCAGGGATGTCGTTTTCGTCCCACCATTTGAGGATCGCTTCCTCGTTAGCTACAAAATCGACTTTAGGGTCTACCTGATCGAAGTGGCTTGCCACGTTTGTGTTTCCTGGTGTGCCAGCACGGCACCGTTATTTTTCCTGCGGGTTGTTTTACATGCAGAGAGGGGATGGTTTCTTGCAGGTTAAAATAGTCGCCCGCCCCTGACGGATCAGGGACGGGCGTTTTGAAATAAAACTGTACCGCGGTACCACCCTGGTTTTCCGATGTGATCCGCGGTTTTTACCGGCGGCTAATTCGGAACACTCAGTTGAGCCGATGTAACGTTCGGCAGGGACGGTTCAGCCTAGTAGCCGGGAGTCCGTTTGGACTCCGGTGTTCAGTGAACGGTTCGAGAGTGATGATCGAATCCAGCCCCATGCCCGCTCTCACCGTACCGGGCTCGCTTATTTTGAGGACGTGAACGGATTCGATCGCGTCTCCGTCATCACCTGTAACCCCACAATGTTACCTGTTGGTGGCGCCGACGGCACTTTTGTCGTTTGACACTAATTGGTTAACACGAGCAGTTGCGACGACGAATACATCTTCGCAGGTCACACTGGTTCCAGAACCGCAAGGAAACACCGGCACACCGAATCAGCCCAGTTCGAAGTTTCCGACCTGCTCGTAGTGCGTACCTTCTTTTTCGTCGAGGTAACTCCGGTACAGGGCTATCGCCGCAACGGGGATGGTCTTCCCGGTCGAATGCAACGGGGCATGCTGCCAGGAAACGCCGATGTCTTCGGCGAATCGACCTCGAATGCCCGGCCGAGTGCGTCCAATGGTCACGTGTGGCTTGAACGCACGTTCCTCGGTGTCGAATCCGAGGGCAGCAAGCCCGCCCTCGACTCGACCTTGCAGTTGTTCCAGTCGTCGTAGCTCACCGGTCACACCCACCCAGCAAATTCGCGGGTCACGAAACGACGGAAAGCAGCCCGTCCTACCAACTTTAATCGAGAACTTGCCGGTCGAAGACGCGGCCCGTGCCAGAACCGCGCTAATACCGTCAACCTCACTGGTCGGAGTATCGCCAAGGAATTTCAAGGTGAGATGCATCCCATCCTGATCTATCCATCGCACGCGTTCGTATTATCGAGGTCTGAAGCTCTGGGCGAGGTCCATGAATTCTCGTTTGAGTGCCCTTGGGATTTCGATCGCGACGAAAAGACGCCATGTATCGGCGGGAACCTCAGGAAAGTTTGCTTCGTGCTCTTCGCCCCCAGCGGAACTGGGTGGCATGTAGAGCTTCGGAGCCTGCGGGACGTACCTGGCTTCCGAACGCTCCGGAGCGCCAGTCAGTTGAGATGATCTGGTCGAGGAGTAGGCGATAAAGTCCCGCTCGCCAAGTCGAGGACGTGCGAACACAGGCACTGAATCGGGCAATTTGCGTTCGGGCGTGCGGCGTTCTGGCGTGTCGTTTTCGGAGTCGGGGTCGGCGTTCGAACTTCCATCACCAGGATCGGATTCCGCAGGCGACTCATTTTTCGGTTCGTCGCTCAATTTATCTGCAAGCCTCGGATCGGGCTCGTTCGGTTTCGTCACTCGTAGTTCCTGATGTTAATTCTGAAGATCAATTTTCCGATTCGATTAACGATACGTCGAATCTGGCGATTCTGAAGCTTTTCGCCGAATCACGTTGGCAGTCGGAGGTGGTTTTGGCGAAATAACTGGATTCGGGCCGGGCGTTATGCCGGGCTGATCGAACAGATGGCTATAATCCTGCTGCGCAGGACGACAGAAGAGTTGGAAAATTTCTCGGACGAGGTGAATCACCGGGTGTTCTGTTGAAATCCATTTCGCGTCATTCCTGGACGCTGACATTCTGGCAATTTGGAGAAATCACGTGGCATTACTGTTGAACCGGACTGACGTACAGAAACTATTGCCGATGTCGAAGGCGATCGACGTGGTCGAGGCGGCGTTTGGCGAACTGGCGGCTGGAACGGCGGAAATGCCCAATCGAACTGTGTTCATGGACTCCGACGTTGGAGGCTGGATCGCGTACATGCCGGCTTACCTGAAGTCCGGCGGTGCGCTCGGTGTGAAGGCCGTCACGGTCTACAAGGCGAATCCCACGAAATTCGGATTGCCCACGACAATCGGTACGATCCTGGTCCAGAACAACCAGACCGGAGAAGTAGTTGCGGTGATGGACGGTGGATTTCTTACCGCGGCAAGGACCGGCGCCGTGAGCGGTGTCGCAACACGGCATTTGGCCCGGCAGGACGCGAAGGTCGCTGGAATTTTCGGTACGGGGGTGCAGGCCCGCCAGCAGGTTGTCGGGATGGCCGCGGCGAGAGAACTCGACCTGGTCCTGGCGTTCTCGCTCGATCCAAAAGATGCGAGGCAGGCGTTCGCCGACTCACTCCACGAGGCAACCGGGGTCGAGGTGCGGCTGGCCTCCAGCGGCGAAGAGTTGTGCCGAGAGTCCGATGTCGTAGCGCTGGCGACTACAGCGTCGAAACCGATCGTGCAGGCAGACTGGTGGAAGCCGGGTGCCCACATCAACGCGATCGGCTCACATGCGCCCGGGGTTCGAGAGCTTGATACGGCCACCATTCAACGGGCTAAGGTAATTTGCGACCAGAAGCAGGCATGTTTGAACGAGGCTGGCGATATCCAGATCCCGATCGAGGAGGGTGCGTACTCAGCCGACGATGTCTATGGCGATCTCGGCGCGGTTGTGAACGGCACGATTGCAGGTCGTGAAAACGATGAAGAGATCACGCTTTTCAAGAGCGTCGGCCTTGCGATCCAGGACATTTCATGTGCGTCCCTGGTGTACGAGCAGGCAAAGGCGCAGGGTGTGGGCCTGGAGTTCAACTTCGGGGGGTGATGCGACAACCGGAACCACGCATTTGGTGGACCGACTTGAACCTGTCGTGAGCTCGAAGGGTGGTGCGAGTCGAACGGGGTTCCTGCGTTACGGCCGGGGCCGGCGTGGACCCGACCCGGCGTCATGCGCACCCTCTGGCCTGTGACTACGCAGTGAGTATTTCGGGGCCGTTAGGTCCGAGATATATCGAGTGTTCTTTCCAGCCGACGTGAGCGCCGCTGACCTCGACGAGGGGGGCATATTCCCTTGCTACGCCCTGTTTGATCAGTTCTTCCAGTGTCCGTTCAAATGGCTTTTTCGGGAGATGAAGGAAATATCGACGGGCGAAGGGCAGGCCGTGCCACGCTTTGATCGCTTCGAGGGAATCGGCATCCAGTTTATTCGACAGTTTTGGGCTGCGTTCCAACCTGAACACCTCGGGTTTGCCTTCGTCGTCGACGCCGCCACGTCCGGACGTGGCAAAAGGCTCAATCGCGAAGATTGACCCGGCTTCGAGACTGCCGTTGAGGCCAATTCGTGCATTAGGAATCTGTGGCGTGTCGTGCAGGGTGTATCTGCCGAGTCCATGGCCGGTGAGGTTCAGGATTGGTCGAAACCCCGCGCCGGTAATGACCTCATTTACCCGCTCGCCGATGTCCTCGACAGGCAGGTCGGGCTCACACATTTCGATTGCTGCGTCGAGTGCATCGCTGGCTGCGCCAATCATTCCACACCAGCGTTCGTCACTCGATAGATCGGCCGAAACGCCGGTGTCGACTATCAGGCCGTCGATGTGAGCCCCTACGTCGATTTTCACGAGATCGTTTTCTTCGAACCGGGTGTTGTCCGACGGTGAGGAGCAGTAGTGGGCGGCGATCTTGTTTCGGCTGGTCTGGGCCGGGAAGGGGGGAAGTGCACCCGCCTCGCGGATCATCGTTTCGATGCCTTCTTGCAGTTCACGCAGCAGTCCGCCGGGCCTGATCGCCCCGGCCGCCCAGTCTCGAGCTCTGGCGGCGATACGTCCGGCTTCTCGTAAGGTATCGAGTTCTGCTGGCGTCGGTTTCACGCGCAGGAGGGATCGTCGGCGTCCCAGCGATTGAATGTTGGTTGTTCGCCCCTGGCAAGGGAGTCCCGCGTGTCTTTCCACATCTGGTACCAGATGTCGGCGTCATGCAGTTCGGTCTCGGGCCTCGATGCGCTACGTGCAACAAATCCGGGGAAGACGCTTCGGCCGGTCGCTTCGCCGGTCGGCTGGTAGCGCAGGTCGAAACTCCAGCGGATACGGTCGCTGATGTTTGGCAGTGCTGCATGCACGGTTTTCTTCGTGAGAAGGAGCGCACCGCCTTTTTTGACGGGAACGGGCATCGAATCGCCGATATTGAAGAGGTGTTCAGGGATTTGTAAACCCGGACGTTCTTTGTAGCCGGGGCAGTGCGTGAGCAGTTCGCCGCGATGAGAGCCAGGCACGATCGCGAGGCAGCCGTTCTCTGCGCTGGCGTCCATCAGTGGGAACCAGACCGTCAGGATATTGGTCTCGTCAGCTTCGGGATTGACTACGCCGGCGTCCTGATGCCATGGGGTGGCGCCGAACATAACATTGCCGTGTTCGTCTCGTGGCGAAACTGCCTCAGGAACCTTGATCCGCACGTGCTGTACCGGGTTCGAGTAGACCTCGCTGCCGACAATCGATTCGGCGATGTCGAGAACCCCCGGCGCTGTTAGCGCACGGAATACCGCAGGGCCAGCCCAGAATGGGGTATCGGGTTTCACGCCATTTTGCGGCAGCGAAAAATCGAAATACTGGTTGTGAATCTCTCCCGATTCGCCGTAGATCTTCGTAACCCGGTCGCCAAAGGAAAGTTCGGAATAGGTCGAAGAGATTTTTTCCTCGCGGAAGAGCTTTTCGGCCAGCGAATCAAGGACGTCGGCGTATTCGGCAACGACAGGGTCGATCTCGTTTTCCGAATCGAAAACGTCTTCAATCCGGACGAATCCGTATTCGTTGAAGTGTTCTTTCTGTTCGGAGGTTAGTGCTGGCATTCCTCTGACCCTCTGAAGGCACAGATGTTTACACGATTGTGCAGAGTGCGTTTTGAGGCGGAATTTTACTCGCAACTCGTCGACGCTGCATTCAGGCAGGGCCAGGTTTCGCTGTTGTTAGCGGTGCCGGTGGGTTACTTGCTACGGCCAGCAGTACGCAGAGAGTCGCTCTCAATGGCAAGTCCGTGCGCCGATTCGACTGCTTTTCGAATACCAGCGAGCGCTACTTTGAAGATATTGATCATTTGCCTGTACTTGTTAGATTCGTGATGAGAGTGGAGGGTGCGAGTAGAAATAAAAAAAACCCTGCTGAGGGCAGGGGTTCGATTCTTTTACTGTCGCTGTGTGACTTAGTTCAACAAGTACAACAACACGCAAATCCGCGGCAACCCCTCGCCCTGGCGGGCGTACAGGTACACATACAGAGGCAGGCCTGCATGTCAGCGGGGGCAGAGTTGTGGGTTCAGTGTAAGTTGCTCATCTGATTCAACAGGACAAATATACCGCTGCGTGAGAGTTCGTGGCAAACAATGGCATAGGTATTTCGTGAACGGTTCACCCGCGATTGAGTTTGCAGCTCGAAATTGAGTATGCCCCGGTACCGGACTGACAGGGCGATACGGGAGTTCGCCGGTATCTCAGAGGTTCAGAAGCTTGGCGGCGTTTGCGCCCCGTATCAGGCGAGATTGATCGGGCCTGAGGCCGGACTGCGCAAACTCGTCCAGTGCTCGATCTTGAGTGACCAGGGGATAGTCGCTCGCGAAGAGGATTTTCTCTATACCAACGGCTCTTGCCGCGACATCGAATACCTGGGGTCGGTACAGGAACGGAAACGCCGCTGAGTCGAAGTAGACATTTTTAAGGGCTAGGTTCACTTCGGGCATCAGGCCATAGAACGGCAGGCCACCACCGAAATGGCTGAAAATGAACTTGTTGTTCGGGTAGGCGGTCACCAGCGCCATCAATAGTTCGGGGGTTACTGTTCCTTTTCCGGGATAGCCGTGCCCAACAGGCTCGGAGGCGTGGATCAGGACTGGCATACCGAGTTCTCGGGCGGTATCGAGGACCGGAGCGAGCACGGCGAGATCGGCTTCCAGTATCCCCTGCGTATCGGGATGGAGTTCACCGATTCCCCGTGCACCTGCTTCATAGCAGCGCCGCACCTCTATGACTGCATCGTCGCCCCAGAGGGGGTTCACACTGCAAAACGCCACAATCCTGTCGGGATTCAGCCGGGCGGACTCGAGGTTGTAGTCGTTAGATTCGCGCGCAACGCCGGGGTCGGTCCAGCCGAATCCCGTACACACCGATATATCGACCCCGGCGCCTTCCATCGAACTAAGAAGGTCTTCTCTCTGGACAATTTTCGCTCTTGAATCTGTGAAAATGCTCCGGAACGTCGCATCGGATCGAGCGATACGTTCGCGATCTTGCGCGAACGATGCTGGCAGCAAGTGAACGCAAGAGTCGACGGTTGCGTCGGTCGGCTGGCCCGGGTTGTAAGAGTCGGTTTCGCTTGAATCGGTCGTCATGGCATGTTGGTGGAATCAATTGGACGAAAGTTACACTGACAGGGTACTGCGCGGCTGTGCGTTATCGGTAACACGAAACTACTCTTGATGTGACAACGTCGTATCGGCGGTAAAGACCCGGTATTCGGAAGAGGGCAACAAACACAGATGGTCTCGATGATCAGGGATGAAGGACGAGTACTCACTCAACCCGATATCCCACATGCCGAACCCAGGCTGGGCAAGGTCGCAGTTATATACACCACGCCCGAGACCGTAATTGCCGACTATGCGCGGCTGCTCGACCTGGCCGACTATCAGACTGCTCTCATGCCCGACATCGATACCTTTTTGAAGGTGAACATTTCGTGGCAACACTACTACCCTGCCTGTTCGAGTGCTCCCTGGCAGATCGATGGCGTAGCCCAGAAATTGCTGGCCGATGGATTCGACCGGCTAACGGCCGCGCATAACGGGACAGTAGTCGTAAATCCTGACGAGGGACGCGAAAAGAACAAGCACAGGGTGGTCGAGGACAGGCTGGGTCTGGACCACATCACCCTCGACGTGCCACCCGTGAAGTGGGTGCCGTACAGGCCAACCGCCAAAATGTTGGTGCTGGACGATGTCTACAGGGACGGGTTGTACATTCCGGAGGTGTTCCCGGGCACGAACATCGTTCAGCTGCCAACCGTCAAGACCCATGTGTTCACGACAATGACCGGTGCGATGAAGAACGCCTTTGGCGGACTACTTCATCGTTATCGACACTGGACTCATTCGGTAATTCACGAGACGCTCGTTGACCTGCTCCAGATCCAGAAAGAAATCCACTCCGGCCTGTTCGCCGTTATGGATGGCACTTTTGCCGGTGATGGGCCGGGGCCACGTGCAATGCGGATTCACACCAAGAATGTGATCCTGGCTTCAGCGGACCAGGTTGCGATCGACGCTGTGGCCGCGAAGATGATGGGCCTCGACCCGATGTCGATCCCGATGATTCGGATCGCCCACGAGATGGGCCTCGGGGTCGGTAAGCCTGAAGAGATCGAGGTTGTTGGCGACGATATTGCCGACGTGAACTGGAACTTTTCGGGAAGTGAAAGTACTCTCGCATCCAGAGGACAGAAGCTTATCTATCACGGACCGCTGAAGCCGCTTGAAAAAGTGCTGCTCAGGTCGCCGATTGCACCGTGGGCTTACTGGGCCTCGAACGTCTACCACAACAAGTTCTGGTTACCGGTCGTCGGTCGCAAACGGGTCGCGGAGGCGATGAAGACGCCCTGGGGCAGGCTGTTCGAGAGTTATTAGCAGGCCCAGCAGACCGTCAACGTGGCCGTTTAGACGGAGCGAGCCGTTAGCGTGACCGATTGCGTGGCGCAGTTGACGCGAATGGACGTTGGATCCCCTGCCTCAGTCTGATAGCCCGGATCAACAGTCGGGACTGATGAACGTTTCCGCGGTAAATGTTTTAGCGTAAGTCGGCCATGCCCGGCTGCCGTCGGCGTTTATCTCCAGCGGAATCACCGTTCCGCCACCACCGCTGCCGATACTGGGGTCGGAAAACGCCAGCCTGGCAACTGCGGAGTTCCACCGACCGCCGGGGTCCTGGTGGACGTTCCACATGAACGTTTGCCCGGAGCGACTGAACTCCGCCAGGTAGGTGCCAGTGCCGTCGGCGCACGTGTCGACCACGATCGCTCCATCGTCCACGAAGTGCCTGGCATTGGATATCGTTTTGGTCCAGAGGGCTTCGACCTGATCTTCGTCGAGACGTTCGCTGCCGCTCTCAAGTGCGGGCGGAAGTTCGATGGGTGTAAGCCCGTTCGATGTGTACTTGATTGCCGGAGCCACGGTTGGCATGAGACTCGTCACAGGTAACGGAGTCGATGACGGAGCGGAAGTCGGCTCGGCTGGTGTTTTTGCTGTGGCCTGTGCGGTCGATTCTGAAAATTGCTGGGCCGGCGACGAACTGGCAGGGCTGGATCCACAACCGGCTGCAACCGCGGCGATCATTGCGAACAATGGTATCAGGAGACTGGATTTGAGTTTCGAGCTGAGCATCTGGAACCGACTTCTGTTTTCGGTGATCATTTCGCACCGGCAGGTAATTGCGACCGAATCGAAGTACCGATTGTCGATTTCGAGTCGAAGTGCCGCATCACAGAAATCGAGTAAATTGGGTATCGACATACGAGTTCCAGGGAGACAGGATTTTCGGCAGTATTGAGAGCGTTTCATCTCAGGAATGTTTATGAGGGTGAATAAAGCAATCTCCTTCACCGGCACCGGCACCGGCCCCGGCACCGGCGCTGGCGCGGAAACTGGCGCTAGCGCTGACACAGGTATCGATCGTGCGACTCTGGTTGATGGGAACCCGGCCTCCCGGTGGGAACGCTTCACAATCGCCAATGATCAGTCGCTCCTAATTTGAATAGCAGGCAGTCGACCGAAACGTGATAGTCCCTCCAACATTTTCGTCAGACCAGGAATACGTTTCGCGCCTTCGAGACGTGGGGTTCTGGCGGCCGTACGTTGAGGATGTCCTGGGACGCCACGATCTGGTGGAGAGCGGCGAGGAGTTGGTACCCGGGGTTGGCGGTACCTACCCGACCTTTGTGCAGGCGGGTGTGGTTGTGAAGCTGCTGGGTTACGTTCGCCCCCCGCGTGACAGCAACGAAGTCGAACTCGCTGCTCTCGAAACACTCGCCGCCGACCCGGAAATCAAGGCACCGCGTTTACTGGCCCGCGGCCAGGTGTTCGATAATTCTGCCGATCCGTGGTCTTACCTGATCACGACCAGAATGCCCGGCGTGGCATGGGAATACGCAGGACTGACCTTCGAGCAGAAGCGGTCACTCGCCGCCGAACTGGGTCAGCAGGTACGCCGCGTCCACTCCCTGCATCCCAGGGGTTTCGCTCCGCACGAGTATCAGTCTGCAGACCGCGTAGCGGCTGCCTGCGTCACCAGTTCATTGCCGTCGCATCTGGTCGCCCAGATCGACGACTACCTCGCTCGAAGTGGCCAAATGGAGCCGGTGTTCGCACACGGCGACATGATGTACCGCCACATATTCGTCGAGGACGGGTGTCTAACCGGAATCATCGATTGGGGCGATGCTACGGTAATCGATCGGCACTACGAATTTGGCAAACTCCACCTTGACCTGTTCGAGTGTGATAAGACGCTGTTGCGGGTATTTCTCGAAGCCAGCGAGTGGCCTGCGACAGAAGATTTTCCACAGATGGCGATGGCTCTGGCACTGCACCGTCAGGCCGAGCGCAAGACCCTGAAGATGGACGTCTTCTATACCCTTCCGAATTTACTACCGCTGCAAGATATCGCCACACTTGATGACCTCGCGACCGTACTTTTCGCCGTCTAGTTTGCAGGTGACGAAGTTCGGGTGTCGATGAGTTGAAGGAAGCCTGAGATGAGTGCACCAAAGGTGATCTTGATCGGTGGCCCGCCGATGGTCGGCAAATCGTCGGTGGCACGTGTCGCGGCGGCGAAGCTCGGGTACGGGTGTACGTCGACCGATGACATCGGACTGGCAATCAGGACGGTGACTACGGCCCAAACACACCCGTGGTCACACGCCATGGATGGAATCGACTACCGGGAATACTACATCGCCCGGTCAGTCGAACAGCTGCTTGCCGACGCAATGGGCATGCATGAAGAAATGTGGCCCGGGATCGAGGCGGGGATCAGGGCGCACTCGACCTGGAGTTTTCCGATCGTTTACGAAGGCTGGGCGTTGTGGCCCGAGCGCGTCGTTGAAACAGTAAGGGAGTTGGAAAACGTGTCGGCCGTGTGGCTTACGGCGAGCGACGAACTAATGGAGGCCCGAGTTCGCAACGCCAGGCGGTTCTACGCTGGAGCGTCGGACGAAGAGATGATGATTTCGAAGTTCTTGCCGAGAAATATCGAATACAACAACAGGATGCTGGATACCCTCGAGCGGCTGGGCCTGAGCTCGATCGAAATCTTACGGGCAGATTCGATAGAAACGGTCGTTGAGAAATGTTTTGCAGAGTGGAGTAGCTGAGCATGCGAATAGGTTTCAACTTTGTGAACGGGTTGTTTGATACCACACTCGACGATTTCCTTGCGTTTTCCGCTCAGTACGGAGCAACGGACGTTGTGCTGCAGTCTTCGACAAGCAAAGACTCGCGCAGCAGGTGGAGCGTCGTACCGGGCGACCATCGCTGGGAGCTGCCCGATCTTGAATGTCTGAGAAAACAGGTCGAATCGTACGGCCTCCACCTGGAGGCGTTGGAAAATGTGCCGAGCATGTTCTATGACCGGATAATGCTTGGTGACCCGGGACGTGACGAGCAGATCGAAAACATGATCTACACCGTGCGAAATATCGCGCGGGCAGGCATTCCCATCTTTGGGTACAACTGGATGCCGTCGAGCGTCTGGAGGACCTCAACCGAAACGCCGGGAAGGGGTGGTTCAAAAGTGACCAGCTACGATCACTCGAAGCACCTCGGCGCACCATTTACGCACGGTCGAGAATACTCAGAAGAGGAGATGTGGGAGAACCTTGAATACTGGATCAAGATAATCACCCCGGTCGCTGAAGAAGAGGGCATTCGCCTGGGCATCCTCCCCGCAGATCCGCCAGTTCCCTCGGTCGGTGGGATTCCGAGGCTGCTTACCGGGTTCGAGGCGTACAGGCGCCTGATAGAGATGGTCGATTCGCCGTCGAATGCGATCGAGTTTTGCCAGGGAACATTCGCCGAAATGCCAGACGCGGCCGGGGATGGCATTTACGACATGATTCGCTACTTCGGTGAGCGGAACAGGATCCTGTACGTCCATTTCAGGAACGTATCGAATGCAGGCGATCCATTTCACGAGGAGTTCATCAACACCGGCCACGTCGATATGTATCGAGCGATGAAGCTTTACCGTGAGATCGGTTTCGACGGCGTATTTGTGAACGATCATGTGCCGAACACGATCGGCGACACTGACTGGGGCCATCGGGGTCGAGCGTACGCCAACGGCTACATCCAGGCGATAATGGACGTGGTTGACAGGCGCTGACGAGTTCAACGGAGCGGTCTGACGATCATGTGAAATTACCGGGGTTGTGCGCCATCAGGGGTGAGTGCGGTGTGCCGCGGCTGCGGTTCAGTGGTTCAAAATGCGTAACTACTGCGCTCGCTGACCGTTTTATCATGTCTGGCAAATGCTTCTCGCCAACCTCAACAAAGTCACCGCCGAATACGCCGGACAGCCCGTCCTGAAGGGCGTTTCTTTCGAAATCTCGGTCGGTGAAAAGCTTGGCTTGATCGGTGCGAACGGCGCGGGCAAAACTACGCTGCTCCGCATCCTGCTCGGTCAGGAGCCGCCTTCGGGGGGGACCGTAACGCTGGCATCGGGCACCCGCGTCGGCTACATCCCTCAATACCTCGGCGGCGACGACAACGATCTCGTCACGGATTGGCTGCTCGCCGAATACACGTCGATAACGGATCGGCTTCACGCGTGCGAGGTACAACTTGCCAGAGCATCGCCCGATGCGATCGATTCTGCGATGAGTTCGTACCAATCAGCACGGGACGACTATGACCGACTCGATGTCGATGGAGCTCCCGACAGGGCTCAGAAAATTCTCGACTCGTTAGGTCTGATCGGCAAAGAAGACCAGGAGGTTGGCTCACTCTCGGGTGGTGAAAAGAACGTCTTATCACTCGCCAGGGCGCTGCTCAATGAGCCTGATTTCCTTGTGCTTGACGAGCCGGGTAACCATCTGGATTTCATGGGACTGGCGTGGCTTGAGGAGTACCTGGTCAAGTTCACGGGAACGGTATTTATCGTGTCCCACAACCGGCACACGCTGGACCGCGTTGTCCGGGGTATCTTGAGCCTGGAAGACGGCCAGGTGGCTCGCTACGAAGGCGGTTACTCAACGTATCGGGCCACGAAGCTTCGTGAACTGATAGCCCAGCAGGCTGACTACAGCGCGAATCAAAAACGACTTGCTCAACTGGAGGCCCTCGTCAAAAGACTCGAGTTGACGGCTCGTGCGCGCCCAAGCACGAAAGCTGGAAAACGGCTGAGGTCCCGCCGATCCCAGCTTGCGCGCGAGGAATCGCAGGCTGTCGAGAAACCAACGTCAGGCGTATCAGCGATCGATGCCGAGTTTATGACTGAACGGACGCGCTCAAACATCGTGCTTCAGGTGCGGAACTACAGTAAGTCGTTCGACGATTTGTCACTGCTGGAGAATGTCGATTTCGACATCACAAGCGGCGAAAGAGTGGCGATTGTAGGTCCCAACGGTAGCGGCAAGACCACGCTGCTGAGGGACATTGTCGCGATCGGCGAGTGGGACGACGCCGTGATTCGGATTGGGCCGAGTATAAGGGTTGGATATGCGGCCCAGCAGCAGGAAATCCTCAATGGAGATCGAACTATTCTCGAGGAGATGATGGCGTCGCCTCCCGAGAGTAACGAGACGGTCGCATTCGCCCTGTTGAGGAACTTTTTGTTTACAAGGGAAGACCTTCGTAAGCGGGTATCCGAACTTTCTGGTGGCGAGCGGAATCGCCTGCAGCTGGCAGCCCTGATGAAGCTCAAACCTAACTTTTTGATACTCGATGAACCCACGAACCACCTTGATATTCCGGCTCGAGAGGCGGTAGAAGACGCACTTTCGGAGTACGAGGGATCGATTCTGGTTGTTTCGCATGACAGGTATTTTCTGGACAAGATCGTGAATCGCGTTGTTGAGCTTGAGGACCGTGACCTGGTTTCGTTCGATGGCAATTTTTCGGAGTTCTTCGAGACGAGATACGGGTCGCTCGAGGGTGAATCGGGTCGGGTATCGACGAGAGGGTCAGATCGGAAGCGCGGGCGGGTCGAAAGAACTGAGCAGCGGTCGGACGTCGCATCGCTGGAACGGCGAATCGAGGAGGCCGAGGAGGAGAAGCTCGAACTGGAGCGACGCGTCGGCCTGGCGTTCGAGAACCGCGACAATCGAGAAGGACGCAGGTTCAGTCGCGAGCTCGAAAGGGTGAGTGCTTTACTCGCCGATCTGTACGAGCAGTGGGCGGTGAGGGCGTAGAGCGGGTGGGGGTGGTCGTTCGGGAGCATTGTTATCGCTGCAGTATCACAGGGTCTTGCCCCGCGCTCTCTGCGATACAAACGAAAAGCGCGACGATGGGAGATTTTACGAGGAGGGCGGTTAAGCTCCGGCGGCTGGCGGTGTGCCGTCGCCGTGGCCTTCCTGCAAAGTCGAGTCGTTGTGGGAGAAGACGCCAAGATCACGACCCTGGTGGACGTGCACAACAAGGTCGTCTCGCTCGACGCCGATGGCATCTGTGAGTTCCTCGTCGACCATTGACATCAGTTCCTGTATCGCCTCTTGCGTCAGTGATTCGGCCACGACTAAAGTTCCGTGGACCATTCCTGGCACGAAGTGCAGGTCGAGTCGGCCGACCGATTTTCCTTCTTCAAGGACCGTGTAACACTCGCCCGTTGGTGTGCGGACTTCCCGTTCAAAGTAGAATTGCGACATGGTGTTTATTGCCTGATCTGGCCCTGTCCGCGGACCTTCCACTTGTAGCTGGTAATTTCTTTCAGGCCCATGGGACCCCGTGCGTGGAGCTTGTTAGTCGAAATCGCGACCTCAGCTCCCAGTCCAAATTCTGCACCGTCATTGAACCGAGTTGAGGTGTTGGCAAAAACGACGCCGGCATCTACTTCGGTCAGGAAACGCTCAACCGACTCAACGTTTTCGGAAACGATTGCCTCCGAGTGGCCTGAGCCATATTTAGCGATGTGATCGAGGGCCTCATCGATCGAGTCGACGATTTTCACCGATGCGATAAGCGCCAGAAACTCGGTGCCAAAATCGTCCGAACGAGCTGGCGTGATCTTCGCACCACCAGCGATCGCGTCGAGAACGCTCATGGAGCGGCTATCGGCTCGTAGTTCGACGTTGTTGACCCCAAATTCGATCGCAAGCTCTGGCAGGAACTGCCGTGCGATCGCCTGGTGGACCAACACGGTGTCGAGTGCGTTGCAAACGGTGGGCCGCTGTACCTTGGCATTCACTACTATCGCCAACGCATCATCGAGTTTTGCATCGACATCGATGTATGTATGGCACACACCGACACCGCCCGTGATGGCGGGCATTTTTGCGTTCTGGCCGACGAAATTGACAAGGTCCGCACTACCGCGCGGGATCATCAGGTCGATCACATCGTCCATTTCGAGCATCTCTTTGACAAGCGCACGGTCGGTGGATTCAACGAACTGGACTGCATCGCGAGGAATGCCGGCGGTTTCTATCGAGTTTTTCACGATTTCGGCCAAAACCGTGTTTGTGAGGATACACTCCTTGCCTCCACGCAGTACGACAGCGTTGCCGGATTTCAGGCAGAGCGTGGCGATATCTATTGTGACATTCGGGCGGCTCTCGTAGATAACGCCTATCACACCGAGCGGCACTCGCACCCGTTCAAGATTGAGACCTGAAGCCAGGTCACGTGACTCGAGGATCTCGCCGATTGGATCATCCAGCGAGGCGATGTTGCGAGCGGCATCCGCCATGTCTTTGACTCGCTCGGCATTGAGGGTCATGCGATCGAGCATCTGAAAATTCAGACCGTCGCGCCTGGCCGCTACAAGGTCCTTTTCGTTCGCGACCAGGATTTTTTCGCGGTTTGCCTCTATGGCGGTGGCGATCGCGATAAGCGCCGAGTTTTTCACACCTGCAGGGGTTGCAGCCAGTCGGCGCGACGCCACCCTGGCCGCTAGCGCCTGATCGTGGAGTGTTGTTGCTGTAGTGGTCATCTTGCCTGTTTGTCGCCCGCTATTTACTGCCGGTTGCTCCTGTTTCGTGCGTTTGCTCAGTGCGGCTAAGGCAACGCCAGGTTGTTTCGATGGATAACTTCAGCACCGTAGTAGTGGCCCAGCAGTTCTGGCAATGATTTCGAATTTTTACCTTTTATCAGTTCGACGTCTCCGGATGGGTATGAACTGAGTCCCCACCCAATGGTCGCTCCGTCGATTTCCGTTATTTCAATGATATCGCCTCGTTCGAACGGACCGGCGACCGACACGATCCCGATCGGCAGCAGGCTATTGCCTCGATTTTTCAATGCGTTTGCAGCTCCGGCATCGACAGAAACACTACCACGGTGCTCAGAACGACCGCTGAGAATCCATCGTTTTCTGCTCTCACGTCGCGATTCACTCGGCTGGAACAGTGTCCCAATCACTTCACCCCGGCATATCGATCCGATTACGTCGTCCTGGTGACCCGAGGCAATAACCATCGGGATACCAGAGTCCATCGCCAACCGGGCTGCGTCGAGTTTGCTCGTCATACCACCACGGCCGCGATTGTCGTGTGGCCCGCGGGCGGCTTCTTCGATCCTGTCGGTGATTTCTGAAACCACGGAAATCAATTCTGCATCGGGGTTGAGGTGGGGATCAGCGGTATGTAGGCCAACCATGTCGCCGAGAAGGATCAGGAGCTCTGCGTCGACGGTGTTCGCCACCATTGCAGAGAGCCGGTCGTTGTCGCCGTAAACGTCACCGACGAGTTCCTCTACGGCCACGACATCGTTTTCGTTGAGAATCGGCACCGCGCCGATTGATAGCAAAGCCTCGAGCGTGTTTCGCACGTTCAGATACCGTCGCCGTCTCTGAAGATCGCCGCGGGAGATCAGCGCCTGTGCGACCTGGACGTTCGATTCAGCGAAAATCTGCTCGAACACAACCATTAACCTTGGTTGCCCCAGTGCGGCCAGGGTCTGGCGGTAGGCTACGGTCCCCTGCTGGAGTTTGTTTTTGCCCGGCGTTCGGGAGAGCGAATCACGACCGGCGGCCACGGCGCCGGAGGAGACTACCAGCACCTCGATGCCTGATTCTCGCACTGCCACAATCTGCTTACAGATTTTTCCGATCACATTGAGGTCGAGCGAATCCTTCCCGCCGGTCAACAGGTTCGTTCCGAGCTTTACGACTATTCGCCGGGGGCGTTTGATACGCGCTGCACCGGGTTTCCTGGACTCTTGGGACGCCATCAGATAAATGTCTCGTAAATTTGGCAACAGTCGGCGGAATTGGTTGTGGTTATTTTGTATCGGAAGGGTGTGCCGGTGCTAGCATCAGAGGACACCAGGATCACCGAATTATTATTCGATGGTCACCTTAGTGTGTTTGCATGGTGTCGGCTACTTATTGTGGCCGCGTTGGCGCGGAACCCGTTAAAGCGGGTGTTCGGAAAATTGAATGAGTTTGTCGGGGTTGCTGCCTCTGCTCGGCGAAACAGAGCAGTTCGCGGCGCTACTAAATAGCCTCAGTGCTCCCAGGGCACGGGCCGCTGTTATAGCACCAGGCCCCGCCACCGATTGTACGGTGGCGGCACTCTGGCGCGAGTCGCACGCGCCTGTTTTCGTATTAACCCCGAACCCTGAATCGGCCAGGAAACTCCACGATTGCCTGTTTACCTGGCTCGGTGACGACGCTCCGGTGTTTCATTTTTCCGAGTCGGAAGATATTCCGTTCGAGCGCTACGTTCCCGATATGGGAGCGAGTCACCAGCGGTTGCGTGCGCTGTCGGCTTTGCGCGGCGAAATAAAGAGTGCGAAACAGCCGCTGGTGATTTCATCGGTAACCGCAGCGGCACAGGCAACGCTTGAGCGGTCGGCTTTCGATTCGTCGACACACTCCCTGAGCGTTAGAGATCGGATTAACCTCGACGCTCAGATCCGTACGTGGATGGACATGGGTTACGTCCACGAGCCAACTGTAGAAATCCCCGGCACAATTTCACGGCGCGGCGGTATTCTCGACATATTCCCGGTATCCCGCGACCGACCTGTCCGCATCGAGTTGTTCGACGATGAGATCGAGAGTATTCGCCAGTTCGATGCAGACACGCAGCGGTCGGCCGGAAAAATACGAAGCGTAACGATTCCTCCGGCCCACGAAACCCTTCCACGTATCGCCAGCGAAGACCGTGTGCAGGAGCTTCTCGGCGGTATGGACTTACTTGGCACGTCCGAGGAGGCGCAACGTCGAATTCCGTCGGAGTTGAGCCGTGCCCTCGCTGGCGAACAACTGGATGAGATTTCGTTCTACGCGGGCTTTTTCAATCTTGGCAACGTATTCGACTACCTTCCAGCTGAGAGTTTGATGATTGTTGTGAGGCCCGGAGCGGTTGAGCAAACGTCTCGATCAATGGACGCCCGGCTGGCGAACCTTCGAGAGATGAAAGAGAAGCGTGGCGACGTGCCAGTTGGGTTTGCACAACCGCACATCGAGTGGGGGTTCATCGCAGACGCGATTCATGCACGGGCAAAGAGCGTAACGCTCTCGCCATGGGGCATCGATTCAGAAATTCCTGGCGGTGCGCTCGCACTTCCTATGAAACTCTCGACCCTGTCGGGAGGCGGTGTCGAAAAGGCACTCGAAGTCGTGAAAAACGGGGTTGCTGAACGGAAGCGCACTGTCGTGATCACGAATCACGCGCAACGGTTCCACGAACTTGCAACCGAACACGGTATCGAAGCCATCCTTGAAAAGACGATCAAGTCGATACCGGAGCCTGGCGAGATCCACATTGTCACCGGTCATCTTCTAAACGGCTTCTCGATTGATGCTGCAGATGGCACCCAGGTGTCGATCATGAGTGACGCGGAGGTATTCGGCATCCAGAAGGAGCGTCGACGAGTCCGCAAACGTCCGATGCGGAACGCACCGGCGCTCGAGCAACTGAAACCGGGGTCCTATGTAGTTCACGTCGAGCACGGGGTTGCCAGATTCTCCGGGACGCAGGTCATGGGTGACGAGGGGCAGGAATACCTGGTACTCGAGTACGCGGAAGATGACAAGCTCTACGTGCCGACAGAACACCTGGACCGAATCCAGATATATCACGGCACCGCCGATGCTGCGCCACGTCTCACGCGACTCGGGACACAGGAATGGAACAAGGCGCGGACAAGAGCGATGCGGGCAACCGAGCAACTTGCCGGTGAACTGATCGCACTTTACGCGTCGCGGCAAGTGGCTACCGGATTCGCCGCAATTGTCGACACCCCATGGCAGGACGCGCTCGAAGCAAGCTTCCCGTACGAAGAGACACCCGACCAACTCGTCACTATTGAAGCGGTCAAAAAAGACATGGAGTCGTCGCGGCCGATGGATCGGCTGGTGTGTGGCGACGTTGGATATGGCAAGACAGAAATCGCGTTGCGAGCAGCCTTTAAGACGGTCGAGTCCGGTCGCCAGGTAGCAATGCTGGTTCCCACGACGGTGCTCGCTCAACAGCACCTCGATACGTTTACCGAACGGTTGGAGCCATTTCCGTCAACGGTCGATATGTTGTCGCGATTCCGGAGCGATAGTCAACAGAAAGAGATTATCGACAAAATTGCGAGTGGTGGAATCGACATCGTAATCGGTACTCACCGGCTGTTGCAGAAAGATGTCAACTTCAAGAACCTTGGCCTTGTGATCATTGACGAAGAGCACAAGTTTGGCGTTTCACACAAAGAGCGTCTGAAACGACTTCGCACACAGGTCGATATCCTGACGCTGAGCGCCACTCCGATTCCTCGTACGCTGCACATGTCGCTTGCCGGCGTTCGCGACATGAGCACGATAGAGACTCCGCCCGAGGAGCGGTTGCCGATAAAGACTTATGTCTCGGAGGAAAGCGACGACCTGACCCGTGAGGCGATCCTGCGCGAGTTGGACCGTGGTGGACAGGTGTTTTATCTTCATAACCGGGTCAAAGATATTGAGCTGGTTGCCAGCAAGCTCCAGAAGCTTGTACCTGAGGCAGACATCCAGATTGGACACGGCCAGATGGCTGAGGACGATCTGGAGCGAGTCATGGCATCGTTCGAACGTGGTGACTTCAACGTCTTGCTGTGCACCACGATTATTGAATCCGGACTTGATCTTCCAAACGCGAACACGTTGATTGTCGATCGCGCCGACATGTTCGGGCTTTCGCAGCTATATCAGCTGCGGGGGAGGATCGGTCGTGGAGCGAACCGGGCCTATGCCTACCTGATGGTCCCACGAGCGAAACAGCTTACCGAACAGGCCGAGCAGCGCCTGAATACGATACTTGCGGCCACCGAACTCGGTGCCGGGTTCCAGGTTGCGCTGCGCGATCTAGAAATCCGCGGCATTGGGAACCTGCTTGGTGCCGAACAGTCCGGACAGATATCGGCGATCGGGTTCGATCTGTACACCAAGCTTCTTGCTGAGGCAGTACGGCAGCTAAAGGAAGCGGCGAACAACGGCGCCAAACTATCCGCACCCCCACCGGAGTTCTCGACGGTGCGTATCGACGTAGGAATCGACGCCCGAATTCCGGACAGCTACATCGAAGATCTCGCTCAACGACTGTCGATCTACCAGCGGCTGGCGCGGATCAGAGAGGATACCGAGATCCGCGATCTTGACGAGGAGATTCGCGATCGGTTCGGCCCGATGCCCACTCATGTCAAGTTGCTGATGCAGATGACCCGAATGCGTCTGCTTGCCGAGCAGGCCGGGTTGGAACACGTTAGCGCGAACGAAACCGTTGCGGTGCTACATCTGAAGCAGCCAACTGGTGGCGCCCGGACACCGCTCCAGAAACAACTTGGTCTCGGCGTCGATGTGGGTCATATGCAGATCAGGGTAGAGTTGGACCGGGACGATCCCGAGTGGCTCGACGAACTCATGGCCGTCCTCGAGCAGTTGAAAATGTTCCAGGACCGAATGGTCCAGATGCTTGAGATGGCTCTCCGGCCCACTGCAGATCGCCCCCCGATTCATGGATCGATGCCTGCCGGGTGATACTGGCACTTTTATCGGGACGCAGGATAAATTTGTCCCGAGAGCGAAGCGCAGGCTACTGCGTGAGTTGATGGCATCTCCACGTCTTCGATACTGGCGTTGGTGCTGATCGATTGAATAGCGCCATGTGCGCGATTCCAGGATTCTTCCGGGCAAACAGGGTAGCCATGTTGCCTGCGTGGTCATGTACCCTGCGGCTCGAAATTGCGTTACCCCCTGATCTCGAGCGGAGCCGATATGGGCGCAAAGAAACCGTTGACCCCCGAAATTACGATTATTGGATGCGGAACTCCGACGCCCCTGCCCGATCGATTCGGCTCTTCGTATGTAGTTCAGATCGGCGATGAGAAGCTGCTTTTCGACTGCGGACCTGCGACTACCTGGAAACTGGCTCGCAACGGCATTTCAACGACCGAGATCGGCAATGTTTTCTTCACGCATCATCACTTCGATCACGACGCCGACTTCCCAACGTTTATCCTGACTCGATGGGACCAGATGGTCCCGCGCGATCGAGTGCTTGAGGTCTATGGACCCCGGCTGACCGAAGAGTTCACGAAAGGGATTATCGACGAAGACACCGGTCTGTTCGCTCATGACTGGAAGGCGCGCGTGAATCATCCAGCGTCGCAGATCACGTTCGCCGACCGCGGCGGCATTCTTCCTCGAAAGAAGCCGGAGGTTGACGCCCATAACATGGGGCCGGGCCTCATCAAATCCGGTGCGAACTGGGAAGTCACTGCGGCCCCTGCCGAACATGTGCAGCCGTACCTGGACTCTCTGGCCTATCGCATCAATACTCCAGACGGCTCTGTTGTCCTGACCGGCGATACGGCTCCGTGTGACACCGTTACCGATCTGGCGCGAGGTGCCGATGTCCTGATGATGATGTGCTGGGAGTCGCACGACAGGATGGACGGCAACGAACACTCGCAGGCGTCGTCGTCGATACTAGGAGCTGCCGAGACTGCCGCCGAGGCGGGTGTAAAACAGCTGGTCATGGTGCACATCGGTGCTCGGCTGACGACGGCCGAGATGAAGGGTCCACGTGAGGTCGAGGCGCAGAAGGCCTGGAACGGCAAACTCATCTGGGGCGACGAAATGATGAAGGTGCCGTGGCCGGAGGATTAGGTGGATTAACCAATTTGGTCTTTTTTTGTAAAACTCGCGGATTCAAGGAACGAACGGATGGCGCCAACGAACTCGGGTCACGGTCAATTCAAACGAACCAATTGAGTTTCCCCGGCACAACGCGCGGCGGATCGCGTCAATGTGCTCCCACCGATATCCAAAATGTCTTGCACCGTTCGAAATTGGGACAAACGCTCGGATTATCGATACTCGAATACCTGAATGCGCTTATTGGTGCTGTCAGCAACAATAATCCGACCCGAAGAATCAATCGTTATGCCCCAGGGTACGTTGAACTGGCCATCGCCGGCCCCAAAATTGCCCCATGCGGAAATAAACACGCCCTCGGAATCGAATTTTTGATCGCGATTATTCGAGACATCCACGACGTATACATCACCGGCAGAGTCAACCGCTATATCGGCTGCGCCCTGAAACTGGCCGAGGCCTACACCTGGTTCTCCCCAACTCAAAAGGAATTCACCGTTGGATGAGAATTTCTGGACGCGACTTCCACCGTTTGAAGAGATACTCTCGGACACATAGATATTTCCATTTGAGTCCGTAGCGACACCAGCCGGACTGTAAAATTCTCCATCTCCGATTCCTGATCCACCCCAAGATTGTATGAACAGGCCGTCAAGCGTGAAAACCTGTACTCGATTGTTACCCCGATCAGTCACGATCAGCCGATCAAGCGAGTCTATTGCCACCCATGCGGCCGATCGAACTGCCCTCCGGCCCCTCCAAACATCCCCCAGGACAGTACAAAATTCATGTTTGTATCGAACTTTTGTATACGGTGATTCCACATATCGGCCACAAAAATGTTTCCTGCAGAGTCGACGGCAATACCGCGGGGGCTGCTTAATCCGAACTAACCGTTCCCACTCCCGGACGTACCCCAGGTCGCGAGGAAATCTCCCTGAGCCGAGAATTTCAGTATTTTATGATCTGCGTTCGAGGTGACGTAAACGTTACCGGACGAATCCGTCGCTACTCTGGTGGCATTGTCGAACTGGCCGGCACCATCGCCCTCGCTGCCCCATTTCGTCACGAACGACGGTGCTGCCTCGCTCATCGTTACTTTTGAAGGATTCGGGATGACCTTGATCCATGCGATCGTGATTTCACCCGGCATGTTTGCAGCATCCCAACGGAGCACTCCATAGTCCAACTGCTGTGATATTTGTATTTCAATTTCATGCCAGGCTCCATCGGCGATAACTTCACCAGTTGTGGATTGGTAATTCCCGTGAGAGGGGCCCCAGAATAAATCGTGGTGCCCGCTACTCGCATTGCTTTTCATGCGGATCTTGATCACTGGGTCGATACCGCCAATGTTCTGTACTAACGGACTCCATACCCATGGATCGCCTCCGATACTGTCGAAAGCAAGGCCCTCGGTTGTGGAGCGGAGATTCTGTGCCTGGTTGTTTCCCGTCCATCCGAATGTCCCCTTACTTAAGTCCCACACGATCGAAGCTACATCTGCGGTTGCGACTCCCGAGATTTGTTCGCCGGCGAATGCCGAAGCCCGTACCTCATGCCGACCCGCCTCGCCGTTCGCTATGAATTCGCCGTCTCCAGTGATCATCCCACCAGATGAAGTCCAGGCGAATTCGATATTTGTATGCACATTCTCGTACCGGTCTTTCGCAGTAGCGGAGAACTGCTGAGTGCCGTTTTTATCGACATCTACCGATTCGGGGAAAATGGCGATTCGTTCGATTGCTCCGGGCGCCAGAGTGATATCTGCTGATGCAGATATCTTTATTGAACCCTGAACGATTTCAACGGCCAGTCCAGCCGGGTAGTTCCCGGCAGTTGTGCTCGCCTTATATTCACCTGTTCCGCTGACCGAACCGACTACAGGGCTGGTAGACCACGCGGAAACAAATTCGGTGACCTGGTTTCCATAGTCGTCCAGGGCTTCGACGGAGAACAGCTGCGAGCCGGTGACCGCTATCGAGATTAGCGCTGGCGCGAGATTGACTTCGCTGAGCGGGCCGGGAGAGATAACCACGTCTGCTGACGATGTAATGGGTCCGTTCGGTTCATCAGTGATACTTGCCGTAATAGCTTGAAGATAAGTGCTCGCGATAGTGGAAGGCGTAAACATTCCCTCAGGACTAATGACGCCGACAGCAGGGTCGACCTCCCAATCGACAGTGTTAGATATGCGGTTGTCGAACTCGTCCATAACAGCTGCTGAAAACAGCGTGGTTCGGCCAACCACTATCGGATCATCTGGAGGCAGAATCCGGACGTCAAACGCTGGACCGGGTTCAACTTCGATTGCATCAGCGAGGACGAAGGTGTCACTGCCGCCAGGTCCAGATACCGTGAGTTTCACCGAGTGACGGCCAGCTTTGGTGATCTGGGGATCGGTGAATAATCGGTCGAGGTAAGGTCTCCAATCTCCCAGGTAATATCGTTGATCTGCCCTGAAGAAGTATTTGCGAGTTCGACTTCCAATGGCGCCTGACCCGACACCGTATCGAGCGTGAATGATGCAATTGGCGGGGCGATCGGCGTCGAGGCAGGTGCGGGAGTTGGCGGGACTGATGGAGGCGATGCCGTCGCAGTAGGCGCACCTGGCGTGGTTACAGGATTGGGTGTCGCGGCAGACTCGGGGTCCGAAGCCGGGGTAGCGGTTGTGCCGGGCGGGACCGTTGAAGTGGAAAGATCGGCGGTGGGCGTTGCTATTGCGCTGGGGTCAACCGTCGAGTCTGGCGCCGGAGTGTCAGATGGGTTGGCTATGGAGGTTGCGGTGACGTTCGGATCGGGTGTCGCGGTGAGCCGGGTGACTTGAAACACGTCACCGTCTTCACACGCGCTCAACACGAACATCGCCATGAAGACGAAGACCAGGACTTTCGTCCTTGTCGACAGCCATACTTGGTACCGCATCACCGACCTCCTGTATTTTCGCCTGAGAGAAATTGTGACGCCCAGACCACGCGCAGTCCTCGCGAGGTTCCAGAGAATGGAATTTACTCAATCTGCTATTCGCCGCAATGGGAGATCGATCTCAAACATGGTCCCTGAACCCGGTTTGCTTGAGGCGGTAACGGTACCACCGTGGAGTTCGACCAACAATTTGCAGAGATACAGGCCCATGCCGGTTCCGGAGCGAACACCGGGTTGGTGCTCGCGTGCCCCGGGTCTGAACAGGGTTCGCAGTTGTTCGTCGCTCATACCAGGCCCGGTGTCGCGAATCCTTATGCGGACACGACCGCTACTATTGTGGAGCTCGGCGGCAACCTCCGAACCGGAACTGCCGTGAACGATGGCGTTTTCAATGATGTTGGAAAACACTTCTCTGAAAGCTGAGGGATCGCCTGAGACGATTGGCTGGGGGTCGCCCGTACTTTCTACGACACCACCGAGCACAATCCCTTTTTCGTCGGCAGCGGGCGCGAGGCCCATCATCAGGTCCTCGATCATTCCGGGAACGTTGATCGGTTCCATTACGAGCGGCTGATCTGTCATACCTATCCTGACAAGCAGGTCGAGCCGTTCAACCATTGCCGTGATCTGATTGGCCTCATCGAAAATGGTCCGGCGGGCGACACGCCAGCGTTCTGCGTCTGACGGCACCTCGTTTGTGAACCTTCGAAGGTGACCACGGACGATTTCGCCGGACGACTTGAGGTGGTGGCTCAACCTGCTGAACGCGAGATACAGGTTCGCATCGGTAGCTGGTATCTGCGACGGTGTCGCATTAGAACTGATTCTTCGTCTGATGAAGTAGCCGAGGATCGCACCAACAATGAGTACGCCGATTATCAGTGCGATGAACGCGGGCAGGCGAGATTGAAAAACCAGGTCTCCCATTTATGAATCCGATGTCCTGGTTCCACCAAATCGATAACCGAAACGGTGGTAGGTGATCACGAAGGTCGGATTTCGAGGGTCTGGCTCAATCAATTCCCTGAGTCGGTAAATGAGGCTCTGGAGTGCTCGGTCGGTGTCGGCATCGGCCTGAGCGCCCCCGGCAGCAGCCAGCAGGGCAGTCTTGGTAACTCCCTTCCCTTCATTGATGGCCAGTGTGCGCAGGATTCGAAACTGGGCAGCGGAGAGCTTCACGTCCTTCCAGTCACCGTTCATGCGAACTTGAACACGTTCTGTCTCGAAGTCGATTTGCAGGCGATCGTCGTATTCAGTAGTCGGGAGCTTCTCGTGGAGGTGGGCCTTGATGCGAGTAATCAACTCGTCGATATCTGACTTTCGTTCGAGAAACTCGGTCGGTATCAGACCCATGCTTTGCTCAATACGCCGAAGCTCTTCACGCTTTGAGATGTAATCAGTGGCACCGACAGAGAAAGCCTGTCTCATCGTGCCGGATTCGTCTGTTCGATCTTTCACCGTCAGGAATATGACCGGGACCTTGTGCCCCGCTTCGCGAATCTTCTTGCAGACGTCGAGGCCGCCAAGTGCCGGGTCCCCAAGCATGACATCGAGGACGACCATATCGGGACGTTCGGACTCGATCCTGGCGAGGGCCTCGGCGCCGGAACCAGCCGAAACGTAGTTGAAGCCAGCGGCGCGCAGTTCAGGGCCGACAAACGAGATAACGTTCGGATTGTCGTCGACGTGCAATATTTTCGGAGTGGTTGGATTGCGGTTCAAAGAGTTTTTCCGATGACATAGATCGAACCGGCCGGTTGGGGAACATCCGATCGTTTGGTCGCCATACTCGGTCTGGAGTGGTGATGGCTGCCAGATTATGGCATCAGACACCACGCGTGAATCTCGCGAACGACCCAGTATGACTTTCGAATTCGAATACGCAATATCACTGGCGATTCGCTCAATTCAACTCAACCGCGGGCGGGTGGCGGCGCTAATATGACCCGGCCATGATGACAACCAACAAGAAATACCCGAATCCCAATCCGCTGGAGGTCACCGCTGAGAGCGATCTCGAGATGACCGCGCGAGATGGAGTGGTTTTACGTGCCGATGTCTACCACCCGAAAGGCGACGGCAAGTATCCCGTTCTTGTGTGTCGCACTCCCTACCAGAAGCTGACTCCCCGCTACATAGAGACTGCGACCGATCTGGCGCAGCGCGGGTATTGCTTGGTTTTGCAGGACTTCAGGGGTCGCTACGCATCGGACGGCGATTACGAATGGATGTGGCGTGAGCGCACCGAAACCCATGACACTGCCGATGGCTACGACACGATCGAGTGGGCCGCGAGATTGCCATGGAGCGACGGGCGGGTCGGAACCTGGGGGCATTCGAACGCTTCATGGGCCATCTGGATGATGCTCGACTCACAGCCGCCGAGCCTTGCCTCGACGCTGGCTAGCGGCATCTCGCAGAACATCCTCGATATCAACTTTGGCGTTTTCGAAACAGGTCGGCGGCTTGAATGGACTTACATGATGGCCGCTGACATGCGCCGTCGGGCCGAGCTCAACGATGGACCAACGACACCTGCAGAAGCCAGCAGGCGCTGGAACGAGGTCGAGCGCGGCAAGTACGTGTGGTGGCTGCCGATTGGCGACATTCCGGGCCAGGTATTCTCGGAATTGAACGATCAGCTGCAGGAGTATCACCGGAATCAGAACAGGGAATTCCAGCATTTCGGTGACATCCACTCGAAGATCAAGACCCCTGTTTACCAGATAACCGGGTGGTGGGACCGGCTGATCGGAACGGTGGATAACTTTTCGGGCATCACGAGTAACGGGCCTGAAGAGCTCCGCGAGAAACACAGGCTGATTATCGGTCCGTGGGGCCACGATGCTACCCAGTACACGGGCAAGATCGGTCCGGTCAACTACGGACCCGACGCCGCGACTACCTACGCTGAGCTGATCGCTCGCTGGTACGACTTCGATCTCAAAGGACTCGATAATGGCCTTTCTGAAGAGACCCCCGTTCAAATGTGGGTACTCGGCGAGGATAAGTGGCGCGGGGAGAACGAATGGCCGCTTGCCCGCACTGAGTACACGAATTTCTATCTCCACTCGAAGGGCAGTGCGAACACGGCCGCCGGGGATGGATCACTTTCGCTCGATCTGCCTTCTGAGAGTGGGCGAGGCGTTACCGAAAGCGCCACCGACGAATACGATTACGACCCTCGCGATCCCGTAATGAGCCTCATGCGGGCTGATTCGCA
This sequence comes from Chloroflexota bacterium, assembly GCA_027623655.1. Classification (GTDB taxonomy): domain Bacteria; phylum Chloroflexota; class Dehalococcoidia; order Lucifugimonadales; family Lucifugimonadaceae; genus Lucifugimonas. Next base: position 74,812 of record JAQBVG010000001.1, read on the forward strand.
GGCGGCCCCGGTGGATCAGTCGCCCCACGATCACCGATCAGACATACTTGTTTACGATTTTCCGGTGTTCGACTCTGAGCTTGAGGTGACGGGTCCGGTGTCGCTGAAGCTGTGGGCCAGTACCGACGGACCCGACACCGACTGGACCGCCAAGCTTGCGATTGTTTACGAGAGTGGACTCGCAGTAAACCTCACATACGGGATCATGAGGGCACAGTATCGCAACGGTTACGAAAATCCGGCGCTGCTGGAACCGGGTGAGGTCTGCGAGTACACGGTCAAACTGAACCCGATCGGATGCCTTTTCAAGCCGGGACAAAGGCTGCGACTCTATGTATCAAGCACAGATTTCCCGAACTTTGATCGGAACCACAACACGGGCAAAGACTACTGGTCGGATGCCGAGTTGCGGGTGGCACATCAGACGATTTTTCACTCTGCAGATCGACCATCGCACCTAGTGTTGCCAGTCATCCCTCGGTAGACCCACGATCATTCCAGGTGGGGTCCGGAAATTACGAGATATCAACAAACGTTTTGTGCGGTTATCTTAGTAACCCTCGTCCGAATAGAAGTTCGATCATCATGTTTCCGGCTGCGGTGAACACGGTCGTCGGACCGAGAAAGATCGATACTGGAATTTTCGCGTTATGACCGATCAGAAATCGGATTACTACGAACAAATCAGGGCGTCAGGTCGGGTGTTCGCGTTCCTCGCATTGCTTCTAGGAAGTACTGCGGGTGCACTGACCGGAGTCGCAATCAGAGGGCTGTTTGACGAGCCCGTGATAACCGGCAGCAGCGCAGTGATTTTTTACGCGGCGTTCGGTTTGAGCACGCTGATAACCGTTTTTGTGATGTTGAACTACACGATCATGTCGTTACGAGTTTCAGACAACGCTGTCGAAATAACAGTCGGGATGAGAAGGGCGTCAGTGGCAATCGGCGAGATCGGCGGAGTTCGAGTCGCCGAAACACAGTCGAGGATGTCCCGGGCGATGAGCGCTAAGGGGCGTAAATCGCCTCAAATGTGGACGGTTATGGCGGTGGGTTCGGGAGTTGAACTCGAAATAGCCCACGGTGCGGGCACTCGGATGTGGTTCGTCGCTTCACGCGACCCGCAGGCACTTCACGCGGCCATTGGCTCTCGTCTAGCGACCGTTCGTGGGGAAGATCAACCGGATGCCGACACTCCGGCACCCGAACCGGTTTCCGACGCCAAGCCGTAGTCTGCATCGCCACTCAGGCTCGCCAGGCTTATGATCGCCCGGGCACTCTGCCCAACGATTAATAATCCCTTCATACTCCTGCTTGCGGTTGATACCTCCCGCTTCGTGTCTTACGCTTCCGGCAATTACCGGTGCCTGACACGATCGACCTGTTTACCGATTACATGCCAGGACCGTTGAGGCAGACAGCTGGAGACTCGAATTGCCACAGGATAAGAAGCGACCAAACATTGTGTTTCTGTTTCCGGATCAGTTCCGAGCGGACTTTGCCGGTTTCAACGGGGCCGACTGGCTGAACACCCCCAGTATCGACTCCATCGCTGAGAACGGAGTGCGCTATACCAACTCGTTCTCAGCCTCGCCAATATGCTTCCCTGCCCGAACTGCTCTCCTGACCGGCATGAACGCAGTGCGTAACGGAGTCACGGGTAACCTTCACAACCTGAGGGCTGACTGGCGGGATGCAGGAATTCGCACCTGGCCGGAAATTCTCGGTGAGAACGGTTACTACACTGCCGGTATCGGCAAGATGCATTTTTACCCGTGGGACGAGCGACGGGGTTTCCAGTACCGGGTTATCTGTGAGGACAAACGCTGGCTGGAAGTACGTGATGACTATTACCACTATCTGCGCCGCCACGGCCTGAAGAAGCTTCACGGCAACGAAATGGCCGGTTATCACGAGAACAAAGGCGCCGTGATTCACGACATCCCGTGGGAGCATTCGTGGGACCGGTTTGTAGGGTCGGAAGCAGTGAAGTTCATCGAGGAATATGGCGCTGAACAGCCGTTCGCGATGATGGTCGGCTTCCCCGGGCCTCACTGCCCGTATGATCCTGACGAACGATTTCTGAACGACATCGACGAGACGAAGATCCCGAAGGCCGCCCCTGAAGTTCCCGGTCACACCCCGAAGATGAGGAGAAACAACGTCGAGGGTAATAAGCGACCGTGGAATGGAGTCGACTACACCGAGTTCCCCGATTCGACCAAGCAGACGATCCGGAAACACTACTCAGGCCTGGTCCAGCAGATCGACTTCGAAGTGGGAGCGATCCTCGACGCCCTTCGGAAAAAGGGACTTCTTGAAAACACGTACGTGATTATTTCGTCCGATCACGGCGACTACCTTGGCGATCACAACCTGATAGGCAAAGCCTCGTTCTACGAGTCGGCGATTCGAGTGCCGATGGCCGCGATGGGACCCGGCATCGAAGTCGGCCAGACTGTCGACGCGATGGTCGAGTTACGCGATGTGACGGCCACCATGCTCAGTTGGGCAGGCGTGGAGCAACCGGGATGGTATGACGCGAAGCCGCTTCCGGGTGTGGGGATGCCGGGCGAGTCGGGTCGAAACAACATCTTCGGGCTGCTCGCCGACGGCTGGATGAACTTCGACGGTCGCTACAAGTTGCACAAGTACCGCACGGGCGAGGCGTTGCTGTTCGATATGCTGAACGATCCGCACGAGCAGGTGAACCTGTACGAAAATCCGGAATTCGCCGACATCGTCCGCAGACTCGAAACGCAGCTGACAACCGAGCTTATGGAGTCGATAGAGGCATCGATGGACGACAGGCTTGCACAGAACGGCGACATGTCGCAGGACCCGAGCTTCGGGTACGAAAGCTGGCAACGTCCGTGGCCAAACTCACCCCGTACGACTGTACCGACCTACGAGATCCCACCGAAGGCGTGAGCGGGTGGCGATAGAGGGTTAATCTCTGGACCGGTCATGGAGGTTGTGGAACAGTAAATGGTTGAACAGAAATTCGATGCAATGAAGGCCCAGGCGTTTGGCGGCCGCATGCTCGACATGCTCAATATGGGCTCGCTGGCGTTGATGACGTCGATCGGCCATCGAACAAGGTTGTTCGACACGATGGCTGGACTGCGGCCATCTACAAGCCAGCAGATCGCCGATGGGGCATCGCTCAACGAGCGTTACGTGCGCGAGTGGCTCGGCGCGATGCTCACAGGCGGGTTCGTCGACTACGACCCGGCGCCCCAGACCTACTGGCTCCCGGCCGAGCACGCCGCGTTTCTTACCCGTAGTTCGGCGCCTGACAACATGGCGTCGTTCGCGCAATATGTGCCGCTGCTGGGTGCGGTTGAAGATCGGATCGTCGACTCGTTCAAAAATGGGGGTGGAGTGCCGTATACCGGGTTTCCGAGATTCCAAGAAGTAATGGCCGAGGATTCGGGGCAAACAGTCGTTCCGGCGATCATCGATCACATACTCCCGCTGGCCGCCGGATTGATCGAACAACTCGAAAGTGGAATCGACGTGCTCGACGTTGGGTGCGGAGCCGGGCGAGCGCTGAACGTTATGGCGGCGCGGTTCCCAAATAGCCGATTTACGGGTTCCGACATCTCC
>JAQBVG010000194.1 GCA_027623655.1 Chloroflexota bacterium
AGCAACAGAAGCGACAGGAACGAAATTCCCTGGGTAAACACCATCAATATTTTTCGATTGAAGATGTCGGCCAGAAGTCCGCCATAAACGACTATCGGCATCTGGAGCATCTGGATTGCACCAAGCAGGCCGAGCGCGACGGCAGACTCTGTATCGTCGTAGAGCCACTGCGAACTGGCGAAGAGTCGCAGTTGCATCGCAATGACCATTCCGATCCCGGATAGCCAGAGCAACGAGTAGTCTCGATATGCCATCGACGACCACGGCTTTAATTGTTTTCGATAGGACCGGACGGGATCGGTTACGGGCTTTTTCGGCGATTCAGATGCGTCGTCAGTTTCATTCGAGTTCAAGTTGCATTTCTACTGGTTGGACATTGGATTGCGGCATCTTAGCACCGCCCCAACACCCAAAAGCAATTCTTGAACTAATTAGCTGGCGTTCGCGGCAATCAGCTCGCGTAACTTTGAAGTGATTCGAGAGTTCGAAACGGCTCCGATGACGATGTCGTGTACTTTCCCGTCACGATTGATGAAGAACGTCGAAGGCATACTCGCAACCTGCCAGTCGGTGATTACACTCCGATTGCCAGTATTGCCCGTGGGGTAGGTGATACCAAACTCTTCAACGAGATCCTTGCCCTGTTGATACGTGCCAAGTCCAACATAGGGACCAATGTCGACACCCACGAACAGCACTTTGTCGCCGTACTCCTGCCATGCCGCCTGTAACGCGGGCATTTCCGCGCGGCAAGGTGGACAGTTCCCGGCCCAGAAATTCAGGAGGATTGGTCGATCTTCACGTGCAATCAACGCATCAAATGAGACCGTTTCCGAGCCCAGGTGTTCTGCGCTCACCGAGTTGTAGGTATTGAGCACGAAATCGCCACTTGCACCCGAGCCTTTGTCCGAACTACACGCAGTTAGGGCTACGATCACAAAGGCCACAAAGATAAATACGACTGAGCTGCGTGTTCGAGAGTGGAGCATGGGTAACCTGAGACGTTAACAAAACGCGTATTTGCGGATATAGGTCAATTCCGTGAAGTTTGAGTTCCATACTTCGATGCGGTGCGTCATTGTTCGATGTTTCGATGACGCGACAATGTACCGAAATCTGATGATAAATTTGGCCCGCCGACAATTTTCTGCCGACGTACTGAATCTGGACAATCCTGGGGAGAGCTGAAATGGGTGAATTCGACGGGAAATCGGTTATTGTCACCGGCGGTGCACTTGGTATCGGTGGAGCCGCGTCGCTCGCATTCGCCCGAGAAGGAGCCAATGTTACGATCCTCGACTGGAATGCTGAAGCTGGCGATGCGATGGTCGACAGGATCACATCTTCCGGGGGAGTCGCCCAGTTCGTACACGCCGACGCAGGAACTACAGAGGGCTGTCGATCTACAGTCGAGGCAGCGGTCGAGGCCTATGGCGGGGTGGATGTGGTATTCAACAACGTTGGAATCCAACCGCCTGATTCGTATGTGGACGCCGTTGAACTACCTGAGGAAACCTGGGACAAGATCATCGCTGTGAACCTGAAAAGCCGGTTTCTGATGGCCAAGTACGCGGTCCCGCACATGCGGATAGCGGGTGGGGGAGTGATCATTTCATCGGCCAGCGTCCAGGGGCTCCAGTCGATGGGCGGCGTCTCCGCCTATGCAGCTTCGAAAGGCGGCGATCTTTCGCTCATGCGGCAAATGTCACTCGACTTCGCACGAGACAACATCCGTGTCGTTGCCGTAAACCCCGGCGCTATCGACACGCCAATGGTCCGGAACGCGATCGAGGGTACAGGCGGGAATCTCGAAGACGAACTGATGTCGACGGCCCGCGCACATCCGCTCGGGCGAATCGGACAGCCTGAAGACATTGCAAATATGGTCCTGTTTCTCGCCAGCGACAGGGCTTCGTTCGTGACTGGTTCTTACTTCAATGTCGATGGCGGTTTAATGGCGATGGGTGCCTGGGCCAACACCGTGGGCGCTGACGGCTCGGCCTGATCGCTCGGACTGGCCGATTTTTGCACAAGTACGGGTACGGCGAATCGCGTCAATCGTCAATCGGATTTCGGCGGGAGGGGTTCCGGGAAATCGCTCGCCTGCTCCAGCCAGCCGAGCAAAATTTCATCGTCGGCAATGCGTTCGCCGTTCAAGAAGACATATTCCCGCATGGGTTTACCACCCATTGGGTCGAACGGCTCGCCTTCGCCGGAACCAATCAAGTACTGCGCAACCTGTTCGCCCACCCGGACCATGATTCCTTCACCCCACGCCCCGGCGAACATCAGGTCGTTTGTTTCAAGGAACCACGCGGCGCTCCCGAACATGTTTTTACGCCTGACAGGGGCAGACGCCAGCAATCCATCGACGCGCTCGATCAGTGCATCGTCCTTTTTGACCCAGTGCGCCAATTTTGGTGTACTCCTTAGCCAGTCTTGAACTCGAAATCGAACAATAATATCCGCTTGATCCCACAATGATATTGCGATCTTGGCGAGAACACCCCTACTTTTTAGACTTGGATGGCAGGTTTTTCGCGAACCCGACGGCAGGCTCAAGCCAGAGGGACAGATCACCGGCGCTTACGATTCGCCGACTCGGATCATCACGCCGACGTCCAGAGTGCCGAAAACATCAGCCGGTTCGCCGTCAGGAACCACACGACGGCATCAATAAATCTTCTTGTCTGACCGACTCATCCGCCCGTAAGACGCCTGTGCGCTCAACGAGGGCGGGTGTTTCTGTGTCCGACCGGTCATTTGGTGTGATCTTTAGCTAAATACGAACTGCATCGACGCATTTAATTGAGTTGAAATCAAGCGATATACTCCCGCACAGAGTGCTGGTTCTAGACCGAATCGATAGGTGACATGGCACCCCAAACGGCCTGGTCGACTCTCAATCGCTTGGGGTCTGCTCGACAACTAGCAGGGTGCTGAAGAATCCGTGTTTTCCCGTTTGAAACGTTGTTCGGGCGAAGTTGGTGGGGG
>JAQBVG010000195.1 GCA_027623655.1 Chloroflexota bacterium
TGCCAAGCACGTTCCCAAAGCGGACCGCGGCGAAGTGAGTTCCACCTTCGGCACCCAGTTCACGAATAGCGAGTTCCGCCATCCGTTTGGTTGCACCCATGACGCTGGTTGGAGAAACCGCCTTGTCGGTGGAGACGAGCACGAAAGTCGACGCACCACATTCCTGGGCTGCGCGACCCACGTTCAACACGCCGCCGACGTTGTTGATCACGGCGTCTGCCGGTGCGTCCTCCATCAGGTAAACATGTTTGTGTGCGGCGGCATGCAGGATCACATCCACGCCGTATCTGTTTGTAATATTTCTGATCGATACCGGATCGGTTACATCCGCGATTCTTGTAACGAGTTCGGTTTTTCGAGAACCGCTCGTACTGATCAATGCTCGCAATTCGTATTCGAGCAAAACGAGAGGGTTCTCGGCACGATCGATCAGTATCAACGTCGACGGTTCGAACGTGAGAACTCGTCGCGCCAACTCCGATCCGATCGTTCCGGCACCACCGGTGATCAACACGGTCCGGGCAGTAAATGTTTGACGGAGAACGACTTCGTCGAGATGCGTTTCAGGTCTCCCGAGCAAATCGGCAACGTCAACCCGACGCAGTTTGGAAATTGAGACGTTTCCTTCGAGAAGTTCGTCTGTGCCAGGAAGAATTCTGAATTCGACCTGCGCCTGTCGAGCAGATTTCACAATACGAGCTCGCTGTTCTGGCGTCGAGGAAGGGATGGCGATCACGATCATGTCGATTTCCAGTGAACTCGCGACGGATGGCATATTGTCGATAGTTCCGACCACAGAAACGCCGTTTACGCTCTGGCCGGTCTTGGCAGGATCGTCGTCTATGAATGCGACGGGATCGATCAAAAAGTCTGGGGTTGAAAGTAACTGGCGACAAAAGGCTGCACCTGCATCACCGGCCCCAACGATAAGTACCCGCCGCTTATATTGATCGGAATGGCTGCTGGCCTTCAGCCGCTCTCGACCGATCCTTACGGCGGTCCGCACTCCGCCAGCCAGAAAAATGTGGATGCCCCATTCGATAATCGGGACGCTGCGTGGTATTCCCTCGAAATCTGAAATCAGCCATAAGAGTGGGATAAATACGAGCGTCGAGACAGTTGTGGCCTTGCTGATTTTGAGAAGGTCGGGGACCGACACGTAGCGCCATAAGCCTCGGTGTGCGCCGAACGTTACCAGCGCTGCAATTCTGAGCCAGGCGAGTACTAATGCCCAGATCCAAAAAATCTGGTGGTCTATCAGCCGTGTGTCGAGGTCGAGTCTCAGCAGGAGGGCAGCATATAGAGAGGCAAAAGGGATAGCGGCTTGTATGGCGAGCCCGACAGCCAGTCTGCGCCTTCTGGGGATGCCTAGAACTGCTTTCTGTATTGAGTTAGAAACTGTCAAATTACAAGAATTAGGTGTCTGTGACGTTCCGTCTCTTCACGGACGTCAAAATTGCGCAGAGGCGAGTGCGGATAATGCTGGGTTCAGAGTAACGGAATCAGAAGCCGCGACACGATCACGGGTTCAGCAGATTCTGCAAAATTTCATGGCGTTCTCGGGCGAGATTGTCCGATGGAATAATGACTGTCAGACGAGTATAGAGATCGAGCGCTTCCTGTCTGAGTTCCGGTCGACCCGCGTTTCCGGCCTCCCACGCCGAGAACGCAAGCCTGTAAATGCTGGAAGTTTCCATCTTGTTGGCTTCGTAGCCTTTCAGGTCGTATTCGTAAGCACTTGATAATGCCTCTGCCTTTCTTACGGGATTCTCCGTTGCCTCAGCACGACCGTGCTCAATGTCGGCGAGATCGTGCCAGTATCGGGGAACATCCGGTGCGAGCCTGGCGGCTTGTTCTAGTCGAACGATAGCTTCATCGCCCGTGACGGAAGTTTCCCGGTACAGGAACGATGCCATCTGATCGGCAATAAGATAGTTCGCGCCACGGTCCCAGGCCAGTGTTATCGATCCGATCAAGATGACGGCAAGCCCGGCGTAGATGGCGAGTTGGGGAACTCGTGGGTTTGTGATCGGAACAGTTCTCGCAGATGATGTGGTGCCGGCCTGGACAAGGAGCGCGGCAAGCCCGCCTGCCAGGACCCAGAAGATGAGCACTCCACCGGGCGTTGGTGATCCGAATAACTGTTCGATGAATCTGCCAAACAATGCGGCCACGATAGCAATACCGATCCACCACATTGCTTCGCCCTGACGGCTACCCAGGCGACGAACCAAAGTCATTCCGCCATAGGCGATCGACGCCCACAGACTCAACCAGGCGATAAGACCTAAAGCTCCCTGTTCGACCAGCCGATTGATCGGGTCGTTGTGTGCTGCGGTGAGTCGTCGGGTAAATGTCGTGTTGTCTGAAAAATACGTGCCCGCAAATCGGAACATATCGGGACCATATCCAAACAGCCAGCGAACTGCTTTCGGAGCGTCATTGGTGTAAGGAACTGGATCGCGATCAATGCTCATTGTTCTGGAGAGTCGCCAGTAACGGAGCCTGAGGTCCATCGTGTTGGTTCTTCCGACACCGCTCAAGGCACTGTTGAACACGGCTGACTCTGAACCCGCACCGGAAGCTACAGAATCGTGTTTTTCAGGGAGAATCAGATCGTCGAATGTCCAGATGAGCGAGCCGACGATCGCAAAGATCACCAGTACGGCGAGTGGGAATTTGTTCACCCTGATCCGACGATATTTGATCAACAGAACGATCCCGACCAGACCGCTTGCTGCGGCGCCAACCCATGGGCCGCGGCTGACGACGGAGATCAGACTAACGGCGATCACGAACGACACGATGGCCAGAGCGGCAAGCCACCACCGTTTGTTCTCGCTCGTGCTCTTCTGATGCTCGGCGAATATGACACCAAGGGTTACGGGTATCAGTAGGACGAGCATGGCACCGAAGAAGATCGGATTTCCGTTGGTTCCTGTGATCCTGACGGAGTGCGTTGAGGAGATGCCCA
>JAQBVG010000196.1 GCA_027623655.1 Chloroflexota bacterium
CGTCTCGACCCAGCGCTGTGGTGGGGCTCGAACCCCGGCCAACAACACCCGCCGGGAGTCTCAAGTCGCAACCTAACCTTCCGAGGCCGCGGCTTCGGCAGCGCGTCTCCAGAGTTCCTTGGCATTAGTTAGCTTCGCCGAGGCATCGTCCGCCCGGATTTGATCTGCGACCATCGTATCGAGTGAATTCTGGAAATATTCTTCGAACAGGATCAGTCCGTCTTGCATCGCCATCAGTGCATCGAGTGCAATTTCGTACGAAGTGATGTGCTTTTCTGGCGGCTCAATTTCCTTCCACCGTTCGATCACTGACTGAGAGTCGGTGATCAAATCGTGGACCGAGTCGAGGCTGAGTGAAAACAGAATGATGTGCTCTCGTTGTGATTCGACGTTGAAGCCGTTAAACATCTCAACGGTCTCATTCCAGTCGCCAGTGATGGCGTTCTGCATAGCGACCACTTCGATCGCGTCACGCTCGTAACTCGATAGATTGTCACCGCGTTCGTAGCCGGTCGCGAAGTAGGCGGTGGCAATCAGCAATCCGAAAGTGGCTACGGAGAACACAGTCACAAACGCGCGACCGAATTTTCCGCTCGAATCGTGTTTGATTTGATCTGAAACTGACCTGGTCAATTGCTTTGCATTTCGTCTATTGCCTGACAAGCACTACGGCTGAAGCCGACTGTGAGTTGCCCAGTGAATCAGTCACCACACATGTCAATACGTGCATGGTACCCGGCGTTACCGTGTTGCTGTCCCAGCTTGCCTCGTAGAAGCCCGATTCCGGCGAATACGCCGCTTCAATCGTTGTTGTTCCGTCGATCGCTATCCTTACCGTCAGGGTGCCGATCGGATCCTTGTCGTCAACTGCGTCAACATGAATTGACACCAGATCGCTCACGACAGCCTGATTCGCCGGGAAGGTTATTCGAACCAGGGGGAAGTCGACCTCGGCACGCGAGAACGAATCGTTACTTTCCGCTTCAATTGTCGTCAACATATTGTTGGTGAGCCGACCGTAAAACTCAGCAATCTCGGGGTCATTTGCCTCGACACTGGCTGAACTGAACAAGTCTCTGAGGGCTCCGGTCATGATTTCCTTCAAATCAGGTACCCAGGCCGTCAGCGCACTCTCTGAATCAGGATTTTCACCGGCGGCCTGACCAACGCCACTCATGTTCATGAGTGTGGCGCCGATCACAATACCGGCTAGAAGACCGAAAAGAATGCGGCGCAAAGCTAAGCCCTGGTTCGGGCCGGAGCGGCCGTGGTCTCTGAGTCGTCGGACACGTCCTCGACTCGGAACGTCTGTACGGCGCCGTTCCACCGGAACATTTTGCCGCTGTTCTTCTTTGCAGCGAGGCGACGTTCGGATGTCGAGCCTTTGAGAATATTGTCGAGAATGGCGTCAACCGAGTTTTCCACAACGCCCAGTAGCGACCGGTCGATACGCTCATCGATGTACGGAATGCCCCAGGAAGCGCCGTGGATCGCCTTTGCCAGGAGATGTGGCGTACGAGCGGTGGCGGTAAGAACATATGACCACTCGAGACCGAGCCCCGTCGGAATCATCGCAAGTCGCTCGGCATCAGAGTATGGCGAGACAATTACGATTCCGAGAGACGGGTTGATCTTACGAAGTGCGAATGCGGTATCAATACCGCCAAGTTCGTAACCAAGGTCGATGTCGATAATCGCGACATCAGGCCGGAGGAGTACTGCCCGTTCGACAGCGGAGTCACGGTCCTGGGCTCCACCAATCATCCCGGTGAGTGGATTTTTCTCGACAGAACTTGCCAGTGTCTCGATAAATCGGGCCGAGCGTGCGGCGATCATTACTTTGGTCGACACCTTCGATCCTACAGGACGGTTAATCCTCTGGTGAGTAGATCGGTACTGTCGTCGTCGGAATGTAATTCGCATCTCAGTCGCTCAATAACTGTTCAAAGTTGCCTGTAGGTCGCACCAACGTTTGATGAAGGTGTGCGCTACCAACAGCATGCGTGTTCCTACCTACCACCTGTAGCCCAACAGGATCACCGGCGTGAGACAGCAGGGTCAGTTGAGCGCAGTTTGGATAGTGATCCGATAGGCTCTATCAAACTCAAAGCGTGGGTATTTAGTGCAGCAAGGAAGCGCGAAGGTTTGCGAAAGTTGTGATTCCGGTTGGCGAAACAAATCCCTCACCAAAATGCGGCAAAACCGCCGTGAATCGCGCGTGAAACGAATTGGCGCACCGGGACAGACGGAATACGTTTCCCATTCATCTGGGAATAGGTCAGGGTGGCCGAGTCCCAGACCGTTAGAGCCAGGCGCAACTCGGTTGCCCCCGCCCACACCTGGCTATACAGGACTTAACAGAGCCAAGATGGCGAACCTTCACCCTGGCTTCAATACCAGCCTAGATATTCACGTGGACCTTGATCGAACCCGAAGTTTTGTCCCAGGCGGCGTCAAAACCATCCTGGATGTCCTCAAGTGCGACCTGATGAGTGACAATCTCCCGATACGGAATCTCGCCGGAAGCAAGCAGGTCGATAGCAACCTCGTAGTCGTGACGCCCGTCGATCACTCCGTAGCAGATCACCGACTGAATCCGTATTTCTCGAATCAGTGCCTCGAACAAATCGAGTTCCATCGGGATCTTTATTCCACCCAGATAGAGCATGGTCCCCTGGTTTCGGGTGGCCCTTATCGCCTGCTGGAACGTTTCCGATTGACGGCCACCGACCGATTCAACAACGAAATCGGCACCGATTCCGTTTGATGCCTCCATGCATGCGTCTTCAAACTCGCCTGGCTCAGAGCCGACAACAACATCGGCACCCATTTTTCTGGCGGCCTCAGCCTGCTGTGGGTGGCGTGCCGAAGCAATGACTGTACGGGCGCCGAAAGCCCTGGCAGCAGCGATCGCGGAAAGACCAATCGTGGCCGAACCGACGACTCCAACCACGTCGTCGGGC
>JAQBVG010000047.1 GCA_027623655.1 Chloroflexota bacterium
GTTCGGGCTCTTCGACCACTTGCTGAGATAACGCCCGCCGGGTGGATTTCGGCCTGATCTTCAGCAGGCGCCAACCGGTTTTACGGTTCCGCCAGAAAGCACCGAGGCTCGGAGGGTTCACGTCTTCCATGAACCGAACGATGTCTTCACCGAGCGCCTCGGGTGGACGACCCAAAGCGAGTTCGATTCTGCGCATCGAGGCCATCGAGTTGATGACCAGCGGATACCGAGAACCCTTTACGTTTTCAAACAACAGAGCCGGCAGATTTTCTTTGACGGCTCGTGTAGCGATTTCGGTGACTTCAAGTACCGGGTCAACTTCCTCGGTCACACGCTTGAGTTCGCCCTCTTTCTCGAGGACTTTTAGAAACGATTGAAGGTCAGTAAAGGCCAACTAGTGAAGTCCTTCTTCCGAGTAGGAATGAGGGTCGGCCCCAAGCCATGGCTTCATCACCGGGGAGTCGATACCCAGTGAAGCAAGAATACGGCCAGCGACCATATCGATAAGATCGTTAATGCTTTTCGGGTTGTGGTAAAAGCCAGGAGACGCCGGCAGCACTATGGCCCCGGCTTCCGTGACCGCTGTCATGTTTCGAAGATGGATAAGGCTCAGCGGCATTTCTCGTGGAACGAGAACCAGTCGGCGTCGTTCCTTCAGACAAACATCGGCAGCGCGCTCGAGGAGTCCATTTGAGATGCCATGAGCGATGCGGCCCATCGTCCCGCCAGAACAAGGAACAACGGCCATACCGTCTATGCCGAAAGACCCTGAAGCGATCGGAGCCGCGACATCCTGGTGGTGGTAGAGCTGCAGCGTTCCGGTAGCACCGTTCCCGTTCGCCCATTCGAGCACCAGCGGCGTATCAGCATCGGTATTACCGGTGAGAAGTAGATTTTCTTCGACATCGAGCACCTTGCGTCCGGAGTCGGTGATCACGACTTTTACATCGTGATTTGCGAGCAACATTTGCTCCAAAACCCGCCTGGCATAGGGCGCTCCACTGGCTCCGGCAATTCCCAGTACATAGATTCCCATCAAATCACCTCGCCGATCACGACAAACGTGCCAAAAACCAGGGCAATCACACCGTTCATAGTGAAAAATGCCATGTTCAACTTTGATAGGTCGTTGGACGAAACCAGCGATTGTTCGTAAGCCAGAAGGGCACCCGCAGCGGCAACTCCGATGAAGTACAGCATTCCCGCTCCAATCACGACGCCAGCCGATGACAGCAGAGCGAGGGCAACGATGTGCAATGCCCGCGATATCACCAGCGCCGGGCGAATTCCGAACCTGGCCGGAATAGAGTGGAGGCCCTGCTCCCGGTCAATGTGAAAGTCGGCGGTAGCGTAGAGAACGTCAAATCCCGCCACCCACACCATCGAACCCAGTCCGATCAGCACGAACTCGAACGGCATGTCGCCGGTAAGTGCCAGAGCGACCGCAGGTGGTACGATGAGGTAGACCGCTCCCATCCCAAAATGGGCGAGCCATGTAAATCGTTTGAGATATGGATAACCAATCATGACGGCCAGGGGAATTGGAGCCAGTGGCCACGCAACCGGATCAAGTTGAGAAGTGGCTGCTGCGAATACTCCACCGGCAACCAGCATGTAACCAGTCATTGCCCGTCTTGAAATGCTGCCAGCGGGGATGGCCCTGGACGCAGTGCGAGGATTGTGAGCATCGATTTCTGCATCGATCAATCGATTTGCAGCCATTCCGAAAGTCCGCATTCCGATCATCGCTACCACGACCCAGGCAAGACCTGTCCAGTTTGGCCATCCATGCGAGGACACGAACGCAGCGAGGATCGCAAACGGTAGCGCAAATACGGAGTGTTCAAACTTGATCGCCTCAAGAAATATGGAAAGCCTGCGCCAGCCTGCTGTACCGCTACGAAGGATTCCCTGAGTCATGTGCTGGCCCCGGAAGAAAGAGGAGAAAATTCACGACGTGCTACAGCGTCGGGGGATACGGAAGCGACAAGCATTTTCTTCAGGTCTGGAGCCGCTCTCGATGGCGAAGGTCCGCCAGCGAAAAGCCAGTGCACGACGACTTCATTTACAGCACCTAACCACACCCGAGACGCGAGATCCGTGTCGAGTTCGCCGATTTGCCCCGCCTGCCTGGCTTCAATCAACTGTCGGTTGATTACGGCGGCGAATCGATCGAACATTTCGACACGCTTTGCCTCGAACGCGTTACCCATGCTGTAGCCCTGTGTGATCAACAGACGAGCGAGTCGTTTCTGTGCAGACAATGCTGATAGAACTGCATCGAGCGCCGCCTCTGCTGCGTCCAATGGGGATGCGGCTTTTGCAGCCGCTTTCTCTGCACGGCTAACGAGTTTATTGGCGTGGCGGTCCATCACCGCGAAAAACAACTCTTCCTTGCTGGGAAAATGAAAATACAGCCCGCCTTTAGAAATCGATGTTTTTTTTCCGATTTCGTCGATAAGCGCATCGTGATAGCCGTGATCGGCGAAGATCGTTTCCGCAGCTTCCAGGATGCGTTCACGAGTTTGGATTCGCTGTTTAGTAGAGGATTCAGACATAATGGGCTGGAGATGGTCTGGCGTCTGTCGTCCGACCGACCAGTCGGTTTGTTGCCCACATTTTACAGCCGACCGAAATCCCCGGCAATTCCAGCCTGACCCGGTCTGACTACCGGTGACCCCTCAGTTGGTTGAACCGCGGCGGGGCGACACATACTCTTCCATTAAATTAGATGACTACCGACTTAACCCATATCCCCACTGGTTTCCGTGTGCTTGCCAGGGGAATACGCGGTCCGGAAGGCCCGGCGATCGGCCCGGATGGCCAGCTGTATCTCGTGAGCGCGGATGACGCCGCAATCATTCGCGTTTCAAAAGATGGCGATACCACCCTGGTAGCCGGAACCGAGGGCCGACCCAACGGGCTGGCGTTCAACGCGGACGGTGAAATGTTTGTGGCTGACGCGATGTTGAAAGCCATCCTGCACATCGACAAGAACGGTACCGTCAAAAAATTCGTAGGCGACTACGATGGGACGGCTTTCGGGGGTCCGAACGACCTGTGCTTCCTCCCAAACGGAGATCTGCTGTTCACCGATCCGATCAGGCGTCCACTGCCGGATCCATCAATCAGCCCGGTCTACCGAGTAACACCCGGTGGTAAGGTCAGCGCATTTGCCAGTGAGCTTGCGTATCCGAACGGCATATCGTTTTCATCCGACCGAAAAATTGTTTACGTCTCGGAAAGTCGGGCTCAGCGTCTCGTATCGTTCACTATCGATACCGACTACAACGTTCTCGACCAGGCGCTCGTACGGCGATTCAAAGAGCCGGGAGGGCCGGACGGAATGGCCATCGACATCGACGGCAACATACTGCAAACGTTACCGGGGATCAGGGCCATTGCATACGTAAGTGCAGGTGGTGATTTGCTCGACCTGTTTCATGTTCCGAACTGGGTGCCGGCCAACCTGGCGTTTGGTGGTGCCGACATGAAGTCGGTGTACGTTTGCGGTACTGCCCAGAGTGCCGTTTACGAGTTCCGGCACCCGGTTCCCGGCGCTCCCGTGCTTTAGATTCAAAACAACTGCCTGGTAGAGCTTGCAGGTAGGCCATGGCGCTCTATCGACGCTTGAACTCTCGCTCAAGATCATTGACATCGAGTTGAACTACGGTCGGTCGACCGTGCGGGCACGTATTGGGGTGACTGGCCTTCTCCAGCTGCCGAATCAGATCCCGGCACTCGGTGATCGACAGCGTCTGCCCTGCCCGGATTGAAGAATGACAGGCGACGGAAGCGATCAGCCGATCTCGCCACGACTCGCCGGTCCCACCTTCGCTCAGTTCGTCAAGCACCCGTATCAACAACTGGCCAGCGCCATCTCCGCTCGCCCTTACAGCGAGTGGGGCCGGAACGCTTCGGATTATCAGGCTGCCGCTACCAAATTCCTCGACTCCCCAACCGACCCTGTGGAGTTCATCCAGGTGTTCCTGAACTACCGTAAGTAAACCGGGCGCCAGGTCGATCGCTACCGGTTCGAGCAGGGGTTGAGACTCGGTGACATTCTCGTCGAACCGTGCCTTCACTCGCTCATAGGTAATCCGCTCGTGTGCGGCGTGTTGGTCGACCAGATAAACGCCGTCAGGCCCCTCGGCGACGATATATGTTTCGTGGACCTGACCGATGACCCGGAGAACGGGGAGCGTTTCTCGCGGCGTGGCCCCGTCGGAACGCTCGTCCGGGTCGTGACGAGCGGGAGTTCCCAATAGCGAGGATTGCCTGGCTGAACCATCACGTGGCCAGTCTTCGTCCGTCAACTCTACAGGCCACTGTGAGAACCCGGAAGCAGGTGCGCGGTTGGGTGAAACAGGTGAACTGACTGCGCCACCGCCCGAGGGCCTGACAGGGGACCTCAAAAGCCCAATAGAACCCGCTGCGCGCCCGGCTCCAAGCCCGTGAACTGGCGCCGAGGTTGAAAGAACGCCGCGAATGGCACGCTGGACTACCGAGTAGACAAGGTCCTCACGCAAGAAACGCACTTCGGCCTTGGTTGGATGAACGTTGGCGTCCACATCATCGAGCGGCGTGTGAATTCGTGCGATCGCCACAGGAAATCGTTTATCGGGTAGAAAGCCGTGGTAGGCCTGCTCTATCGCATATGCCAAACGGCGTGACTGGATCCACCGTCCATTCACAGCCAGCGTGATGTAGGTGCGGTTGGAACGGTTAAGTGAGGGTGAACTCACCATCCCATCGACCGAAAACGCGGCCGAATTATCTGGCTCAAGGGGAAGCATCTGGTCTGCAATTTTCTGACCGTATACACCGGCGACCGCATCCCGAAGGTCACCCGACCCGACCGTGCGCAAATTCTCGCGCCCATCAGCCGTAAGGTTGAACGAGACATCGGGGTAAACCAACGCCAGAGAGGCCATCAAAGTGTGAATACGCGAAAGTTCACGACCTGCGGAACCCAGGAATTTCAGCCTGGCAGGAACGTTCTTGAACAACCCTGTGACCTCGATGCGTGTTCCACGCGGAGCACCCGCGGTTTCGACCTTTCCGGCCTTTCCGAAATCTACGACATAGCGTGATCCCGCACTCTCGCCTTCGTGCCTGGAGATCGCCTCTACATGTGCGACCGATGCGATCGACGGCAACGCCTCACCACGAAACCCCAGTGTCTCGATGGCGATTAGATCGGATGCTTCGTCAATCTTCGACGTCGCGAATCGCTCGAATGCGGTCGCCATCTCCGATGGCGGGATGCCCTGCCCGTTGTCGACGATCGTGATCGACTGCGATCCACCGCGCACAACCTGTACCTCGATACGGGTGGATCCTGCGTCGAGCGAGTTTTCCACCAACTCCTTCACGACCGAAGCTGGACGCTCAATTACCTCGCCCGCGGCAATACGAGATGCAAGTTGTTCACTCAGTACACGAATTAGCATCTGATGGTCGTATTTCCGCAGTGCACGTCGGCAGGAAACGGATTCTGGGCGATGTAACGAAATCTGCCCGTTGGCGAAGTCGTTAGAACCGCAGTGTACTTGCAACCCCCAGTACGAGGGACTACCGAACAGAAATTTACAGACGCCGAACACGGTCGGTTAGTACTGTGTAGCCGAGAGCGGCGACAACCAGCAGTCCACCTGCGATCGCAAAGGCCATTCGCACATCGAACCAGTGGGCAACGTACCCCAGTGGGATTGCACCAAGCGGAATCAGGCCGAAGTTCATCATGTAGACACCCATAACACGACCCCGATATTCCTCGTCGGTTTGTTCCATAATCAGTGAGGAATTCAGCGCCCGGCGTCCCGAGTCTCCAAGGCCGAGCAAGACCATTATCCCGAGAGCGACAGCGTAGGAGGTTGTAACGGCGGCCAGGAGAATCGCAAATCCCGAGATCATGCTCGTTATCAACAACACCCAGCCCCGGTGGTTTGCTTTCGACAGCCCTGCAATCGCAAGCGAGCCGATGAGCGAACCGACTCCGATCATGCTCATCAGCAGACCAAGGGCTTCCACCTCCATTTTGAACACGCGTTCGATCTGGACGGGTAAAAGACTACGGAACGGCATTGCCAGCAGCGCGGTGCTCAGGGCAACGAGAAGTAGCATCAAGACTGTTCGATTTTGTCGCGTGTAGGCAATCCCCTGGCCGATGTCCCGCCACATCCGCCGCCGACCCCGCGCCACCGGGTCTAATCGCGGTACAAATTCCATAAAAATGTACGCACCGACAATCAGCCCCGACATGACGTAGTAGGTGGTGGCGGCACCGCTCAGTCCATAAATCAGTCCGCCGACTCCCGGGGCCGCAAGGGTCATCAATGACATTCCCGATGCGTTAAGGGCGACCGCGTTCGAAAGGTGATCTTCGTCAACAAGCTGGGTAACAATCGCCTGGCGGGCAGGCATCAGAAATGCCCAGATCGTGCCCTGCGTCACTGCCGCGCCGAAGAGGTGATAAACCGTGACTGTGTTCGTGGATATCGATACGGCGATAAACAAAGTGATACCCAGCATGCCCAACTGCCCTAACTGGATGATCCGCTTGCGGGCGTAACGATCGGCCAACGCCCCGCCGTACAGCGAAAGCAACAGGATTGGCGGCGCGAATCCGGCCCCGACTACCACGACGGCGATCGGCGATTTCGTCAATTCCCACGTCAAATACCCGCGGGCAAGCATCTGTATGTTCACCGCGGCCATCAGCAGCAGCATGCCAAGCCAGAGGTGACGGAAATCTGATTGGCCCAGCGACGAAAAAGTCAGAGCCGCGAGCCGATTCCGCTTCACTCCATCACGCGTTCTTCTCGCGGGAGAAAGTGATATGGGAATCTT
Source organism: Chloroflexota bacterium (assembly GCA_027623655.1). Taxonomy (GTDB): domain Bacteria; phylum Chloroflexota; class Dehalococcoidia; order Lucifugimonadales; family Lucifugimonadaceae; genus Lucifugimonas. The sequence continues at coordinate 6,853 of JAQBVG010000047.1, forward strand.
CAGTGCCAAGAAATACGGCTATCGTTTCATTGCAGTTGGTCCAAACAAGGGTGACATTTTGCTATCCGGCGCGACGGAGTCGAGGCATCAAAAACACCGATAGCAAAGCGAACACCAGCAGCGCAGCAGCGATGACTCCGACAGATGGACGGGATCCAAATTCTTTCATCGCCCATCCAAGTGGAAGCATGCCCAGCGGCATCAGACCGAACGTCATCATCAGTACACTCATAACCCGGGCCCGGTATTCGTCAGTTGTATTTTCCATCATCAGGCTTTGTCCAAGCGCCCAACGGGCCTGCTCCGCGAGTCCCATTCCCACCATCCCCAACATCCCTGCGGCGTACACGGGAACGCTGACGATGAGCAGTAACGATGAACCGGCGACAAATGCGCCTCCCAGCACGATCCAACCTCGATGGTGTCCCTGCCGCAGGTTCGCAATCGTCAGGGTACCAGCAAGACCGCCGAGCCCGAGCGCTGTCAGGAGCACTCCAACCTGTGCTGGCTCAGAGCCGTAGACGTCCTTCGCGTAGACCTGGACGAGCATCCGAAAAGGCATAGAGAGAAGCGCGACTATGACGCTGTAAATCATCAGGTTCAGGATGAGTTTGTTCTGCCCGATGTACTTGAAGCCACCAACGATGTTGGCTACTACCGACTGGCGTATCGCATCCGTGGGTGGTGGCATTTTCGGAACAAGTGAAGTAAATATGACGGCGATAAGCATTACCGCAGAAACCATCACGTAAACGTTTTTCGGACCAACTAGTTCGTACAGCACGCCCGCTAAGGCCGGCGCGACCAGGGTCATCATGCTCATCGCCATGGCGTTCAATGCGAATGCGTTTGGCAATTGATCTTTCCCGACCAGTGACGGGATTGCCGCCTGACGGGCCGGCATTTGCAGCGCGAACATCGCACCCTGGGCTATAGAAACAGCGAACAGATGTCCCCATGCAAGAGTGCCTGTAAACATCAGGATCGCAACGATCCCTGCCAGCGCTCCGTTCACAGTCTGGGAGATCTGTATCAACATGCGCCGTTCCATGCGATCGCCCAGCACGCCACCGTAAAGTGAAACTATCAGCAAGCTGGGGGCAAATCCCATACCTACTATGCCCGTGATAAACGGGTCACCGGTCATTTCGTACACCAGGATGCCGCGGACGACCATTTGCATCTGGAATCCGCCCATGGACAGCACCATGCCAAACCAGATCATTCGGAAATCGCGGTTATCGAGCACCGCTTCGAATGTGTGGGTGAATATTCGGCCCAGTGGACCAAACCTGGGGACGCGAGTCTGCTGTCGAGCTATCTCGGTCGGAAATGATCTCCGACCACCTGGATCTTTTACTGCCAACGGTTTCCTAGGATAAATGCGCATGGATGCGGCACTGTGCGACGAAGGATACTCCCGACAAAGCGTGGAATGTGTGACAGGTGGCTCATCGTCGGACGATCACCAGCTTCAACGCTCCTGTAACCTGCTCGCCACCCTTATCCCGTTTGAACCTTGAGGACTTGCAGCATGAGTGGAATTCCCAACCCGGATGTACCGAAGATTGAGGACGTGTACGCGGCGAGAAAAGTTATCGCCAGTCACGTGTTGCGGACACCTCTGCGCCATTACCCCGTCCTATCGGAAATACTTGGAGCAGACGTGTGGGTCAAGCACGAGAATTTTCAACTCCTGGGTGCCTTCAAAATCCGAGGTGGGATCAACCTGGTTTCCCAGACGACGAAAGAGGAACGAAACCGTGGATTTGTCACTGCTTCCTCCGGCAACCACGGGCAGTCGATCGCCTACGCAGCGCGAGCGTTCGATGCAGCCTGCACGGTAGTGCTACCGGAAGGCGCCAACCCAGCAAAAGCAGCATCGATCGCCGCGCTCGGAGCAACCGTGATCTTTCATGGCAACGTGTTCGAGAGGTCCAGGGAACACGCGGAGGAAATTGCGCAGCAGAAGGGGATGCGATTCGTCCACGCGACAAACGAACCAGCGCTTATCGCAGGCGTCGCCACATATTCTGTGGAAGTGCATGAAGACCTCAAAGAAATTGATTTCATCATCGTCCCCGTCGGAGCAGGTTCCGGTGCGTCCGGGACATGCATCGTTACCGACAACGTGTCTCCGTCGACTCAGGTCATCGGCACCCAGGCTGCGAACGCCCCTGCCGCTCATCATGCGTGGCGGACCGGGCGATTCGAGAACTACCCGATGACCACATTGGCAGAAGGACTCGCCACCGAGTCGGCATACGCACTGCCAATCGCAATCCTCCGAGAGCGGCTAAAAGAGTTCGTACTGGTGCAGGACTCGGAAATCACCAGCGCTATCAGACAGTACGTTCATGCCACACGCACACTTGTCGAGCACGCCGGCGCTGCGTCGCTGGCAGCCGCCATCAACATGAAAGATCGTCTAAAGGGGAAACGCGTGGTCCTGATCGCGAGCGGAGGAAATATCACCGTCGATCAGTTGAGGTCGGCTCTCAATTGAGCCTGGGCTAGCAACTCAACCTGTTTGACGGGGTTCAGGCGAGTCCGCTCCACCGCCATCAAGCCCGCCGATTTCCTTTTCGATCACATGGACTCGAGTGTAATCTTCGCGGTACATTGCAAATGCCCGTTCCAGGTAGAGCTGGGTACGCTTTGCCGATTGAGGCCGACTGTCGAGCGCGGCTTCGACCAGCAAATCTATTTTGCGATTTTCGGGAATATGCCTTGCAATGGCTCGTATTTTCGCCTCGCTCTCTCGAACTCCGGCAACATCCTTCCCGCTTGATTCGTACTGCAGGCGACCCATCAGGGTCGTCAGTTCGGCCAGCAGGTCTGGCTCTGACATTAATCCATACATGACATCACTGACATCGGTATCTGATTCGCCTTCTCCACTTCTGGCTGAATCCTCAAGTTGTTGGGCAGCGGAACCAGCTACCACGTTCGGACTACTCTCGTACTGTGCGGAGTATTCAGAGGAGATGTCAGCGACAACTGCCATTAATGACGTGATGTCGTCCAGGTTAGCAACTCCACCGAATAAGAGATCGTCACCTCGGTTCGCCGCGGTTTTTCTCAACCAGGGTTCAGAGGGGACCGATTCGGGCGCAGGAGGAAACGCGAACGATGACATCTCTCCTGATCCCAGTTGCTCGACCTGACCGGCAAGGAACGGGGGAACGTATTTACTGATGTCGACAGTAACCGGGAGCATGACCACATAAGAGGCTCCCACTCGTTCCGGATCCCTGCCGTCACGGAAGTAGATCAGTGCGTGCCCTTTTGGGTTCGCCGGGTCGCCAAGATGGTATTCCAGTGTCATGTGCTTGAATTGACCCTCTGAACGGAGTCGAGATTCGGATTGGACTCGACTAACATCATACGGCCAGTAATCTTGGTCGAAACCGATTTCCGGTCAATTCGCTGCCAATTATTCCCGTGAAGAGAGGCGAAACGACGAGCATCTACAGCGTGGCTGCAAGGCCGTTGATATTCAGGCTGTCACCCGAATCCGCACACGCGGCGACGGTCACGGCACTCGGCATTCCGGGAGTATGGAATGCATTTCGACCGTTAAACGGTGCAGAGAATGCCAGGCTGGCGACCACGGTTGCAGGCATCTCGTTTCCTAACCCGGTCGGCCTGGCTGCAGGATTTGATAAAGATTGCAGAGTGCTGGGTTCCGTGCTCCACCTGGGTTTTGGATTTGCCACCGGCGGCACGGTCACCCTTTCTGCCCGCCCTGGAAATCCCAGGCCGAGAGTCGTGAGAGTTCCAGATCGGAAAGCGGTGATGAACTCGCTGGGCTTTCCTGGCTCTGGCCTCGAAGCTGCGGTCAGGAAACTCCAAAAATCTCGAAAATACAGCGATCGAATACTGGTGAGCATCTCCGGGACGATCGAGGATGAAGTGGTCGAGTGCCTAACTCGCACTCAAGGATTGGTGTCGGGGATCGAACTGAATGTGAGTAGCCCGAACACTTCCGGACTGCGGGTGTTCCACGAGCCGGGCAGGTTGCGAGGACTCATCGAAGGGCTTGTCGCAGTCAAGAACGTTCCGCTGTTCGTCAAACTGCCACCCTGGATGCGAAACAAAGAAAATCGTCGAGAGATGCTCAAGCTGGTCGAAACCGCAGTCGATGCCGGGGTCGACGGGGTAGTGGTTGCGAACACACATCCCATTGAAAGCAGTCGACTCAGCGTAGGCAATGGCGGCCTCAGCGGTGCACCGCTCTTCGAGCACACTGAGTTGATGATTGCCGATGTTCAAGCCCTGCTCCAGGGGAATGCGGACATCATCGCCTGCGGCGGCGTGACAACTGCCGAACAGGTGTGGCAGCTCCTTGCAAAAGGTGCCTCGGCGATACAGCTCTACACGTCGTTTGTATACGAAGGGCCGGGATTGCCTTCCCGCATAAACAGACGACTCGTGAAGTTGATGAACGTGGCCGGTATAACAACCGTCGACGAAATCAGCGGACCAGTTCCGAGCGTCAGGTGAGTTGCGTGGCGCGGCCTGCCCGGCGCTACCGTCTCCGGCTACGCCTGCGCCGCCATCAACGCTTCAACCTCTGCTTGGGTCGGCATCGCTTCTTGCGCACCGTCTCTGCTAACACAGAGCGCACCTGCGGCCATACCGAGGCGTGCAGCCTGTAGGAGATCCATCCCCGACGCCAATCCGGTCCCGAGGCCGCCGTTGAATGCGTCACCCGCAGCCACCGTGGCTACCACACGCACTCGGAACGGCTCCAGCAGCTCTGACACCCCGTGAGACTCGACCCATGCACCCTGATCCCCCATCGTGACAATAACGGTTTCGGTGCCGGAATCGCGGATCTTGCGTGCTGCAGTCCGCGCAGAAGCAATGTCGACCACGTCGATACCTGACAAAGCCGCCGCTTCGCCCTGGTTCGGAGTCAGAATGGTCACCGAGTCATAAAATCCAACCGGAATGTTACGTACGGGAGCCGGATCCAGAATTACCGGGACACTGGCAGTGGAGGCGGCTTCAATGGCCGCTCTTGTCACAGCCAGCGGCAGCTCTTGCTGGCAGAGCAGCACGCCCGCGCCAGCGAGGGCGGAGGCCACATCCGAAGACTGCTGAAGATCGCACAGGCCGTTGGCGCCATAAACGGCATTCACGTGATTCTCGCCGTCGGGCAGGATAAATATGATCGCTATGCCAGACGCGATGTTTTCAGTGCGACGAAGCAGCGAGGTGTCGATCCCCTCGTTCCGCATAAACTGCGCCATCTCTTCACCGAAACTGTCGTCCCCGATCCGACCGACCATTTTGACTGTTCCCGGGCTCTGCGAAAGCCTTGCAGCGGCAACGGCCTGATTGCCACCCTTCCCTCCAGGGGTCGTGTAGAACCGGGTCCCTTCTGCGGTTTCACCCGGACCTGCCAGGCGCGGTGTCTCGACAATCAGGTCCATATTCAGTCCACCGAGAACGATTACATCTTTCAAGCCAGTTCACCTGCCAGGTCGATCATCTTGTGTGCCTGCTTGCCGTCTGGTCGCTGACTCTATCTGCCGAGCCAAATCGACCTCGGTCAGCCAGTTCGTTCAGCAGGTTTGCCAGGCCATGCTCTTCCGGTTGCGCAATCAGTCTATCGGCTGCTAAAACGGCGTCGGGGTGCCCCCCGGCGACCGCCACACCCAGACCGGCCCATTCGATCATCGATTGGTCGCCTTTCCCGTCACCAACGGCTATCACGCCATGCCGCCCAACACCGAGTGTTTCCGCCAGGTGTGCGATTGCCCGATCCTTCCCGGCGTCTGCTGCCTCCACCTCGCAAAACATCGGCAGCGAATGTGTAACAAGTGCAGAACCGTCAAGTTGTTCAGCTAGTTCTTCTACGAGGCGACCGACGATGTCCGGATCACCGATCCCGATCACTGCGGTCGGACGCTTATGTGCCATGCTCAACAGCGAATCGACATCCTTGATTGCCACGCCCATACGCGCACCGTACCCGTTGGCCCACTCGCTGCGCTTTTCGACCCACACATCGTCGTCGACGAACAGCATGACTTCGGGCACAGAGGTTTTCAGTCGTGTGATAGCGGCGGCGGTTGTTTTCTCGTCCAGTCGTACATGTCGAATTTCAGAACGAGTCGCCTGATCGTACGTCATGGCACCCTGAAAGCAGATAATTGGTCCGGTAACACCCGCTTGCTGCGAAATCCGCAGGGCTGGCGTTAACGTTCGGCCCGTTGCGACCGAAACCGTCGTGCCGAAAGACTGGATTCGGGCAATTGCGTCGAACAGATCGGCTGGCACAATGCGGTCGTCGCCGATCATCGTCCCGTCAATATCCAGGGCAACCAGAGAGTAATTTGAATCGTCGGCAACCACAGAAGAGTAAAACCTCAAAGAACGAACAGCGTGAAAAACAAATTTAGCCCACGACCCGTGCTATTGCTCATTTTCCTCGGACTGTTTTTGTACGTCCTGTCAGTTGCGCTCGCTAACTAGAACAGCGTCCGCATCGTTCGACGAAACCGAACTGCGTAGATACATCGGCCAAATCGCCAGTGTGGTAATCGTCAGGGCAAGGGCCGTGGCAGAGATCGCAGTGACGGCATTGTTTGCGCCCCACCACGACGCCATGAAACCCAGGAGCAACACTCCGAACGGACCCGTGCCGATCGATGCCGCAAGAACACCGAGAACTCGCCCGCGTATTTCAGGTGGTGTGGAGGTAATGATGATGACGCTCTGCATTGTCGCAAACCCTGCCATCGAAAATCCTGCGATCATCAACGCCGGTAGCGCCGTCCAGTAAGAAGGCGACAGCGAAAACGCCAGTATCGCTGCCAGGGAAGCGATTGAACCGAATGCATAAATTTTCGTGTACCCGCCGGGTCGAGCCTTCAAGGCGATAATGAGTGCCGCGGCAGTCGCCCCAATTCCCTCAGTAGCGAGAAGCAAACCGATCAGCAGAGGGCCGATCGACAGTGTTTCCTTACCGATCACCGGGACCATCTGCTGATAGGGAAATCCGAAAACGTTCATCACGATCGTGATCACAAGAGTCACAACGATGATTCGGTCAGCCCGTACGTGCCGTAAACCCTCGGCGAGATTCCCGAAATATCCACGTGATGCCCCTGCCATCGAAAGCGGCGGTACGTATGGCATCGAAAACGCCAACAGCGAACCAATCCCGAACAGAACAGCTCCCGTGAAATAGGCCGCCTCAACGCCAACAGTGGCCAGAAACGCACCAGCACCGAGTGGCCCGATGACCCGCGAAAAATTGCTCGTTGCCATGTCGATACCGATCGCCGTAGAGATTCCGCGAGATCCGACCGCGTCGCCGATCATCGCACGGCGAACTGGAAAGTCGGTGGCCCACATGACTCCAGCCAGGGCCGCGCCAACACAGATGTGCCACAGCTCGATACGGTCGGTTACGACAAGTATCCCCATGACGACGTAGACTCCGGACAGCACACCCATGGTTGAGCCCATGAGGACTTTCCGGTTGGTCCGATCAGATATCAGGCCAATTGTTGGTCCCAGCGCGAACATCGGTACCATCCGCAGGAATCCGACGACGGCGACCCACAATGGCGAACCGGTCAATTCGAAGACAAAGATTCCGAGTGCCACGGTCTCCATCCACCGCATGATCGTGGACGTAAAGCCGATGCCCCACAACCTGCGGTAAGCAGGATTTCTAATCACCGACCTCAATCGTTGATCGGTGCGACTGTCGATCGGGAATTCTGCGGTGGTCAACTCGCAGCCGGTCTCGCAACGAACTTAAAGTGGGAACTGGCTTCGGTCTTATCTGAACTACCCTGGACCTCGTCGTTGTATGCGGGGTCCCAGATCCCGGTTCCGGACTCACGCGCTCGACGCTCCATATCGACCAGGAAAGCGTCGTACCTGATGTTCGGTTGCTCCGATTCGACCTTGCCGAGGCCGTTCAGGATCAATGCGGCGTTTATCATCACGTCGTCGAAATATACGTACCGCAACAGCCGCCCCTGGCTGTCCATCTCTTGCTCATCGGCCTCGAGTAACACTTCCTGGCCGCCGATCCAACTATGCCCGACCTGCTGAGCAAGATCGTAGAAAAGATCTCCGAACAGCGGTGCATCGACGCCGATCATTCGCACGGTCTGCTCACCCCGTCCGCTGCTTACGACAATCGTTCGCCCATCGATCACCTTCAGCACAGTCGCTGTCGTACGCTCAGGTCGGACCTGTACGGGCTCTCGTGACCGGTCGAGGAGCGGGCCTGCAATTGCCAGAGTCATCGACAGCAATATCACGATAGATATCCCGACTACTGTGATCTTCCAGACAGCCGCACCGATCCCCGGCCGAAGTTTATTTTCGACAGTTTCGTAGTCTTCCCACGATCTATCCATGTCGCGCTGGCTGGGTCCCGAGACGTGGCCTTCGACATCTTCATGGTCGATCTGTTGGTCGTCGTCGCTCCCTGGATTTCTATCGGTCATCTGGTTTCGGGTCAACCCGGGTTGTAGTTAGGGTGCATTGGTCGTATTGCAGGAAATTGAGTTGCATAGGACTGCTCGGGTCATCCGGGTCGATCGGTGAACAGGGTGGCACATCTGCTGGCGGAACCATGGAAATTAAATCGGGATCGTCATTCCTGTATGAATTTACTCTGCCTAACACCGGGTGCATTTGTAGTGACTCAGAAGGTGCTGGCAAAAGAATCGACTGCAATCTGCCGGTTTCAGTTGTAACAGGATCTAGCCAGAGCGCCATGGTTTCGTCATCAAGCATGACGGGCATCCTATCGTGAACTGTAGCCATGAACTCGTTCGCAGAGGTCGTGACAATTGCGCAGGAGTCTACCCTTTCGCCATGTTCGTTTATCCAACTGTCGTACACAGCAGCAAACACGAATTCGCGTCCATCTTTCGTGGTGATGTACATCGGTTGCTTCGCGCCGTCGATTTTCTTCCACTCGAAGAAGCCGGTAGCGGGGATAACTCCCCTGCTGTGTTTGAACGGCCCGCGCCACATACCAGAACTGGCCAGTCTGTCATCCCGAGCGTTAAACGTGCTCTTCGGGAGTCTTTCTGCTTTGGCCCACGACGGAATCAATCCCCAGCGCATCGGCCTGGCCACAGGGCGACCGTCTTCGTTGACAATTATGACAACGTCCTGGGTCGGCCGAATATTGAACCGTGACGCGAGATCGGGTCGGCGAGCTATTAACTCGCCAATTCCAGCACGTTCGACGCCGCCGCCGCCCACGAGTTGGTAACGGACACCGGCCACGTATACATAAACAAATGCACCGCACATGTATCAAGTTTACGGTGCGTGGCGCGCCTCAGGTCTACGGTCGAATCGCAGGTCGGCACGAATTTACGAACTGAACTGGGCGTCCCTCCAGGAGTAGCGCGGTTCCCACCCGATGACGTCTTTGACGTTCGCCGTTGAAATAGGAGCCTCGAAGCCTTCGAATTCTTTTTTTAGGGGAACGCCTGGATAGACCGTTCTGATGGCTTCCATTGTCGGGATGTTGAGCATCGTATCCTTCGCATTCAGGAAAAATCTGTGGTGCCCGCTCCAGTTCTCGTTGACGACTGACTGTACGCACGCCCGAGCGGCGTCACGAATATGCAAATAAGTCCAAAATCCCTGGCAACGCGTCCATGGGTCAGTTATCGGATTGGCCTGTAAATGGGTGAAATAAGCGTCGTCCCACATGCCGTTAAACCGCATGCTGGCGATCGCCATCCAGGGTGAACGCCTCGAGAATGCCTGTCCTATCTCTTCGCCCAGCCATTTTGCGATTGAGTAAGGATCTTCAGAACGTGTGTAGACGTTTTGATCCAGCGGGAAGTATTCGGGTGGTTTGACCTCGTTCGGTTTCCAGCGCGCAGCAGTTCCCATGGCACCAACCGCGTTGTACGACGACCCGAGGGCAACACGCTTGACCTTCAATTGTTCTGCCGCCCGGCACACGTTCCACATCGACATCGTGTTGGTCCGGACCACGTCTTCCTCGACGTAGTTAGCGGCGCTCGGGCGAGAAGCAAGCGATATTACTGCGTCGCAGCCATCCATTGCGGAAATGACCTGGCCGTAGTCAGATATTTCAACTTCGAAAAACGTCGGTATCCTCGGCCAGTTTTCGCGCATTTTTACCGCGGAGTCGGCACTCGCAAGCCGGCCAGTGGTGCCGCTGTGACTGAGGTTGCTGGAAATACGGAATTTATCTGCGTTGATCACTTCATGGCCGAGCTTGTACAACTCGTCGATCACGTAGTGACCGACTATTCCCGATCCCCCCGCTACTAATACTTTCATCCTGTTTGCCCCTGACCTGACATACCTGACGGCGTTGAACCGCCGATTCCTGTAGCAAATTGTCTGCCTGAAACGCGACTCGAGCCCGTTCTCACGAGCTCGAGTCTACAAACCAGCACCAGCCATTCAAGGTCGGTAATTCCAGAGCTTTGGAACTACGATCAGACGGGCATCGTGCGACCGGTCTTCTTGCGACCGTAGTCAGCCCATTCTTTCGTTGCGCCCATCATCTTCACGCCCACCACATCTATCGAGTAGTCGACGCGCTGTTCCATAGTCATGTTCTCGTCGGCCCAGCTTGAATAGAAGCCCACTCCGTTTTTGTCGAGTGCCCCCTTGACCTTGTCACGGGCTTCGTTCATCACTTCTGGGTACGGTGGATCGTGAGCATCTGGCTCGTTGAACGACATACCCATGTCGCCCGGACCCCACTCGGCAAAACCGATACCGGGTACCGCGGCGATATCGTCGACATTCACCAGGCAGTGACGGTCTTCAATCTTCAATCCGAGGATTAGTTCGCCCGCAGGGTTCAGTGGCCAGGGATCGGCCACTTTCGAATACTCGGCGGGTGAAAGGCCCCAGATATCGTTGGCGGGTCGCTGGCCGCCCGCACCGCGGAGTCCTTCGCCAATAACATCTCGCCCAATCGACTGGAACGGGTAGCGCGTGATCTGCACAAACGCCTTCACCGACTCCGCAGTTCGCGTGTGAGTGTGGAGAATGCCGTGAACGCCGGCGGTCAGAACGTGCCGGGCCTGCCAGGCGTTATATCGGACTTCTTCAGGTGAGATAGCGTTGGAAGGAAGCGTGCACAGCACAGTAGGCGTGAGATGCCCGCTTGGGGTCGGGCCACCATCTTTCAGCCCTCGCATGTAGTTGGTCAACCCGATGGTGTCAAACGGATGATGCTCGAAATCCATCATCAACATATCGGCCCAGGTTTGCGAATCCTTCAGGCCGGCTTCATAGGTGAGTTCTGTTGGGTGAGTGGCGTAGAACGGTTGGCCCTGTTCCAGCAACTCGATGCATTTGTTTATTCGCTTCGCCATATTTTACTCCTGCTCTGGCTTGTTGTTATCTAGTCGCTGGTAAGGCGCCAGGTAATGTCGAGTTCGTCTGTAATTCCGCGGAACCAATCGATAACCTCAGGATGGTACGGAATGCCGTGCTCGCGTCGCTCAATCTCCTCTTCGTGTTCAGGTAAGCCTGCATAAACGACACGTTTGGCGCCCGGAATCGGCGGGGTCTGGTGGATTTCCTTCATGTAGATATCCATTTCGTCCTTGAAGCTCTCAAGATCCGTGAATGCTTCTACGTTGTAGGCAATGAAGTGGTGAGAAGCACCCCCTTTTCGGTTCGGACCGGCGCCGGTCGCTCCGAGCAGCCCACACATGATTTCGACCCACATTCCCAGACTCGTGCCCTTGTGGGCGCCATTCTCACGTAAGCCGCCGGTGGGTAGCATAAAGTACTTTTCAGGAACCGCCCGTTCTTCGAGTATCGGAACACCGTGTTCATCGGCAATCCAGCCTGCTGCGACCGGGACTCCGAGTCGCTTCGCAAGTGCAATCTTATTACCTGCGACCGAACTCATCGACGCATCGAATATGAACGGGGCTTCGTTTCGTGTCGGTACAGCAATCGCAATCGGGTTGAGGCCAAACATCGGCTTCGAACCGTCGACCGGGAGCACCTGCATCCCCCCTGTTGTCATTGAGACCCCGATCATCCCGTGTTTTAGCGCCATCGCAGCATGATATGCCGCAGCACCG
>JAQBVG010000197.1 GCA_027623655.1 Chloroflexota bacterium
CCTTCCACGCGCTGCCTAGGTCGTACTGGTAGGCATACTCACCGGTCGAACGACGTTCCAGGGCCGGGTCACCTATCCACAGAGCCGCCTCGTGCGTGTCAGTGGTTTCCACAAAGGTATGTTCGGTCACTCCCCAGAGGTCGGCGAACAATATTCGCAGCAGTTGTATTGAGGTAGCCGTATGGGAAGTGACCGCGATGTCTGCGCCGCACAGATTTTCGACAGGTGAATGAGAAAATAGAATCACGCTGAGCGCCGGTCCATCTGATGCCACTCCGAGGTTGCCTGCCGACTGAACGAGGCCGCCAAGCCGGATTACCTCGGCTATCGGCAAGGGCCCGGCAGCCAGTTCGCCGCTCTCCACGGCTGCGGCCATGGCACGCGGTGGCATAGCTACTAACTGGCACGAGTCCTCAGGCAGCCTGTAGTAGAACACCTCGGAGTTGAGGTAGGTCATGTGCCCGACCCGGAGCAGGTCACCGTCGGTTTGTCTAGTGCTCATAAACTCTGATCTCGTTGTAGAGGGCGTCGCGTTCGACCGGAATCCGTCTTGCATCCCTGATAGACGAGGCCATTTTTTCTCTGGCCCGTCCGGCTGGCGAATCGGCCAGCGCTGCGTGGGCGATTCGTTCTTTCCCAATGGTGCCGTCGAGATCGTTGGCTCCGAAATTTAGACCGATGCTCGCGGTCGCTTCACCGAGCATCACCCAGTAGCTCTTGATGTACTTGATGTTGTCGAGCATGAGCCGAGCGGCGGCGATCATTTTCAGGTCGTCCATTGGCGGTGTGTGGCGAGGGCGCAATTTAGTCGTGCCCACCTGGTACTCCAGAGGTATGAAAGCCAGAAAACCGCCTGTCTCATCCTGGATGGTGCGCAGTCTGATCAGGTGTTCAATCCGCTCTTCGAACGACTCGATATGTCCGTAGAGCAGCGTGCAGTTTGTCGGGATACCCATTCGGTGCGCGGTTTTATGGATTTCCGCCCAACGGTCGGCGTTAGCCTTGCCCGGCAATAGGATCTTGTGCACTCGGGGCGAAAATACTTCGGCACCCCCACCCGGCATCGACTGCAGACCAGCCTCTTTCAGGATCGCCAGCGACTCTTCCGGCTGGACTTTCCAACGACGCTGGAAATAGTCGATTTCGGAAGCTGTAAATGCCTTGATCTGTAGATTTGGGTTCTTTTCGTGGATCGCTTTGACCATGTCGACGTAGTACTCGAATGGCCAGGTCGGGTGGTGTCCACCGACAATATGTATCTCGTGGATGTCATCATCGACGTGGTCCAGGATCTCGTCGAGAGTCATCTCATACGCGTCGTGGTCCCCGGTTTTTTTGGCAAAATCGCAGAATTTGCAGCTGAGGACACAAATATTCGTCGGATTGACGTGTCGGTTCAGAACAAAGTAGACCCTGTCGCCGGTCACACGTTTTTTCGCAAAATCGGCCATTCGGCCGACGCCCGACAGATCGTCCGACTCAAGTAACGCCACGCCATCAGCGCTCGACAGCCGCTCTCCAGCCTGGACCTTGTCCCAGATCGGGAACAGACGGCTGTCCGACAGATTGATCTCGATCTGAAGATCGGGGGCGGCTAGTTCCAGTATCGGGACCATTTAGAATCCACTTTCTTCACTATTTCAGGGTCCATGACTAGCGGTTTCTGGTACCCCTGCTTCCATGTTGCGTCGATACCCATAACACCCGAGTAGACAGGTGCAAGATCTCTAAACTCCGATCGCGAGAACACAACGTCTCTCACCGCGTCGAACCTTGTGAAAATACCCCAGAGAAGATTTTCGTCGTCGTTGATATCAACGTCGCTCGACACAGCCGCGACAATCTTCACGTCGCCCAGAAGTGGACTGTCCACCAGTTTATTGACGTCCTCCCTGCCCTGACCGTCAATTCGGACAACGAGCATCGTTTTGCCCACGAGCCTGTGACCGACCACTCCGGGAGCGATCGATTTGATACTGGCCGGCAGCGCAACGGCCGTAACGGCTTCGTCGTCCCTTCCACTCGGGGTCGCATCAAGGATCATTTTGGAACCCTTATGAAGCGCTTCGCCTGTGAAATCCAGGGTGTCGGCCGCGGTGCGGGCAATCAGGTGGAAATCCTGCTCGGCGTCAAAATTACGCCGTATCGCACGGATCACCTGGCTGGGATCTCGAGGATTCACGTCCGGTCCGACCAGCACCAGAGTTTTTGTCAGCGAAAGTTGACCTTCACCAAAAAGGCCAAGCGCCGTTTTTATCGGTTCTCGGGCATACCGTGGCTCAACCGACACAACGAGCAAGTTGTGGAATCCCGCTTCGTAGTACGCCCACATGTCCTTGATTTCGCGCCGGATCAAACGAATCAGTGGGGTCAACGCGAGTTGTGCGGCGTCACCGAGGTACCGATCCTCCTGTGGAGGTCGACCCACCACCGTAGCCGGATATATCGCGTTTTTCCGCCTGGTGACTTGCTTGATCTCGAACACCGGATGGTCACCAGCTGCGGAATAGTGACCAAAATGATCACCAAACGGCCCTTCGAGGCGCCGTACTTGTGGCCTGACGATACCCTCGAACACAAATTCTGCGTGTGCAGGCACTTTCAGGTTGACGGTCTTGGCTTTAGTTAGCGGAGTCCGTTGCCCCCTGACAATCCCGGAGAATGCCATTTCGTCGAGTCCTTCAGGAAGTGGCATGATCGCTGCAAGGATCAGCGAAGGATCGCCCCCAACGGCAACCGCCATTTCCAGCGGTTGCCCCATTTTTTCCGCCACCTGGTAGTGGAAGCCGCCGCCTTTCTGGATCTGCATGTGCATGCCGGTGGTCCGCTGGTCGTACACCTGCATTCTGTACATACCCATGTTCCCGGCACCGGTCTTTGGATCACGAGTGATTACCAGAGGCAGGGTTACGAATCGACCGGCGTCCTCGGGCCAGCACTTCAGAATC
>JAQBVG010000198.1 GCA_027623655.1 Chloroflexota bacterium
GGGAGTCAAGCCGACGATGTGCAGCCGATATCTACGGGCCGACATGTTTCGCTCGAGGACGAGGGCGTCCTTTCTGCCGGGTTCCGTAAAGTCTGCGGCTGCAATGACGTTTATGGGCGTCCCAAAATCCCTTAGAAATCCGGGGATTTCAGTGCCGTCTGTCACCGACAACATCAGGAGACGTCCGATCCGGCCCTTCCAATCGGATGAACCGTGCTCGGTGATACTCACGAGCAGGCCCCTTCGGTTGTCAGTGCGCACCTCGGGTACAACGACGTTACTGTCATAGTAACCCCCGGCATGGAATGGGCCTTTTCGCCAGACTTTCACGCCGTGCGCGTCAATGCACCAGACATAGGAACAGGAATCCTTGGAGCCGTCCTTGCCAATTCGGCCATTGGCCACGCCATGACTGCCGAAAAAGATACGTTTGTGGCCGACGCCAAAGACCGGACCTACCCAGGGCGGCATCTGAACCGCAGGGCCAATATCGGTGCGCCCGAGTTCATGACCGGTAGCAGCATCAAAAACCACGATGCCCCGCAGGCCACGTGTATATCCGGCCCCCATGACCGCTAGGAGCTCTGTGTGTCCATCGCCCTCTAAATCATCCACGCAGAAGGGGGTTAAGTGCGTGCCTTCGCCGCCCTTGACCTGGTAGGTCTGAATCTTGGTGCCGTCCTTCGTAAAGGCGCGTAAGCGGGTAATCCCATTGGTCTGGCGGTCGCTGACGATCACCTCCGCTTTGCCGTCGCCGTCGATATCCGCCACCAAGCCAACCTGCCCCACGTTCTTCACGGATGAGAGTTCACGTCCGCGCCCCGTGAAGACGACAAAGCCGGTGCCGGTCCCGCCTACCAGTTCCAATCGACCATCGCCATCGACATCGCCGATGTCAGCAGTATGGAACCCGACGGGCGTGGACCACGCTTCAATGAGTTGCGAGGCCTTCAGGGAGGTGGTTGCCGGAGACGGGGGCCGATCCACCGGCGAGCGTCCCGGTGCAGGAACGAGAGCGCTGGCGCCGGGCGCGGCTGGCGGCCCAGTACCAGTGCGGTGGCCAATACGGGATCGCAAATCTAGGCCGAGAGTTGGCGATTCCCCACTTGAGTCCATGACATCGGCGGTCTCGACACGGAGATTTTCCAGTAATCGTATTGCCTGAACTACTGTGATGGTTTCGCGTCGTTCGAATATCCTGACCTTCGCATAGGGATCGAAGGTCCTGAGTTTATGGAGTTGCTCCTCATATGAGAGATCTGTGCGTTGCATCGCTAGTTTCGCCAGGTAGAAGGCCGTTCCTTCACGCCAATTGCTGTTTGGGAACTCACGTTGCACCTGAGTGAGTCTTGCGAGCGCGGGTTCGACCCGATCAGTTCTGAGATAGAAGTGCGCCATCTGGTAAAGCAAATCGTCAACGAACTCGCCAGAGGTCCTGCTGACGACTTCTTCGTATCGGCGCTCGACAGCATCGAACGCATCTCTGTACGCCTGAGAATCTCTGTCCTCAAAAAGCCCCGGACGACTGTTCTGATATGCCATGATATTGATATATTCGATCTCCGAGATGTCGTGGACTTGCAGCGTCCTGGCCCTGTCAAGAATCCGCATCGATTTTTCATAGTTGCGGTGATTCAGTTCGTACCATGCGGAGTCCACCGTTTCCCGCGCAGTCTCCCGCTCCCCGCGCAACTTGACCATCATGCGCGACGCCGCGCCATACGCCCATTTCCCATAGAGAGGCGCGAACATCACTGCGACGACAAACATCGTAAGCAAAAGCAGAATCGCAGTTGTCCATTTGGGGCCCAGACCTGTCGCGAACCGCCTGCGCTGCTCCGTGACCGAATCGATGCCACTCGGGATTTCAGGTGCACCGGCTCCCGTGGGCTCGGCCAGCATTTGCAGTGCATCCACGAATTCTCTGCACGAGAAGAACCTTTGGCCTTGTTCGCGTGCCATGCCTCGGCGAAGCGCGGCCCACGTGTGGCTGCCTAGGTGCTCAATACGCACCGGCTCTTCATTGAGTACCATGTGTGCAAGGACGGAAACATCCTGACTGTCAAACGGCCTTCTAGCAGCGAGCAACTCGTATACCGTCACCGCAAGCGAGTACTGATCCGTCCGTGTATCTTCGCGCCCCCCGCGCCACTGCTCTGGAGCCATGTACGGCGCTGTCCCACTAATTTCGTGCTGTATGCCGCTGACACGAGTCAAAGACGAGTGAATTTTTCGCGCTATTCCGAAATCCAAAAGCTTCGCTGTACCATCGGGTGCCACGATGATGTTTGAGGGCTTGATGTCGCGGTGGAGAATTTTTCGTGAGTGTGCGTAGTCCAAGGCGTCTGCAATCTGACGGAGGAGGAGCATGGTCTGCGCTAAGGCGAGGCGTCCGTCTTCTCCATTTGTCTCTCGGTATTCGTGCAGTGTGACACCCTTTACGTATTCAAGGACTAACAGGTACTCCATGGTCTCTGGATCGCGTTCGAGCGTCTTCGCAGCAGCAATGTTGGGATGGTGAAGCCCCTCGACCAATCTGAAGTTGTCCAGAACGCCAGCCATCTCCGTCTCGTCGCTGGACAGCACGATCGGGAGAGCCTTCAGCGCGACTTGAATCTTGCTCGTTTCGTCGTAGCATAAGTAGACATCACCCATGCCGCCGTGCCCGAGTATCCCATCAATGCGGTAGCGCCCTGTTACGCGGTCCCCAGGCTGTAGAGACCGGCGAGCAGACCTCGGTACGGTCTCAGTCGCCCGATGGGTGGGGGTAGAGGCCTCTGCGCTCTCGTCGTCGCCGGAAGAAGAATCGTGCTGGTGCGAGGTGTTCACAACGAGGCCCTCTCTCTAGGGACCGCTCTTTCGCTCCGGAAGCTCTGGTCGACTGCTCGGGCAATGAGGCTACGCCGGGTCTGCAGCCATA
>JAQBVG010000199.1 GCA_027623655.1 Chloroflexota bacterium
CATCGAGCGGTCGGGTTCGCGCTAGGACCGTACATGACCGAAGTCCATGACGATATTGTGAGTCGCTCCGTCCCACTGACGCTGGTCACTTCCGAAAGCGTGCAAAACTTGATCCGCGGGATGCCGTTCCTGGCCGTGGATACGGATTCGATCAGCCGAGGCGTTGCCTGCGAAGCTTGTCACAACGGTTGCCTCCAGCACGTGGAAAGCAGCACCCCGGAACGCAACGGTCAGCCGTCAAGGTATTTCGCGTCCAGCCCGCATATATTCATGCGCGGTTTGGATGCCGAGCAGGCTTGGGGACACACTCCCGACAACCTGAATTTTACCTGCGCTCGGTGTCACACGAACGTACGCCCGCAGTACGCCAACGGCATGTCGACATGGCATGGCGCGGCGTTGAGCGACGCGGAGCGTGGTCACTGCTACTCCGCAGCCGATGGTGCGCTGAACCAGTTAACATGTATCCAATGTCATGACCCACACCAGGGGAGCAGCGATCAAGCGACCAACGAATTTCAGCAAAGCGACGCCCGCTGCGTTGGCTGTCACACAAAGTACGAGAGTCCGGATGCGGTGACGGCGCACACGCATCACGAGATCGACAGTGTCGGTAGTCGCTGCGTGAATTGCCACATGCCAAAAATGGTTCAGGGACGACAAGATGTAGTAAGGTCACATATGATTTTCAGCCCCACGGACGTCAATATGCTGCACGCCAACCAACCGAATGCTTGCAACCTGTGCCACTTGAATCAGTCGATTGATTGGACAGTGGACAAACTGCAGAAGTGGTATATCGCTTCGGCGGATTCGGAAACAACGGCTGACGACGCCACGTCGCCGTCGAAAAAAGCGCCGTCGAAAAAAGCGCCGTCGACGAAAGACGGCAAACCGGAACAAGCAGATGCGGACAGTTTCGTTTCGGACAAAACAATCGCGGCCAGCTACGCAAATCGTGACGGCAAAGTTGGCTTAGGATGGCTGAGAAGCTACCACGCTCCAACACGATTGGTCGCTCTCGAAGCGCTCTGCAAATCCAATGCTAGTTGGGCTTTAAGTGATCTTGTCGAAGCGCTCGATGACGTGGAATTTGCAAACCGCATGTTCGCACAACGGCATCTCGAAAAGATGCTTGATGTTTCGCTTGCCGATTTCGGTTATCGTTTCTATATGACGCCGTCGGAGCGCCGTGAGCCGTTGACGAAAATTCGCGGCAAACTCTTGAAGACCGTCGAGGAGCCCGCGTCGGATTCAGATGCCGTCGAACCGTAAATGGCCGCACATAGCCGCCCATGCGCTTGCGGATAGAGCGATACAAACGATCCCGACAAGCAGATGACCTGTTTGCCGTGCCATCAGATGCATCAACTCGGCAACGACACACGGCCGGTGCGAGCTTGGGCGAACGACCAGAACCGTCCTGTGTTTCTCGAAGAATAGCGTGGCCGTCTCATCCGGACGGAGGCACTCCGTGACCTGTGATCAGGAGTTCGAATTGCTGAGTCGTCCGCAGAATGGTGACCTCTGCTATCCGGGTCTGAAAATCAATGGGAAGGGCCGTCAAGCGGATCGGATTTATGAGGTAAACTAATGCATCGGCGCGAAGCAGATTTGCTCGCGACTACGACGTCGGTGGGGAGACGAAAAGTTGAACGACAATCCGAAACATTCTCCAACTGTGCATTTTTCCAGCGCGGGAGCGACTCAGTCGAAGGACGATCAGGTCACCGAAGCCATACGCGTGCTTGGTCCAGCCGTCGCCGCACGGATGGGCATCTATCCGCTTCCCGATGACTTCAAGCTGTCGGTCGTCATGCCTGTCTTCAATGAACAGGCGACGATTAGGGAGATTCTCCGGCGGGTTCGACAAACGCCCATCCCAAAGGAAATCCTCGTCGTCGATGACGGATCGACGGACGGCACAGCAGACCTATTGAGCGTTGAAGCCGAGAACAATGACGACACGCTGGTCTTCACCCATCAGGTGAACCAGGGAAAAGGGGCGGCGCTCCGCACCGGTATCGCACATGCCAGTGGCAGCGTGGTCATCGTCCAGGATGCCGATCTCGAGTACGATCCGGACGACTATTTGCGATTACTGCAGCCAATTATCGACGGACGAGCCGACGTGGTGTACGGCTCGCGGTTCAAGGGTGAGGCGGAACGCGTCCACCTGTTTTGGCACCGCATGGCCAATGGCGTTTTGACATTGCTGTCAAATGCGCTGAACAATCTCAATTTGACCGATATGGAAACCGGCTACAAAGCCTTTCGCAACGGCGTTCTGGACGACATCGTTATCAAGGAGAACAGCTTCGGCGTCGAACCGGAACTTACCGCGAAGATCGCTCGACACAATTGTCGAATCTACGAAGTGCCCATCTCCTATTCCGGGCGCGACTACAGCGAAGGCAAAAAAATTGGCCTCAGCGATGCGCTGGTCGCTCTCTGGTGCATTGTCCGCTATCGCTTCGGTGATTGAGCTGGATCGTCGTGGTCCGCTTGCAAGCAAGACAAGTAGGCCGCGAACAAGCGAAGCGCAGTTCCGGCAGTTTTTAAACCGGTAACCACAATAGATTGCCGGAACTGCGCACCGCTTGTTCCAGCCTACGAAAAGTCGCAGCTTGCGCGCGATCAGCGACTTAAGCCGACTGTAGTTTCTTAAAGACGGTCACGATACCGTCCTTGATCTGCTGTTCCACTTCCGGCTTGCACGCAAGCCGATGGAAGTAGGTAAAGGCGGCGCCCAGCGGGCTTGCTTCGTATCCTCCCCTGGCACCCATCTTGTAGGCGTCCGCGGTCGCCACATAGTTTTCGCACCCGTTGGTATAGCCCAACACGAAGGTGTGCTGGTAAGGCGACTCTTTGTCCGCGAACAACTGGTAGGCGGCAAACGGTTCATG
>JAQBVG010000200.1 GCA_027623655.1 Chloroflexota bacterium
TCGCGGCCGCATCCGAAGACCCTCTCCGCCTCACTGTTCCACTCGAGCACATCGAATTCCGGGGAGAGTACGATGATGACCATCCCGGCCGCACCGAGGACCGAGCGCAAACGCTCTTCGCTGGTCCTGAGTGCCTCCTGCGCCTGCTTGCGCTCGGAGATGTCCCTGATCACCCCAGTAAACTTGCGGCCTTCGTCATCCGAGTACTCGCCAACCGCAAGATCCATCGGGAAGGTCGTCCCGTCTTTGCGCAGACCGGTGACTTCTCGTCCTATGCCGATGATTTTCTTTTCTCCGCCAGCCAGGTAGCGGCCGACGTAGTCGTCGTGCTCGCCACGGTAGGGCTCGGGCATCAAGACCGAAACATTGTGTCCCAAAACCTCCTCTGCACCATAGCCGAAAATTCTCTCCGCGGCCGGGTTGAACGATTCGATCGTACCGCGTTCGTCGATGCTGATGATGCCCTCGACAGTGTTCTCAACGACGGATTGATAGCGGCTGATGGACTTGTGTCCAAAGGGTTGATCCTCAGGGGGAGTCATTGGAGCCTTTCATCTGAAAAACAAAGGCTCGTCCGAGTTGTCTGGACGAGCCTGTTTCCGAACGGGTTCTGCCGCGAGCGCTCACGGCCTTGCCTCATACGACCTGAGCAAAATCCCGGCTCGACTATCGTCTACATATCTTCGAACCGCGGGCTTGGCACTGTCAAGGATCGGGTTGAGTGACCCCTCGATCGCATTCCTGGAGTCGCGGTGGCACAATGCCCCAAAAACCCAGCTGGGACGGTACGTCAGGGACCACGCCAAAGGCGGTTTCTTCAAACGCCTGTTCGGATGACCAGGGCGCAATCTCGTTCTGCCGTCGGTACGCAAAAAAATCTATGTCGTCACCATAGGAGCATGTTCGCATTCTGCGAAACGCTTGGCGAAATCGTTCGATCCGTCATCTTCCTCAACTTCAAGATGTATGCCGCGCCCAAATCCCGGAAGTTGGCCGAAATAAAAGGCTTCGTGCCGCTGCTGTTCGTCCGAGAAGTGCCAGCGAACGCCGGATGGATAAACAACGGTCGATATTCGTCGGACCGGCGGTGGCGGCGGCGACCCCGATAGCTCTTCCAGCAGCACTTCGTCCGGTTCGATGCCCAGGCCGGCACCGGACGGGACCGGCAAGTAGCCGTCGATCGGCGCCAGCGGCTCTGCAATGACATCCTTCTCCCACAGAGCATGGCCGGTCATCGAGGACAGTACCGTCTGCCGGCATACCGAAGAGATGTGGGCAACCAGAGCCGTACGCAGAGACGTCCCGATCGCCTGAATCCACAAGACCTTCCGATGTTCGTACAGGACCTGGTCGATGCCAAAGGTGTCGGGGTCCCCGCCCAGACCGAAGGCGTCGCAAAGGTTCTCGCGAAGCTGCCGTTCCGCAGGCACTCCCCTGTCGTACGAGAGATCCGATTCGACATGGCAGCAACCGCAGCCGTAGTGCAAGGCGATGGGAAGATCGATGGAGGATCGAATCCGTTTGTAACCTGGCACATCGCGTTGGGGAATAGGCGACTCAATGCCACCGATACAGTCGAACTGCTGAAGTTTTTTCAGCAGCGGAATGGCCTGTTGAGCGTCACGCAGGTGACCGTTGAAATCCATCCATATCTTGAATCCCGGTGGTGCGTGTTCGGCAACGTGTTCGGCCTGCTCGATCAAATCCCACCACGGTCGAACCTTGTACTTGTAGGTCTTGTAACCGAGGTCAGCGGCATAGCGGACCTGTTGCGCAAGCACCTCCGGTGGCAGGTCAATGGTCCAGTAGGCGAATGGAATTCGAGGCCGCCGCTGCACGCCCATAAGGACGTGGGCCGGCACATCAAGGGTCTTTCCCACGGCGTCGAAACAAGCCATACGAAGCATGTCGGGAACCTGGCCGTGCAGCAGCTCCATCGGATGGCGTCCCACGTGTTCAGACAGGTCCACTTCGCCATGCGAATCACCCCAGCCGACGATGCCGTTGTCCAGTTCAACCCGGTAGACGGTTAGCCGTTCCGTGTGTGTGGTGGCGCGACGCATGTTGGCTGCAACAGCCGGGATGAACGACATCTGCAGCGGGTAGTTGCGAATGGCAGCAATCTTCAGAGTGTCCCTCGATTGGCGTATGGGGTTACTCAAACACGAGGATTACGTGGTCGTGCCGGTGAAGTGTTTCCGTGGACACTAACGGAAATTATACCTATTACCACAACCAGACTGGATCGCCGAAATCAACACTGAACGTCGAGCAAGCGGTAGACTATGTCAGCTACAGTCGTTTCCGATGAGGATATCACCGCCTTTGAGCAAGACGGAGTCGTCTGCCTGCGCCAACGCTTCGCGTCTCACTGGTTGGAGACCTTGGCTGAAGGATTCGAAAAGAACCTGGCGGACCCGGGCCCGAACTCCTCGCAGCTCACGCCTGAGGGCAACCCCGGAGGCTATTTCGATGACTTCCTGGTATGGCACCGGATCCACGAGTATCGGGATTTCATCTTCGAATCGCCGGCGGCCGAAATCGCCGCACGCCTGACACGCTCCAGTCAAAGCCGGCATTTCCTCGAAAACGCCCTCATTAAAGAGCCCGGGACACGGGAGGTAGCGCCCTGGCATCAGGACCTGTCGTACTACTGCGTGTCTGGCTTCCAGCTATGCAGCGTCTGGGTGCCCCTGGACCCGGTGCCGCAGTCGATCTGCGTCGAGACTGTGGCCGGCTCACACCGTTGGGGCAAGCTCTTCACACCGCGCCGTTTTGTCGATCACCGTGACTATGAGTACCCACCAGGTGTTTTCGAACAGATGCCTGACATAGAGGGCAACCGCGACGACTACCGCATCCTCTCATGGGATCTGCAGCCGGGCGA
>JAQBVG010000048.1 GCA_027623655.1 Chloroflexota bacterium
AATCACGGCCTTTTCCGTTGTGCTCGCTGCGATCCTGATTTCACTTATGACCGTGTTCAAATCTGAAGGGGGCGACCCACTTTACGTTGCCGGCCGTACGCTGTGGATCAGGGCCGAGGAACCAAAATCTCAGCGGTTCATCATTTACCGCGGCGAAAACACCACCGGTGAACTTGTCACCTGGGCGATGACACCTGCAGACCTCGACAACAACGTGATGGTCTACATTCAAGTGACCTTGATCAACCAAACCTCCGGGACCGTGAGCCTGGTAATAGACGAGAAGGCCGCGTCACTGCTGGACGGCAACAGAGCGAGCTACGCACCGATTGACACTGTCCTGAGAGCTTTTCCGGCTGAGTACGATGCCCGCTTCGATGTCCCGGGATTCATCCCGTTGTGGGGCTCGCTATCGCTTAACGGCGGTGAGCAGGTTGTTGGAATGCTTGCATTTGAACTACCGGCACGTAGCTCGTTCACCGAGCTTCGCTGGAATGCATCTGATACGGTGACGATTCGATACCGGTAGCTGCCACAGGCTCGATAAAACGGCCCTGATTCACGTTAGAATCGGGCCAGCATGTCAGAGACCAAAAGCACGTCAACTAAGAGGGGACAGGTAGTCGGTGACGGATCACCGTCCGATCCCCAGTTAAGCGTGAGTAACTCGGCATCGAAAACCGTAAAACAAATATCGGGTAAATCGAAGAGCATCGGGAAAAAACTTTCGCCTGGCCGCCGGCAATTCCTGGAATTCAAGGCGAAATATCCGGACGCTCTATTGCTCATTCGGATGGGCGATTTTTACGAGAGTTTTGACGATGATGCCCATACGCTGTCCAGAGTTCTTGGGATAGCACTTACTTCCCGTGAATCGGGCGGCGGTGGCAAGGCTCCGCTCGCGGGCATTCCACACCATGCTCTCGACAATTACCTTGGAACCCTTGTCGCGGCCGGTCTGAAGGTCGCAATCGCAGAACAGACGGGTGATCCGTCGAAGTCCCGCGGTCTCGTCGAGAGGGCAGTTGTGCGGGTTGTGACGCCCGGGACGGTTATTGAACCGGCGCTGCTCGACCAGTCAACGAACAACTACCTCGCAGCCGCGGTTTGCAGCGGTGATCGGGCAGGCCTGGCGTACGTTGACATTTCGACGAGCGAATTCGTTACGAGTGAGGTTTCTGCGTCCGAACTCAGAGATGAGATCTACCGCCTGTCGCCCGCCGAACTCATCGCCGATTCTGCTTCGATCGAGTTAGCACGGCTGGAGCACGATTCGGCAACGGTCGTCCGACAACTCGACGAATCGCGACTGGATACGGACCTGGCGGCAATTCGTCTCAAAGAGCACTTCAAGGCGTCAACCCTCGAAGCGTTCGGCTGCGAAAACATGCCTCTGGCAGTGATTGCCGCGGCGTCAGTGCTCGATTTCGTGGCCGACACGCAATTTGGTGCCATCCCACAGCTGACATCGCTGCGTACCGAATCAGCCTCTTCCTACATGAAGCTTGATCAGAAAGCGCTCAGGGACCTGGAAGTTTTTGACTCGTCAACTGGCCGAGCCGGCGCGCCCACCCTATATGCCGTGCTGAACCGTACAAAGACACCAATGGGCGCCAGGACGCTACGAAACTGGCTGTCGTGGCCCCTGATGGATCCTGCTGCGATCGGCAGACGACAGGATGCCATATCTTCCTTTGTCGTTGACCAAGGTTCCACCGGGCGCGTACAAAACCTGCTTGCAGGTGTACCTGATCTGGAACGTTTGACAAACCGGGTACGGACCAACACCGCCACGCCGCGGGATCTCGCCTCCCTGAGGTCCGGCCTGTTGATCGTGCCTGACCTTGCAAAAGCGCTGCCGATCGACGTGATTCCAGGCGGGGCTGTGATCGGACGACTCCACTCGTCGACTGAGGCGGTGGCGCTGTTGAACGCAGCAATCCCGGATGATCCTTCGATCAGCGTCGGCGAGGGGTCAGCAATCCGCAAAGGATTCCACACAGAACTCGACGAGGTGCGGTCACTTTCTGGCGACGCCAGGTCGAGTATTGCGGCGCTTGAAGCAAACCACCGTGAATCAACCGGCATCAAGAACCTGAAAATCGGTTATAACCGGGTGTTCGGCTACTATCTCGAGGTTTCGAAGTCTAACGCGCACCTGGTTCCGGAAAGCTTTGAGCGCCGGCAAACACTTGTGAACGGTGAGCGGTTCATTACCTCCGACCTCAAGGACCTAGAGTCGAAAATCCTCACCGCGCGGGACCGGATCAGCGAACTTGAGCGCGAGATATTCAGGCGAGTTTGCGCTGAAATCGCCGCCCACGGCGATCGGATCATGGAAACAGCGAACGCACTTGGCACGCTCGACGCTCTGGTGTCGTTGTCGCAGGCGGCTGCCGAAAACGGCTGGGTCCGTCCGACAATCGACGACGACACCGTGTTGGAAATCATCGAGGGACGCCATCCGGTCGTCGAGTCGTCGCTTGGGCCGGGCCGCTTTGTGCCCAACGACATCGACCTGTCTAATTCAAAACGACAGATGATGATCATCACCGGTCCGAACATGTCGGGGAAATCGACGTATATCCGCCAGTGCGGGGTACTCGTGCTTATGGCGCAAGTAGGGAGCTCCATTCCTGCAAAGAAAGCAAGGATCGGAATCGTCGACAGGATATTTACACGTGCTGGACTGTCTGACGATATTTCCGGCGGGCAGTCGACGTTCATGGTCGAGATGGTCGAAACCGCTTCGATATTGAACCAGGCGA
Source organism: Chloroflexota bacterium (assembly GCA_027623655.1). Lineage (GTDB taxonomy): Bacteria > Chloroflexota > Dehalococcoidia > Lucifugimonadales > Lucifugimonadaceae > Lucifugimonas. The sequence continues at coordinate 2,769 of JAQBVG010000048.1, forward strand.
CAGGTCGTTCCCTGGCGATACTCGATGAGATCGGCCGTGGTACGTCAACGTACGATGGACTGGCGATCGCTCGTGCTGTGGCAGAGCATCTTCATAATTCACCGGGGCTCGGGTGTAAGACGCTGTTTGCTACTCACTATCACGAAATGACGCAGTTGGAAGATCAACTTCCGCGTGCCCACAACCTTCGAGTGGCAGTTGCTGAAGAGGCGGGCGAGGTCATATTTCTTCACCAGATAGTCCCCGGTGGTGCAGACAAGTCGTACGGAGTTCATGTTGCACGCTTAGCCGGAATGCCGGGTGCGGTGGTCAACAGGGCATGGGCACTGCTCGATGAGTTGGAAAACGGCCAAAAAAACAGGGCCACCCCGGCGGCATACCAACTACCTATGCCGATTGGGCAGCATCGGATCGGCAATGAGACGCTGGACGAGCTGAAGGGCCTCGATATCGTAAACATGACACCGCTCGAAGCGATCAACGCGTTGTTCCGGCTGCAAGAGCAGGTAAATGCCGACACCGAGTAGCTGTCGGGGGATGCCACTAGATTTCCGTGGCCTGTGTAGGTGGTCGGCACTTTTTGTCTGACGATTTAGCTGTACGATGCGCCGGTGGTTCGGGAGTTCCACGAATTTCCTGTTGACCATTTGCGCGATTTGGAGGATGCGATGGAACTTGGCTTCTTCACGATGCCGCTACACCCACCCGGGTCGAACCATGCCGACACGCTTGAGGCCGATCTGGCGCAACTCATTTACCTGGATAAGCTCGGATATTCCGAAGCGTGGATAGGGGAGCACTTCACCGCGGAATGGGAGAATATTCCCGCCCCGGACCTGCTCATCGCCCAGGCACTTGGTCTGACATCACAGATTCGCCTGGGTACCGGCGTAACGTGCATGCCGAACCACAACCCGTTCGCCATTGCTCACCGGATCGCCCAGCTCGACCATATGTCGCGCGGTCGGTTGATGTGGGGGGTCGGTTCTGGAGGGTTCCCCGGCGACCTGGACGTGTTCGGTTTCGATCGTACGACTGGCACAAACCGCGAGATGACGCGGGAGGCGATTGAGCTCGTATTGCAACTCTGGGAAGACCCTCGACCGGGAATATATAAGAGCAAGTGGTGGGATTTTAAAATCCCGGAGCCGGAAGAAGAGATTGCACTTCGGGTACACCTCAAGCCGTATCAGGACCCCCACCCACCAATCGGTGTTGCCGGTGTATCGCCGAAATCGGAGACCCTGACACTGGCAGGTGAGCGTGGTTGGTTACCGATGAGCATCAACTTCGTTCCGGAACAACTACTCAGATCTCACTGGGACGCGGTTGAAGCCGGGGCGACAAAGGCTGGTAGAACAGCCGACCGTTCTTCCTGGCGAATAGCGCGTGAAGTTATCGTCGCCGATTCCAGTGCTGAAGCTCGGAAACAGGCGTTGAACGGCACACTTGCACGGGATATGAACGGTTACTTTCTGAAACTTTTGCCTAGATCGAAGCAACTCGGGCTACTGAAGATCGATCCAAACATGCCCGACTCTGATGTCACGGTTGAATACCTGGTCGACAACATCTTCATCGTCGGTTCACCCGGGGAAGTAACAGAGAAACTGGCAACACTGGAAGCGTCGGTGGGTGGATTTGGAACGCTCCTGGCGATGGGCCACGAGTGGCAGCCGGAAGAATTTTGGAAATCTTCAATGGGTTTACTGAAAGAAGAAGTCATACCGCGCCTCGCAACAGCCTGACGCCCACGAACTCTGATTTAAGCTTCTGTATCGATGGAAATCCGTCCGTCCTGGGCCTGTTTGACGTAGCCAATTTCGACGTAACAATGTCGCGGTCACACTCAGGTGGCCTGTGCTGAATTGATCGACAATCGTCAGTTGGTATCACTTCGAGACTGAGAGCCATGGAACCCGGACTTCTCGCCATCCTGGGACTGTTTGTCGGCGGCATATTAAATGTCGTTATCGATCGCTCCCCACCCCACGACTACGTTGAAGGAGTGGTGAGCGTCGGTGCACGGCCGCGTCAACTAAAGCCCTGGGAATGGCTACCCCTTGTGTCAGTTTTCGGAGCTTTCCGGTCGAGGCGGGTGCCCTTTCCTAACCTGTGGATCAGGTATCCAGCGGTTGAGTTGACAACGGCAGCGGTTTTCGGGATCGCCTGGTATCGTCTTCCCGACCCGGCCTGGTACCTGGCGATTTCCCTGGTCTTTGTCGCGATCCTGGTCGCGCTGGCGTTTATCGATCTCGAAACGACTTACCTTCCCGATGTGCTTACGTTGCCATTGCTGGGCATTGGGATTATCGTCTCGTTTTTCGTCCCCGATCGCGAGTGGTGGCAGGGGCTGGCGGGCGCTGCGGTCGGGTATTCAATATTCTTCCCCTTTGCGTGGATAGGTGATCGCCTGAGCCGACCGGTTATGGGCTGGGGTGACGTAAAGCTTTCGGCCGCTCTGGGCGCCATTCTTGGGCTGACTCCATTGTTTCTGGCTTTATATCTCGGAGTTTTGATCGGTGGAGCAGTTGCCGTTATCGTGTACGCCGCTCGGCTCTTCGGGTTCAATCGAATCCTTATCGCGTACGGTCCATATCTAGTGATCGGCGGGATAGTTTCGATGCTGTATTTCCGAGCGATAGCCGACTGGATATCAGGTCAACTGTAGGATTGTCCCGCCATGGTCCAGGTCGAAATAATTCGAGTAGGTGCGTTGAGTACAAACTGCTACGTGGTGTATTCCGACGGTTCGGCAGGTTGTGTCCTGATCGATCCGGGAGGCGAGGCCGAACTCATATCCGAGTTTATGGAACGGCAAGAACTGACGCCGGAACGAATAATTTCGACCCACGCCCATGCCGACCACACCGGGGCCGTTGCCCCTCTTGTAACCCGCTACCAGTGCAAATTCGGACTGGGTGCGGCAGATGCCGTGGCCGCAGGCAACCAGTCAGAGTGGCTCATCGACATGCTTGGTGATTTCGAGGAACCACCGCCACCGTCGGCAAAGTATTTTGGTGGCGAAACGCTGCAGTGTGACGGGTTCGAGATAAATGTGCTGGCCACGCCCGGACACACACCGGGAAGCATCTCGCTTTTGATCGATGATTTAGTATTCACCGGCGATTCGCTTTTCAGAGAATCGATCGGACGTTTTGACCTGCCAGGGGGAAGCCAGGAGCAGGAGCTCAGTAGCATCCACACTATGCTCTTGACGCTTGCCGATGAGACCGTGGTATTCCCGGGACACGGACCCTCAACTACGATTGGCCACGAACGCTTCGCTAATCCGTATCTCCAGTAATTTCGCGGGTCTGGTTACATATGAACCTGACCTGAAGTCCGGAGCGTATACCGGTATACGTTCACTCCCGAGTGCATCCACGAGCGCATTTGCCACGGCATTCACCGGGACAGCTGGACTCAACAATGCATCTTTCATCTACAGACGCACTGATCGTGGTGGGCATACAGAACGATTTTTGCGAGGGCGGAGCAGTGCCAGTTGTTGGTGCTGCAGCTCTTGCAAAATAGTTGTCCTCCCTTGTACGGCGCGTACAGCCGACCGGTGTGAGACTGATAGCCATACAGTACTGGCACCCGAAAGAGCACGTTTCGTTCCTCGAAAACGGTGGCACGCGGTTGAAGCACTGCGTTGAAGGTAGCGATGGGGCCAGGTTCCATCCTCGGCTGAAGATGCCAGTTGGGTCGCTGGTGGTGAGAGCAGGAACTGACGCAGGAATCGCTGCGACTTCGGCGTTTTCCGCCTCGACCCTCAACACTGCATTAGAGAGATACGGCGTCGAGCGCCTTTTCATTTGTGGTGTTCCCGCCGAACACACAGTGCTCGAAACCGCGCTCGATTCAAAGGTGCACGAGTACAACACAATTGTCGTCGAGGACGGAATAGCGCCTCTCTCTTCCAGTCGATCCGAGGTCGAGAGTGCAGCCGAAAAAATGAAATCGGCGGGGGTCTTGTTTGTAAAGAAGGCTGATCTGAACTAAGTCCTCTCAAACGGTTCGACGGGATTGATGGCATCGTTTCTCACCGATGCAAGAAAGAAAAAAACGCCCGGACCTTCAAGAAAAAGGTCCGGGCGTTTTCGTTTCAGTTTCGTTCGACCGTTCGACTAAAAGGAGAAAGTGAAATCCCTAAACGAACAGCGGGCCAAAGATCAGCGAAACGATTGCCATCAATTTCAAGAGAATGTTGATGGCAGGCCCGGAGGTATCTTTGAACGGATCGCCGACGGTGTCACCGGTAACGGCGGCGGCGTGGGTGTCAGATCCCTTGCCTCCAAAGTTCCCCAGTTCGACGTACTTCTTAGCGTTGTCCCATGCACCGCCTGCGTTAGCCATGAAGATGGCCAGCAGAAAACCAGAGACGATCGATCCGGCCAGCAGACCACCCAGGGCTTCAGCACCCATAATGGCGCCGATAGCAATCGGGGCTACGATTGCTATCAGTCCGGGTACGATCATGGCCTTGAGCGAACCCTGGGTGCTTATGGCGACTGCACGTGCGGCATCGGGTTTTACACCAGGCGCACCTTCTCGGAGGCCAGGAATTTCTCGGAACTGGCGCCTGACCTCTTCGATCATTGCTCCGGCCGCCGTCCCTACGGCCTGCATCGTCAAACCGGAGAACAGGAACGGGAGCAACCCGCCAATGATCGTTCCCATCAACACCTTCGGGTTCAAAAGATCAAGTTCTGTAACACCTGTCACGAATGCGTAGGCGACCAGAAGAGCCAGTGCCGTAAGCACCGCCGATCCGATGGCAAATCCCTTGCCGGTGGCGGCCGTAGTGTTGCCAAGAGCGTCGAGCGCGTCAGTTCGTTGCCGCACTTCGGGTGCGAGATGGGCCTGCTCGGCTATGCCACCTGCGTTATCGGCGACGGGGCCGTAAGCGTCGGTCGCGAGAGTAATGCCCAGCGTAGACAGCATTCCGACAGCCGCGAGGCCAACGCCGTACAGACCGGCCAGCTCGTTGGCAAGGTAGATCCCGACGACGATAGCCAGGGCCGGGATCACGGTGCTGTACAGCCCGACTGAGATACCGGCGATAATTGTTGACGGGTGCCCCGTCTCGGATTGGCTGGCGATCCACCTGACCGGATTGAACTCGAACTTGCCGATCTTTAGCCCTTCGTAAGAGGTGAACCACTCGGTTGAGGTACCGATCACCTGACCGACGACGAGTCCAACGACGACGACCCAGAACAGATCGAATTCGAGTGTGTCAGACGAGTTGATGTACAGACCTGTACCGATCAGCGACAGTGCGCCCGCGCCGAAGATTCCATAGCGCAGAGTCCACAGTAGCTTACCCATGTCGGCGTTATCGCCGGTCCTGACCAGTTGCATTCCGATAACCGAGGAAATTATTCCTATGCCAGCGATAATCAACGGCAAGATAGCCCGATCCGAATCTACGTCGTAGGGGATGGGAGTCACTCCAGTGGCGGTCACCGCAAAGAACGCGAGAGAAATCGTGGCGATGATCGAACCGACGTACGACTCGAACAGGTCTGCACCCATACCTGCAACGTCACCGACGTTGTCACCGACGTTGTCAGCGATAACTGCAGGGTTGCGAGGGTCGTCTTCGTCCAGCCCTGCTTCGACCTTACCGACGAGGTCGGCGCCGACATCAGCGGCCTTGGTGTATATACCTCCGCCCACCCTTGCGAACAGCGCGATCGATGAGGCACCAAAGCCGAATCCAGCAATCACATTCGGGTTTTCAAATACTATCCACAGGACCGACACCCCAATGATGCCGATACCTACAACCGTGAGGCCCATGACCCCACCCGTGCTGAACGCTACCTGTAGCGCTTTGTTGAGCCCCGTCTGCGCTGCTGTGGCCGTGCGGGTATTGCCTCGCACTGCGATGCTCATGCCGATAAATCCGGCAAGCGCAGAACCGATTGCGCCGAAAAGATATGCGATCGCCGTCCACGGTCCATCCGAGCTCATAGCACCACCGTCGTTGAGCCTGTCGATGGTGGCGTTATCGAGGATGTTGTAGTCGATAAAAATAGCCAGGACCGCAAAAATCACTACGACGAACCCGGCAAGGATCGAATACTCCTTGCGGATGAATGCAGCAGATCCTTCCTGGATGAGCTCACCGATTTCTCGAACCGTGTCGTTACCCTGTGGTTGCCGCAAAATTCGCATCGCGAGCAAGCCAGCCACAACAAGACCGACGGCTCCTGCCGCAATCGCGAGCAAGATCGAATCCATTTAGATTTCTCCACAAAAGAACCTTCCTCATTCGGTCGCATGCAACGCCGTGGGAAGGTCCGATTTGAGAAGTTGGAACATCAGATCGCCGCACATTTTCGAAAATCGAACTCGAATCGGAATCACCCAACTTCTGATTGACCTGAAAACGCTAGCATTGGCGTAAAGGTCAGTCAACGATCTCAGACGTGCAATACGAACAACGGGATGATTTGTCGTCAACAAAATCCCGGAGCCAGGCACTGCCGCGGATCAAGGTACACGTGGCCCGAAAATCCACTGGCCACGGTTCGCCATCGCCGGACTAATTCAACAGCGCTTCGGGCAATTTTCGCTATTTGGAACTGGAGTTCTCGAAAATCTCGATCAATTCCGAACTGGCAACTGAGACGTCGTCGGCCTCTGTGATTGCAGTCGCGACGCAGATTGAGTCTGCCCCGGCCTGGACAACAGACGCCAGGTTTCCTTTGTTAATTCCGCCAATCGCGACAATATGTGCTTTGCTGGCCTTTCGGACAGCCCTCAGGATTTTAAGGCCAGCCGGTCGAGTGTCTGATTTCGTTTTGGTGGGAAATATCGCGCCCACTGCGAGATAGTCAGCTCCGTTTTTTTCCGATTCTTCAGCCTCGCTGAGCAATGCATTCGACGTTCCAATGATCTGCCTGTCATCCAGCACTTTTCGACAGTCTTTGACACCGAGATCTTTCTGACCCAGGTGCAGGCCGTCAGCATCGACAATTCGAGCGATGTCGGCGTGATCGTTGACGATGAACAACTTGTTGTATTCACGGGCCAGTTGCTGAATTTCAGCGGCCGTTTTCGCAATCTGTCCCTTTGGCGACAATTTATCGCGTAATTGAACTGCCGCTACACCTGCCTCGAACGCCTTCCCGGCGATATCCACAACGTCTCTGCCCCTGGTGTGCTCGGGATCGACAATCAGGTAGATGCCAGACATCCTTGCAACAAATTCGTTTCTCAAGGTGCTAGTGCTTCTTTCTGGGTGGGTCCGCTAGTCAATAACAGGGTTCGGAGTCCGAATGCAGCTACCGGCGAAGTTTATCACTGACAACCGAGTTGTCCGATGGCCAGAGAAATTCTTGTATGCTTCGTCGACCTGGGCTATTTTCGAGTATTTACCAGCCGGTGAGCCAATCGGTTTGCAGGAGATTTATTACGTATGACCGTGTCATGGCCGTCGCAAGACAACCTATTGAGGTGGCTCAAGTCCGATCTCAACAACTGGGGGCGCTGGGGTGACGACGATCAGAAAGGGACACTAAACCATCTCTCGCCAGAAAAGACACTAAAGGCGGTAAGGTTGGTGTCGGAAGGCGTGACGGTGAGTTGTGCGCGTCCGGTCGAGTTCAGCGGATCGGTGGACGTACCAAGACCGCCTCAGCATTTCATGATCTCCGCCGGTGATACTTATCGAGCCGGAGAATCGGCGGACCGACAGGTGGCGATGGACTACTTCGGGTTGATTTTTCACGGCCACACCGTTACCCACATCGACAGCCTCGCACATTTTTTCTGGGATGGTCAGACCTACAACGGACGACCATCCAGTGTAGTGTCCACCCAACTCGGAGCCACCGAATTCGATGTTATGGCGGCGTCGGGTGGGATCGTTACCAAAGGCGTACTTGTCGATGCTCCACTTCTGCGAGGCGTCGACTATATCGAGCGTGGCGACGGGGTTGGGATTGCCGATATCGAGGCAGCCGAGCGAGAGCATGGGGTTTTGGTCGAAAAAGGCGATGTCCTCTTACTCAGAACCGGTCAGTTGGGTCGCCGCGCGGTGACCGGACCGGTCGATGTGCAGATCAGCGGCTCTTCAGGACCTTCTCCCGACATTCTGCCGTTCCTCCACGAGCGGGAAGTGGCAGTGATGGGCTCAGATACAGGGAACGACGTCGCCCCCAATCCGTATAAGCGCTTCTCAAATCCTGTTCACCAGGTCGGAATCGTGGGTCTCGGTCTGTGGATTCTCGACAACGCATGGCTGGACGATCTGGCGGAGGCCTGCAAACAGCGTGGCAGGTGGGAGTTCATGATGTCGATACTCCCGCTGAAACTGCCCACCGTGACAGGTTCCCCCGCGAACCCTATGGCGATATTTTAGGGTGTCCGTTTTCCTGTCTGTGCCATCGCCGAGTTCTAGCGCACGACGAGGTCACGGGACGGCCTACTCTTCGATTGCCGACCTGATGTGTTCGATTTGCCTGACGCGACCGGCCCGGTCCATGTCTACGCTGAGCAGGTCGATTCGCCAATCGGCATTTTCGAGATCGTTTTCGGTAAGGAAACTCTGAGCCGCCGCCCGGAGGCGCGTCTTTTTTTGGGCAGCGATCTGCTCTACCGTTGAACCGAATACCCGGCTTGTGCGAGTTTTTACCTCGACAAACACTACCCAATCACCGTCCTGGGCCACGATGTCGATTTCACCTGTTCGCGTTCGGTAGTTGGTTTTCAAAACCTCGTAACCAAGCTCGGCTACAACGTAAGATCTGGCGGCAGCCTCGCCGGCGCGACCGACCCCTTTCGGTAGATTCAGACTGCCGCTGGAAGACCCCAAGTTAGTCCGGACCTCTCCGTATTAACGCCCGGCGAACACTGCTTTTGATCGAGACAGTGATTCCAATGGCGAGCATCGCTCGAACGAGTTTACTGCCCGCGCCTTAATCTGTTGGACCCAGGATGTCCCGGACTGGCTTGAAAGTGCGTCGGTGAATGGGTGATGCGCCTCGTTCTTTCAAAGCGGCAAGATGGACCTCTGTCCCATAGCCCTTGTGGGCCGCAAAGCCGTATCCGGGATACTCAGTATCGAATACGTTCATCATGAGCCGGTCTCTGGTCACCTTTGCAATGATCGAAGCTGCAGCTGCACTCTGTGACCGAGAGTCGGCCCTGATAATCGAGGTCTGTGGAATCGACACTGAGTGCAACTCCACCGCGTCGATCAGGAGGTGACCGGGTTGGGGATCGAGTTCGGCGATAGCCCTCGACATAGCCAACCTTGTAGCCGGTACGATTCCTATCGAGTCGATTTCGTCGGCGGTGCACGCACCGATCCCGTACGACACGCACCATTCGATCAACCACGAAAATGCTCGATGGCGCTGTGCGGCCGACAGCAACTTGCTGTCGTTCACAATACTCCGGTAACCGGCGGGTACCGGACCGGGCAATATGGCGGCGGCGGCGACGACCGGTCCCGCCAGAGTCCCTCGTCCCACTTCGTCGACCCCGGCCACGAGCAGTTGTTGGTTGCCGGAAATACTTGTTTCAATCGTAAAATCAGGCAGCGCTCGGGCGGTTTTCGGCAAAGGATCGACCCACGGGAACTATGGCCCTGTTGGATGGGCCGAATTGGCGTGTTGGTGACAGACCACCGACGGAGGCTGAATCATACCGTGGCGATGGGAAAATCAGGCCGAAACGACCGCTTCACCCGTAAGGCTAACCGCTGTGTTTCGATTCACGGACGATGAGATTCGTTCTGGGAGCGATGATTCGATGAGACCACCGCCGACTACCGATTCCCCGTCGTAAAACACGACAGCCTGGCCGGGAGTAATTGCTCGTACTGGTTCGTCGAATTCGATTTCGGCACCGTGGGATAGCGCCCTGACGCTTGCCGGGGCATTTCTTCCGTTGTACCGGATACGCGCTTCAACCCTGATCTGATCAACCGGCGGCGTTCCAGAAATCCAGTTCACACCCGACGCAAATAGCCGAGTCTTCATCAGGCTTTCGGCGGGCCCGACTGTGACGCGACCCGACTCTGGGTCAATTTCGGTTACATAAAGCGGTCGAGTCGTGTTGTTGACGACCGGCAGTCGCTTCCGCTGACCTATCGTAAAACCATGAATTCCGTCGTGTTCCCCGAGAATATTGCCCTCGATGTCAACTATTTCACCCGGCGACTTTCGCTTTAGACGGGGTTCAATAAAACGGTTGTAGTCGCCGTCCGGGATAAAACAGATGTCCTGTGAATCGGGCTTGTCAGCGATTGCCAGCCCCAGTTCTCGAGCGACATCCCTGATTTCGTCTTTCGAGTAATCTCCGACGGGTAGCGCCAGCTTCCGCAACTGCCGCTGCGAAAGTGTATACAACACATACGACTGATCCTTCAACGGATCAACTCCGGCGAGTAACCTAAACTCTCCAGCATCCTCACGAATTCGCGCGTAATGGCCGGTTGCCACGACATCGGCGTCCATCGACTCCGCCCGCCGAACGAGGAACTCGAACTTCAGCCGGTCGTTACATGCGAGGCATGGGTGGGGAGTTCGGCCGCGTTCGTACTCGCCAACGAAGTAGTCGACTACATGCTTCTGAAACTCCTCTTCGAAGTTCAAGAAATAGTGCTTCGCACCGATTTTGCGACACACAGCGCGGGCGTCTTCAACATCTTCAACTGAGCAGCACGACTTGTTGAGCCGAGCAACGTTTTCGTTCGGTGCGTTGAAAAGGCGCATGGTGACACCGACGACTTCGTATCCGTCGCGAGCCAGCAGAGCCGCGGCTACCGAGGAGTCGACTCCTCCGCTCATTGCGACCACTGCACGTTTATTCGATTTCTGAGTTTGCACCATCAATTTAGAGTAGCACCGAAGCAGGATATTGACGTTTGCTCCGGCGGGGCATAATCGTGAACGGACGCGGTTCGTTCCAGTATTGAGCAGTTATAATTTTTCACGATGAACGACACAGCACAACAGCAAACCAGCGTGACAAATGAAGATCTGGCTCGCGCTGCGGTCGACGAAGCGTCCGAAAAAATCGGATCGGACATCGTGCTACTCGACACCCAGAGTGTAAGTAGTTTCGCTGACTTCTTCGTCATCGTCAGCGGTGAAACTGACCGCCACATTGAATCGATGGCCGAAGACATTGCGCGGCGTGTACGTGGCATGGGAGTGCACGTTACCCATCGCGAGGGCTCTGGAAAGGGCGGCTGGCTCCTTCTCGACTTCACCGGTGTTGTCGTTCATCTCTTCACCAGGAGCCAGCGAGAGCGTTACGGTCTGGAGCAATTGTGGTCTCGGGCAACAGAGATCGTCCGCGTTCAATAGCCACCGGATACGCTTCGCTCAACCGTCCGACCGGACGTGAATAGCTACTCCACGATCCAGGGTTGCGTGGCTCGTTGATACGAAACGAGCTCTGAATCATCGAAAAAGAGTGACACTTCTCTTGCGGCGTCCTGTTCATTGGCAGAACCGTGGATCAGGTTTCGTCCCATATCTACGCCGAGATCACCTCGTATGGTTCCAGGGTCAGCGCCGGCCGGGTTCGTCGAACCCATTATTTTTCTGGTCGTCGAGATTGCGCTCGGACCTTCGAGAGCCAGCGCGACAACCGGGGAAGAAGTTATGAAACTCACGAGACCCAGATAAAACGGTTTTCCAACATGCTCACCGTAGTGCTCACTCGCCAGTTCTTCTGAAACCTGCATCAATTTCATCCCAATGATCTGCAGGCCGGTCCGTTCAAGCCTTCCGATGATCTCTCCGGCAAGACCCCGCTGTACGCCGTCGGGCTTTACCAGGACGAGTGTTCGTTCCATTTATTTTGATTCTCCGTGTGCGCTGCCGTGATTTTGAGCCTATTTATTGTGCCGTGCTCGTCAACATTTTGGTGGTTGGCCTCGAAAATTCGTGTGCTCAGACGCCGGCAGGCTATTTTTGAGGTTTCGGCTGACTGATTGACGGTGGCCTGGCGTAGATCGGGCGTAACTGAGGGTAGGGTGTGGTGACGCCGTCTCTGAAATTCTTCAGAGCGATGTCGAGAATCGAACCTGGGTCACGCCGCGGAGTCGAAGGATTTGCAGGCAGAGCAGCAAACCTGTTCTCGTCGATCATGCTGACCAATAGATCGCTGGCCTCACCGCATATCAGGGCACCAGGCTCGACGAGGTCGACGAATTCAGCGGGTGCTGAAACACCAATTCGTTGTTCGGATGGTTTTTCAAGACTTGCGACGTTGTGGCACATCCAGGAAATCTCGCCTCGACCTGCCGGAAGTACCGAATAGACGGGTGTTCGCGCCGTGATCAGAGATCGATATGGTTCGATCTCGATTTCGTGGGTCGGGATTCCGAGTACCGGTAGTTTGCGGGCCACTGCCAGTCCCAGCGATGCGCTAATTCCAACACGAACCGCACTGAATCCGCCTGGCCCGATGGCGACAGCTACGTGGGTGATGTCGGTCGCTGCCAGCGATAGTTCATGAAGCGATTCGATGAGGGCTGGCATTAGCTCCCTCCCGTGATTCCGGTCCGATCTCCAGGACCGAACTGATCGAACTCCTTCGTCGTTCTGCACACCGACGCCCGCATATCGGGTCGATGTGTCCAGTGCCACCAAGATCATGATCGGCCGCCCTCGTGCTCAGCGTGACGGGTCAGGCCTACCGCCGCATCAAGCGATTCGAACACCGCGGCTGCTCTGCCGAGTAAAGCAGCTGAACGCGGACCTGTTGGAGTGAACGTGATCTGACGTTGGTCGTCATGATCTCCAATGCTGAACTGAACGAAAAGGACATCGAGCGCCAGGACGCCTTCACCGATCTCGGGCCACTCGATGACCAGTGCACCGTCGACCAGGCGCTCTTCGAGAGCCAACTCCTCGACCTCGTCAACCGATCCCAATCTGTAGAAATCACAGTGGCACAGCTTGATCCGTCCGGGATATTCATTGACGATCACGAAGGTCGGGCTGCGGGCTGGAACGGGACTCTCGATGCCCTCGGCCATGCCGCGGACCATGCGAGTTTTGCCCGCTCCCAGATCACCGGAAAGCAGGACGGTGTCGCCTGTCCGGAGTGCGAAACCGATCGACGTTCCTATACGACCAGTTTCCGTTTCGGAATCAGAGATCAAGAGCAGGGCAGGGGTTGCCTGAGCGATGCGATCAGCCATTCAGGTGATCCCATCCGGTTCGACTCGGTCGATATTCGTGTCCGGACGAGTCGATTACAGTTACTTTCCCGCCGGGCACTCCGTCACCTGCTACACGCCCGATAATCCGGGTGCCGGTGTCCGGGTGGTCGAGCAGATCGGCGACGATCGCTTCTGAGGCCGTAAATACCAGTTCATAGTCTTCACCCCCGCCAAGTGCGAGGTCGATAGCGCCAGTGCTGAACATGAAGATGAGTTCGGTAGGCATCGGAACACTTGCCATCTCGACAATTATTTCAACATGACTTGCTCGTGCGAGTTTTTGAAGATCGCCAACGAGACCGTCGCTAACGTCCATTGCGCAGCGAACGCCCGATTTGACCAGCTCGACACCAGGTTGAATCTGAGGGATGGGGTGGAAGTGACGTTCAACCAGGATCCGAGCACTCGGGTTTGACTCGCCTGAGGAGAGTATCTTAAGTCCACCGGCCGAGCCGCCCAGTGGCCCTGTTACACATACGAGGTCGCCGGATTTCGCCTTATCGCGTCGCAACCATGCTGTACTGCCGTCTTCGCCGAGCGACGGATGACCAGTCAGCGCGAGATTCATAAACATGACAGGTGACGACACCACGTCTCCTCCGACGATGCGACCTCCGAATTGCGTGAATGCATCGTTCATTCCCGAGTAGAACTCTAAATATGTTTCGGTCGTGACACCCGGCGGGACTCCGAGTGTTACCAGTGCGTGATCGGGGAGTCCGCCCATCGCAGCAATGTCACTCAGGTTTGAAACCGCGCACTTCCACCCGATGCCGTACCAGCGGTTGTCCTCGGCGCGAAAGTGGACACCGTCGACCATTGCATCGGTGGTCAGGAGCAGCTCGCCAGACGGTGTGGAGACAACCGCTGCGTCGTCTCCAATCCCGGTGAGGACCGATTCCGCACCAGATAGTGTGCTGGCAACACCGAATGGTGTCAGGCTGTCGATCAGCCCAAATTCACTCACGCTGTTGCGAAGAGCAGCTACCTGTTTGTTGTCGGATGCATCCACCATCTGATTGATTATATTGCGGAGCTTAGAAAAGCTTGGCTTATTTCGAGGAAAATACTGTCAGCAGTCCACTTATAATTCCTGCGATCTACGAACGATGGACAACCAATAGCAGGGGGAACTCATGCCAGTAGTAAATGTTGCACTCTACGCAGGTCGCACAGCCGAGCAAAAAGCGGCACTTGCCAGGGCGATCACGAAAGCAATTTCGGAAACTGCGGGTGTGCCAGATTCAGCGACGACAATTATCTTCCAGGACGTCGAGAAGTCCGATTGGTCGGTCGGCGGTGTGATGGCCTGCGAGAACTAACATCGCTGGCGCGCTGGCGTTGAAATGCACCTTGGAGCTGCCTGCGCGTTGATCGCGGCAACGACGGTGCCGCCCTTTGCCCGGCGTTTCCATCAGGCAATACCTCCGACTGGGCGTCGGACGAATGCGATTTACCGTTGACACTTGCAATCCCCTCAGATTGAATTGTTAACAGTGACGGGCTAGCTCAATTGGCAGAGCAAGTGACTCTTAATCACTAGGTTCGGGGTTCGAGTCCCCGGCCCGTCACCAAACTGAAATCATTCTGCGAAAACAGACATCCAATTTGGGTGTCTGTTTTCGCGTGTGTGCCATTTGTGTGCCAAACGTTCTTTATCCGGTTTGATCGGTCTCTATCGAAGCATCGACATTGAGGTATGCCGCTAACTTGTTTGCGGCATCTTGTTGCTCACCTGGAACAGCGTGCCTGTAAACGCTTAGCGTGAAACCCGGTGTGGCATGCCCGAGCTTGTCAGCCACAGCACCGATGTTTACTCCTGCGGCAATCGAAAGGGTGGCGGTCGTGTGGCGAAGGTCTTGAAGCCGCACGTCTGACAGCCCTACTGCGGTACGCGCTCTTTGCCACATATGAGTAATGCTGTCCGGAGCGTAAGGTCGTACCCCGTCAGGTGTGAACACTGGGGCTGACAGTGACAGAGGGCGGTCCGCTAAATCTGCAAATGTCTGCGCTTGGTTCCGTTGAAGCCGAAGAAATTTGGTAGTGCTTTCGTCTAGGGCGACATCTCGAGAAGATCG
This sequence comes from Chloroflexota bacterium, assembly GCA_027623655.1. GTDB lineage: Bacteria > Chloroflexota > Dehalococcoidia > Lucifugimonadales > Lucifugimonadaceae > Lucifugimonas. Next base: position 18,051 of record JAQBVG010000048.1, read on the forward strand.
AGTAGTTTTGGGACTTTTGAATATCTTTTCCCCTCTGACCACATGATAGCTACGTCGAATATGTAAGACCTGTCGATCTATATCCACGTCACTCCATCGTAATCCTGCTAGTTCAGATCGACGCATCCCCGATGTGACCAAAACGGTACACATGGCTAGGGCATCAGAAGATTGGGATTTGAGCGCACTTGCAACCCTATGCCACTCCTCAGGAGTCAACGCACGCATTTCCTTGCGGCGGGGGCGGGGGCGGTCGATCCCCTTCATTGGACTCTTGTTTATAACACCCATATCGGTAGCAGCATTAAAAAACATTTTAAGGAATACGAAAAGGTGATCAGCCATAGAAATAGTTCCTCGCTGGGAGCGAATTCCTATGAAATGACTGATCTGCGTCGCAGTAAGAGATGGTCCCGGAAATCTGCACAGTGGGAT
>JAQBVG010000201.1 GCA_027623655.1 Chloroflexota bacterium
TCAATTTACGTCAGAGCGCTGAGGTCTGACAGATCCGTCGGCGAAATACCGGTCAAATACCGGTCCATTGGCAGTAATTCTTAGTTGTGCCTGTAGTGCAATCACACGTTCTATCGCACTGCGGGTGGTCGTCAGGTCGCCCCTGTCAATCGATCGTTCGGTAATCTCAACCACTGGTAGCAATCGGTCGTGGCCGGGCGAAATTGCAACCTCGCCATTGTCTGCAAGTCGCAAACCAACGATGTACTGTGCTGATATACGCCCGATCAGCTTCTCGATAACGAAATCCGGTTTCAGATATGAAGCTGTGACAATGAAATGAGGGATTAGAAGGGCTACCGCCAGCATGCTCGCAACCACGACAAGGGCAACAATCCTCGGACTTTCCAGGCCGTCCGACGTTGCCTGCAGCAGGATGGCCACAACGATAATCCCCAGGTAAACGATCAACGTCGACCAGAAGACCACACTGCGGACGTAGAACTCCATGATCCGGTGGCTGTACTCCTGTGCGGCGAACTGTATGGCCACTAGCGAAAGACTTATTACGATGGCAAATATGCCTGCTGTCGTCTGAATTCCGATGTCGGTATATATGACCTGGAAACGCTCGACATCCTTACCGGTGAGACCAAAATCGAATACGCCAAACGCCACCGGAATCCCCAGCAAAATAAACATGCCGATTACGCTGAGCGGAAACCAGTTGTCCCACGACTTCACATCAATGGCAAAAATAATTCTTTTCAGTACTGGCAATAAGTGCGCACCTGCGACGTTCGTCGCTGATTCGGATTGGGAGTCAGGGCATGTTGCGTGATGTCATCAGCCCGGTCAAGTAGACCAACATTCTCGCGATTCCCGGGTTGAGCCAAAGAGCACACGGGCAGGTCGGTATAAGCCCGGTGGCCAAAGTTGATCCGGTTCTGTCAGAACCGTCAACGTTTATTCGAGCCAGCGTGTTCAGACACGGATAACCAGATTCTGAGGTTGTGCGACGCTTAGGACCTTCTGCATGTTCGCGAATGCAATCCCAACCCGCCGCGGGTAGCTTTCGTATGTCTGCCCGGCCAGGTGAGGGACTACGACAACATTGTCGAGTTGAAGTAACGGATTGTTTGGTGGAGTAGGTTCCTGTTCGTACACATCAAGCCCGGCTCCCCAGATACGCCTCCCGCGAAGAACCTCCAATAACGCGTCTTCCTGAACGACGGGGCCCCGGCAAGTGTTGATCAAGATCGCGGAACGCTTCATCAGCGCCAGTTCGTTCCTGCCGATCATGCCATGAGTCGACTCGTCCAACGGCGTGTGCAGGGTCACGATGTCCGATTCGGAAAGAAGGTGATCAAGATCGACCCTTACTGCGCCAAAGGCTTTTTCAGCTTCGGGTTTGGCATCAATATCGGTATAGAGGATTTTGGTGTTGAATCCCTTTACCAATCGAGCAGTAATCGAACCGATATTACCCAGGCCCACGATTCCGACTGTCTTGCCCTCGATCTCGTAGCTGTCGTGGCCGACTGCTCGGTCGACCATCCAGTCGCCTTTTCGCAGTGCGCTGTCTGCCCAGACCAGGTGGCGGTAGAGCGCAAGCATCAGGGTCAGAGCCAGTTCAGCTACCCCCTGAGAATTCGTTCCGCTCGCATTCGCAACGGCTATTCCGAGTTCACCCGCGACGGATACCGGCACATCGTCGGTTCCGGCGTGAAGCGATTGGGCCAGTCGAAGATTTTTTCCAGCCCGGAGAATTTCGGGTGTGATTTTGCCGTAGAAGAACATCAGGAAATCAGCATCGGACACTGCCGCGTGTAAATCCTCGACAGACGTTGTTGGCGGATCGAGGATTACAACGTTCCATCCGGCAGGTGATTGGGCTTCGACGATGCTATGGACCACCGACTCACGGGGGACATAGGCGACGACTTTCGGCAATTCGAATACTCCTGTAGATTCTCAGAGCGTCGGCAAGGAATCAGTGTGTCGGCGTGTGACTCTATGCGTCACGTGTGGGCCCGGAGGCAACCTGACACACAGGCATTTCGCTGATGAAAGCATCTTTATACTACCGGCCGGTTCGAGATGTAATCGGAGCAGGCGACAGGAGCGTGTGACTTGGACCTCGGGCTAACCAATCGAGTGGCGGTGGTAACTGGCGGTAGCGAAGGAATCGGCAAAGGTGCTGCTCATGTACTCGCCGAAGAAGGAGCCAACGTTATCATCATCGCCCGAACACAGAGCAAACTCGATCTGGCGGTCGAAGAGATACGTTCGACTGCAGTGGGTAAGGTCGAGGCGGTCAGGTGTGATGTGACGGATCCCGCCGCCGTCAGTTCGGCATTTGAGCAGATCATCCGGAAATGGGGCAAGGTCGACATTCTCGTTAACAACGCAGGGACGGGCAACTCAAAAAGTTTTGAAGACCTTACCGACGAGCTGCTTAGCGACGACCTGCAACTGAAGGTCTTCGGAGCGGTCTACTGCTCGAAGGCAGTGCTTCCGGGCATGCGAGCGGCGAAGTGGGGTCGGATCATCAACATAACGACGGCGGCTGGAAAAGCGGCGGCTGGATCGTCGGTGTCAACTTCGATGTCGCGTGCGGCCGGTATTGCCCTGACGAAAGCGATGTCGAAGGAATACGGCGTGGATAACGTTCTTGTAAACACCGTTTGCATCGGCTCGATCCGGAGTGGACAGAACCTGCGGCAGGCAGAGGCAGCTGTTGCGCGAGGTGAAATTTCTTCGACGGAAGAGTACTACGTGAACCGTGGCAAGGGTGTCCCGCTGGGTCGGGTTGGAGAGGCCAGAGAGGCGGGTGATCTGATCCGCTATCTGGCGTCAGAACGAGCG
>JAQBVG010000049.1 GCA_027623655.1 Chloroflexota bacterium
CGCTTTGTCATCGTCGACAGCAAGGCGGTTCGCCTGACGCCGACTGAGTTCAGCCTTCTTGAACATCTTCTCAGGAACGCTAACCGTGTCGTCACACACGAAGAGCTACTTCGGGCAGGTTGGGGTGAAGAGTACGTCGACGCCACGGGTTACATTAAGACGCACATTCGAACATTGCGGGAAAAGATACATGACGACCCCACTTCGGACACCGGAATTGTCAATGAGCGAGGGGTTGGATACCGGTACGTCGGTGATTCCGAGTAGATGACCTTCTGCTACAAAAGGCTCACTTAACCCAACCTTTCGCACACCGTCTCCCCACCTTATCGACTACCGGATCAATACTCTGGTCTGTGTGAAATGGCCGATTCCCGGCGTAGCATCCGCCCATTCTAGAAATACGAACCGATCGTAAATCGTCACAGAACTGGGTAAAAAAGATCAGATGCACTCTACAGCCGAACTCAATTCTCACATGCAGGTACCGGTCGCAAACTGGGATCGAGAGACGGCATGGGAACGATTTACCGGATTCCGGAACCTGAGCGTCGATCAGTTTTGCGAAATTCAGGAACAGCTGCTGGTCGAGCAAATTAAGACCATCGGTGCCAGCAAACTCGGAATGCGGCTGCTGAGGATGACCAAACCCGGGTCCGCTCAAGAATTCCGCGAGACCATTCCGCTTTCAACCTACGCCGATTACACAAAGTATCTGGATCCGAGTGCCAGGGAAGATCTTCCGGCATTCGAGTACATGTGGGCGCACACAACAGGGGCGCAGGCGCGCTATAAATACGTTCCCTACACACGTCGTGCGTACACCCGGATGCTCGACAACCTGATGGGCGCATTCCTACTTTCGACAGCACGCGAACCCGGAGATGTAAGAATCGGCCCCGGTTCGTCGATCATGTACAACGTACCACCGCGCCCCTACCTTTCAGGATTCGTGGCTTTTGGAATGGAACGCCGGTTCGGCCTGAACGGGATACTCGAGCCAGCCGTGGCCGAGCACATGGAATTCAAAACGAAGGTTCGAACGAACTTCGAAATGGCCATGGAGCGGAAGGTTGACCTGATCATTTCGCTAACCTCAGTCCTTGTCAGCGCCGGTGAACAGTTCGACGATGCGTTATCACGCGGCAAAAGCCAGAGAAAGTCACCCGGCAGTAGGGCCAGGCTTAGCTGGCGCGCAAAACTGAAACTTGCCAGGGCCGCTCTGAAAGCCGGTATTCGCGGTCGTAAGCCACGCGCCGGTGACATGTGGGCAGCGAAGGGCATCATTGGCTGGGGTGTCGACACGCCGATATTTCGTGATCGAGTCCAGGAACACTGGGGTATGGCTCCACACGAAATTTACGCCTGCACAGAGGGCGGCGTTATGGGAGTGCAGTCGAAGAACGCCAACGGTATGGTCTTCAACCCTTACATGAATTTCATGGAATTCTTACCCGCTTCCGAGGCGGCGAAACTCGAGATGAACCCGCACTACTCCGCACAAACGCATCTTCTGAACGAAGTCGTGCCGGGCGAACTGTACGAGGTCGTAATTTCAAGCTTCTACGGGATGCCGTTTGTCAGGTACAGACTCGGCCACCAAATCCGATTCTTGCCACAGTCCGGGTTTGAAAAACTTCCCGAATTCGAATTCCTCGGTCGTGCTGACGACAGGCTGGACATTGCTGGCTTCACTCGAATCGATGAGAAAACAATGTGGCAGGCAGTACGTGACACCGGGCTCCCGATCGGATCGTGGACCGCACGCATCGAGCATCGGGACGGAAAGCCGATCCTTCACGTGTACGCAGAAGCCAATAGTGCGATCATTCAGGCTGATGCCGAAGAAAAACTACACAGGGCACTCCGCGCGGAAGATGATTTTTACCGCGACCTTGAGGACATGCTTGGAATACGACCTCTTGAGATCACACTCCTGCCGGCCGGAACGTGGGACAAGTACTACGATGTTCGGTTGCAGAAGGGGCTGGAACTTCACTATCTCGTGCCGCCGAGAATGAATTCCAGCGAAGTTGACGTTTCCGAACTCGTGAGCCTGGCAATTTAGCTCGCCTGAGTCCGGATACAAGACGGTACGAAACCAATGAACGAAATTTACATACTCCTGCCAATGGTGCAATTCGTGATCAGCGTATTGCTCATCAGTGTTGTTCTGCTAAGTGCGCCCAGCAATCGACTGAATCGCCTGTTCACAGCCTTCCTTGTGGCACTTGGAACGTGGGGCCTCACGATATTCCTGATGCGAGACGCATTCCCGGACGCCGAGCGCGCCTACTCGATCGAAAAAGTGGCGCTCGCAGTGATTCCATTTACCAGCATCTTTTTCTACCACTTCACATATGCATTCGCTGAGATCAGGCGAAACAAAGCGGTTTTGATCAGCTTTTACGCACTGGGAATCGCCGCCGCAGTGCTCTCGTTGCTCGGCCAGACAGCGTCGGGAATGGTCGTAAAGTTCTACGGATTCGCTCCAGAGATTACCGCTCTGTTTGGCCTGGTACTGCTGGCGTCGTATCCACCAGTCGCGCTTGCCATATACGACATTCGCAAAGCGATAAAGAAGGCACCACTGCGCCGTCAGACGCAGCTTCGCCTCCTACGCATGGGAGCGACCGTATCGCTGCTCGGTGCCACGAGCGATTTCATTCCGTCCTTCGGTATCGATATCTACCCGATGGGCGTTCTCGGAAACATTGGATTCGGGATTATTGCCACGTTCGCGTTGACGCGCTATCAGTTGATGGAATTGCGAATGGTGGCTCGAAAAGGACTCGCGTACACGGCGATCAGCACGATCACACTTGGTGTCTACGGAATCGCCATAGCGATTCTGTTGCTCGTTGCGCCTAACTTGAGCACAACTGCTGCCGTTCTCTCGGGCCTGGCCACGATATTTGTAACCGGCCTGTTCATTCAACCCCTCCTGCAATCCGCCCAGACGTTTGTCGACCGACTCTTTTTCAGGGAGCGGTTCGACATGTTGAACGCCCTTGCAGAGCTAAATTCCGATCTACGTGACATCACCGACTTCGACGCCGTTGTATCGAAGCTCGGTGAAAATGTCCGTGCCATCCTGCGCACTGACTGGGTAGGCGTGGTCCTCCCTGATTCACTCGAGCAATCCTTCGAGGTCTATTACGACACGCGGGGTCGACACGGCCAACTGACAATCAGCCTGGACGGTCTTTTTGCACGTCGTCTCACGACCACGAATTCACCGCTCTTCCGATCTGATATGGCAACCGACCCGTATCTGCAGGCAACCACTGAGATGGAGCGCTCGACGATTCTTGAACTGCAGGCTGAAATGGTTGTCCCCCTCAAAGCAGCCGGTGAACTAATCGGATTCCTCTACATGGGACCGAAGCTCGTGGGCGGACGCTACAGTGCTGCCGAACTGGATTTCGTCTCTGCAGCCACGGACCAGTCGGCTATGGCAATCAACAACGCCAGGGCGTTCGCAATTGAAGCCCAGCGGCGTGAGGAACTCGAACGGCTCGACAGCTTGAAGTCGATACTGCTTCAGACCGTCTCGCACGAGTTAAAGTCGCCAATTACTGCAATCAAACTTTCGACCGAGCTGCTCGATCACGTTACCAGCGGCAAGGCCTCTGTCGAACAGCGTGATCGGCTTATCAGAACACTCCAGTCCGGCATCCAGAGGCTCGAACGTCTGACATCCGAGTCGCTCGATTACGCGGCCATGCAAAGTGCCCATCTTGAGTTGAATCGGCAGCCGGTGAGACTGGATGCGATCGTAACGGACGCTGTCGCCCTTCTTCAGCCCTCGATAACAGCACGGAACCAGACTGTGGAGCTTGATATCGATCGTGCACTCCACCCGCTGATGATCGATGAACAGCGCATCGAACGGGTAGTGGCCAACCTCGTGAGCAACGCACACAAATATTCTCCCAAAGGCGGTCTGATAAAGATCAGAATTCGAAGGGATGATGACGATCAGATTGTCGAGGTTATCGATCAGGGTCCGGGTATCCGAACGGACGAGGTTGAAGCGATCTTTTCGCCTTACTACCGTGGGAAATTGGCCGACACTTCACCCGTTCAGGGTTCCGGGTTGGGCCTCTCGATTGCTCGTTACCTGACTGAGCTACATGACGGAACACTCGCGGTGCTCGAAAACGGATTGCCGGGCAGCACGTTCGTTTTGAGATTGCCGGCCTCCAGCTTCGATCTACTTGATGCAGAGTCAGGTGACCCTGGCACAGGCACGTCACACGACGGTGAATCGCTCTGGCCCCGGGTAGTATCACCGTCATCACGCAAACCGGTCACTTAGTAGCGAGACCGGGTTTCAACCGGTCGGCGAGCCCAATTCCTTTTCCGCGGATTTACACTTCTTTGTCTAAATGGAAGTTTTGAAGTCCACGGGGTGAAGTGTCGATGAATCACGACCGATCGGTAACTCTCTTTGAAAAGGCGAAATTACTGGTCGCGGGCGGTGTGTCCAGCCAGATCCGCGTCAACGAGCCGGCCGACGTGCCGCTGTTCTTCACGCACGCAAAAGGCTCACGAATGTGGGACGCCGATGGCAACGAGTACATCGACTACATCCAGGGCATGGGCCCCAACCTCTTCGGTCATGCGCCAGATTTTATAAATCGACAAGTTGCTGAAGACATGGAAAAGGGTTATGTCTTCGCTGGCCAGTTCGAGAGGGAACTCGAAGTTGCCGAGATGGCGTTAAGCATGATCCCGATGGATGACGCCACAGTACGATTTGCATCGTCTGGCACGGAAATCGACCAACTGCTGTTCCGAACCATGCGCGGCTTTACCGGTCGACCAAAAATCCTGAAGTTTGAAGGCCACTACCACGGCTGGATGGATTCTGTGAACTGGAGCGTCCACCCTCCGATTGATAAGGCCGGCCCTGAGGATGCTCCGATTGCCGTGGGTGAGTCGGCTGGAATGGATCAGGCGACTGCCGACGGCCTGGTTATATGCCAGTGGAACGATCTTGAAAAACTCGAAAAAGCGTTCGCCGACCACAGGGGCGAAATCGCCGGGGTGATAACTGAACCGATTCTTGCGAATACGAACTGCATCATCCCGGCACCCGGGTACATGGAAGGCCTGCAGCAACTGTGCCGGGGAAACGGGACGCTGCTGGCTTTCGATGAGGTGATCACTGGGTTCCGGGTCGCAGCTGGCGGGGCGCAGGAAGTCCTGGGCATTACCCCGGACCTCGCAACGTACGCAAAGGCAATGGCGGGTGGGTTCCCGATTGCCATGATCGTTGGCCGTCGGGACGTAATGGACTACATCGGAAACGGAACCGTGTACCACGGCGGTAGCTTCAATTCGAACGTGATGTCGATAGCGGCCGCGTATGCCTCACTCAAGCACATCCAGCAGAACGGCGAAACGTTCTATCGCGATCTGAATGCCAGGGGACTACGCCTGATGGAAGGTCTGCGCGATGTCGCAAAATCGCAAGAGTCTGACTTGCATGTACAAGGCCTTGGCTCTGTGTTCGCGATATCGTTCACCACGAAACAAGAGATAATTAACTGGCGAGACCATGCTCGTAATTGTGATGAAAACAAATACAGGCGTTTCGCCAGGGCGATGCTGAAACAGGGTATCCGGCTGTCATCAAACGGCCGGACTCATCTTTCTTCAGCACATACGGACGAAGACATAGACAAAACTGTTGCTGCGGCTGCTGCCGTGTTGCCTAATCTGTAGAGCATTCACCTCTGCACTGCGGCCAACTTCAGCGGTGCGGAGTGACAGGACTCTTCCTGCAGGAAGTCGATTGACGGCTGCCGTGCTGGACTGGAGATGCGCACCTTGCGATGGAGTTCTGCCGTTTCTGACTCGCCTTCATTTACGGAGGCGGTCCACCAGGCATCTGATCAGATTCTGGCAAATCTGGATGGCCAACATCCTGATCTGGCCGTGATATTCGTATCTTCACACCACGCGCCTGCATACTTCACAGCACCAGAAGTATTCGCAGAAGCCCTGGGAGCAAAAGTCGTAATTGGCTGTTCCGCAGCAGGTGTCATTGGTGGCGGGCAGGAAGTCGAGCGACGACCGGGAATAGCAATTTCGGCCGCGGTGCTGCCGGGAGTCAAACTCTCTCCGTTTCACCTGAGCCAGGACGAACTACCTAATCCCGACGCGGCGCCTGAAGAATGGCATGCCCTACTCGGTCTGAACCCCGAAGATTGTCCCGCGATCATGCTGCTCCCGGATCCGTTCACTCTGCGAAGCGATCATTTACTGGCCGGACTCGATTTCGCGTACCCATCAACAGTAAAAATCGGTGGACTTGCCAGCGGTGGTGGTCAACCTGGTTCCAACGCACTATTCATGAACGAAAAGTCAGTAAGGTCCGGTGCTGTCGGTGTGGCTTTTACCGGTGATCTGGTTGTCGAGACCATTATTGCGCAGGGCTGTCGACCGATTGGCGAACCTCTGGTAGTCACGGCATCTGAACTCAATGTGATCTCCAGACTTGGCGAGCAGACACCACTTGAGGTGCTGCGCCATCTTTTCGAGAATGCCACGACCCGTGAAAAGCGCCTGATCAGGCGTTCGCTGCAAATCGGTGTGGTGATGGATCGACTGTCGCAGGAACGCGGCGAGGGCGAGTTCCTGATACGCAATGTGCTGGGTGCCGACGAAGAAGACGGCACGCTTGCCGTGGGCGAGTTGGTGCAGGAAGGTCAGATCGTCCAGTTCTTCGTCAGAGACGCCCAGGCTGCGGACGAAGATTTGAAAATGATGCTCGAAGAATATATTGGCAATCTCGAAGGAGATGGACCAGCTTCGGCCCTTCTATTTAGCTGCATTGGTCGAGGACAGTATCTGTACGGCACACCCGATCATGACACAACGATGTTCATCGAGATGGTTGCCGATATACCAATCGCCGGATTCTTTTCGAATGGCGAAATCGGACCGATTGGCGATCAAACGTTCCTCCACGGCTACACGGCCAGTTTCGCGATGTTCCGACAGGCATCAAAGGCGTAGTAGTGCCATCCAGGAACCTTCCTACCATTCTCGTGTATTCCTAGGGCAGGAACCCCGCCAGTTCCACGGGATCGGCCAGCGTCAGAGCCCGGATCACGGCCAGAGTTGAATCACCTGACGAATGGATCAACGAACCGTCGGCCGTCCGCTCGGTGCTGTTGATGGAGTAGTTACCAAACACCATGACCTGTGCCCGGCGATAGTCGCGCCAGCATTCGTCGACTGAATAGCCTGAGACACCGTTTGCTTGCAGTGCGTCAGCATAGTGCGTTACGAGACCCTGCTCGTGCTCGGCGAGAGTATCGAAAGGGACCGCAGTCATCAGAAATTTCGCCAGATCGTTGGTACCGCCTGCATAGGCGGGTAGCTGCCAGTCGATTATGACGGGCATCTGGCCGCGTTCGGTCTCGCGCAAGAGAATGTTGCCCTGGTGAAAATCGTTGTGAGTCAACGTGTTTGGTCGACTTCGCATGGCAACAGCCAGAATCTCCAGCTTCGATCCAAGATACTCGCCAGCGATAACCAGCCCACCCTCTTTTTCGAACAGGTCGTCTTTGCGAATGACCTGCCATCCGACAGCAGCCTCGAGCGGATCCTGGTTGAAGAGATTTGCCCAGTCGGCTGGACGGAGCCAGGAGCGCATCACCAGTGAATCATCGCCCCAAAATCTGGCATGGTAGGAGGCCATGAAATCGAGTGTCGCTCGGGCCACCTCAGGATCAACACGGGCGTACTTCTGCCCTGCCGGAAATGATCCGAGGTCCTCAAACACGAAACACACTGTTGATTCGTCAGGATCTTCCAGCGCCGAGTACATACGGGCCACTGACGTACCCCAGTAGGGTTCAAGCAGGCGATAACTGCCAAGCTCGGCAACGTATGGCCCCAGTTTCGCCTCTCGAATTCGTATTTCGTCGTCGACAGGCGGGATTTTGACGATCACAGAATCAGGTTGTTCAGGAGTCCGAGTGGTGTAGTCGATTCGAACCCGAAATAACTGTGACAGGTCGGGATTGTGGCCGGTCATCTCTTCGAATTTGAGACTCGAAATCCGGCATTCGCCGAGCACCGACAGCCGGTCGGCCAGCCAGGCAGCGGTTAATTCCTCGCGTAGTGTCGGGACTTTGGGCATCGCATCAGTCTCACACCGGAAAGAACTATCGTCTACCCGAACGTTCACACCGCTGGCTACGTCCGCTACCATTTCGCCCATTCGAGGTACCGGGTTAACAACCACAGCGAGCAAAGAGGCGTCATGAGCAGATTCGATGGGCAGGTTGCGGTAATCACCGGCGGAGCACTGGGCATTGGTGGAGCAACCGCAAGGAAGCTGGCGTCACAGGGCGCAAAGGTGATGATCGCGGATATTGACGACACCTCCGCCGCAGCAAACGTCGAGCAGATCGAGAAGGCAGGGGGAATAGCATCAGCCAGCCACGTTGATGTCGCGCAGCACGAGGATATCGCTCGGATGATCGACGAAGCCATTGACCGGTACGGGAGGCTCGATATCCTCGTCCAGAATGCGTTCGGTGTACTGGCAGGCGAGTCGAAAATCCACGGGAGTGCTGTGTCCGTTGAAGAGAAGGACTGGGACTACGGTATCGACGTGTTGCTCAAGGCGCTCTATCTGGGTCCCAAGTACGCGATTCCTCACATGCGGTCGGGGGGTGGGGGCAACATTATTAATCTGGCGTCAGTCCACAGCTTCCTTCAAGAGCCGGGGATGCTGGTCTACGAAGCCGCCAAGGCTGGTGTGGTTGGGATGACTCGACAGATGGCAACTGAGTTCGGACCCGACGGAATTCGAGTCAACGCGATCGCACCCGGTCATATCGTTAGCGAGGGTCTGGCAAAGATGTGGGAGGAAAATCCCGATGGACTTGCATTCTTTACTGACCAGTACCCGGTTCGCCGCACAGGCACACCCGACGATATCGCCAACGGCATTGCGTTTCTGTGTTCCGATGAGGCATCGTTCATAACCGGTCACACCCTGGCAATAGACGGCGGGCTTACTGTCCAGTTGCAGGAGAAGTTCGGCTTACGGCAGGCACTTTACGCCCGCGACAATCCCGATGCCAGGTTGCCTGGCTAAGGTCAAAATCAGATCGCAGATCACCTCAACTGCTGTTGTTCGGCCGGCCTGTGTAGGCACCTTGAAACGCGATTTCGTTCACAGGTTTACGATTATTCGCCAGGTTCTCACCTGCCAGGGTTGATTCGAGGTTATCGTCCGTGCCACGTGTCCCCACGGCAATTGCGCACACCGATTCAAAGGTGTCACGAGGCACCCCCGCCACATCGTAAGCTGCGTCAAGGTCGATGCCTCCCATGGCACGGGTGTTGAGACCCATCCTGTTGGCCTGCAACGCAAGTGACATCCAGGCGGCACCCGTGTCGAACTGGGCGGTCCTGATTTTCCCGCCGTTGTCCCTTACGGTGCGCGCGAATACCAGCACCAGCATCGCGGCTTTTGGTGCCCAGCGGGAGTTGTCTTCGTTCAGCACCGAATTGAATCGCTCCCGGTCAGGACCGTTGGTGGAGTAGACGAAAAGCCACGGTTGTCGGTTTCCGGCTGAAGGCGCCCAGTGAGCGGCTTCGAATAGCGATGCGATCTGATCTGCAGTGATCGGAACTTCAGCGAACGACTTGGAAGACCACCGTTCGGTGAACATCGGTTCGATTGATGCCCCGGTCCGGCGTGTGTTTTTCAGGTCGCGAACAACCATTACTGTCCTTTACGGTGTTGAATATTCTGGCGAAGCGATCGTTTGGATGGAAGGTCCATTCGTGATGATGCACTGCCGACTAACCCGAACTGTCTCGCAGTTCAGTCGAAGAAATGTCCACCCGAAATTCCGTCTCAGTCAGCCCCGTAAACATCTTCCTGTATCGGCTCGGGATTTCGATACCGTTGATGTCATGAAAAATTCCATCGCTTCCGGTCCGACCGGCAACGATGAACCGGCACCCGTTTTCCTGGATCAGGTTTAGCGAGTTCTCAACTGCGGTGGCAGTCCCTGCAACATGATCGGGGTAATACTTCGAATCCAGTAAACGGACGAACGTGTCGAAACCAATTAAGAAATCCGCATCTGGAAAGATAGACGACTTCTCAGTGAATCTCGGTGCGTTGGTAACAAGCAGCGGTATCCCCTCCGACGCAACGGCCGCAATTCTGCTGCTCAACTGTTCTCGTGGAAGCAGAGGTTTGTCGACGTTTCGAATAGACATCTCAAAATAACCCGACTTGCCGGTTTTACTTGATGCCGCAGCCAGCATTTCGCGATGCCCATCGTGCACAGGATTAAATGAACCGGCAAGGATCAGTGGGGATTTCGGCGTCGTTTCGCTGATTTCTCCGGTCGGTAGTGACACGATCGCCGGGATTGCCTCGGCATACAGTCGATCAATCGAGTTCATCAAGTCGCTCCGTCGTGAGCACCATCACCGGCAGCCGCGCTTCGATCCCGATTGCCTGGGCGATCGAGTTCAATACGATTGCCGATACAACGGCATCTTCCTCAGCCCGGGTCCTTCGTTTCTTGTCAAACCATATCGATGTGACACCAAATTCTGTGCCATTTGTCCATGCCACATGGGCACGGTCTTCGCCACGTCGCACCCTGTCGGTTGTTACGGCGGCCGTACATCCAACGCCAAACAGCAACTCCCCGTCTGAGGCGGGAGCCTCCGACAGATGCCGAGCCCGTTTCAAGGCCGACCGAGCGATCAGCGACGCCTCCTCTGCGGAGACGTGTTGATCGGCCTGACAACCAACGAACTCGTCTAGGGACGCACGCGAGTAAGGAATCAGAACCTCAAGAAGCGTACGAGACGCCCCCGGCACTGCAAACAGGTCGCTTATCGACTGGATGCCTGCGCCGGTAACCACCACGCACCCTCTTCCGGGTGCATCGTGGATGATTTTAGCGAGCTCCTGCGGAGTCACTAATTCGCTCTCCACGAGTCGTACTTCTCAGGCCTTCTGAAGTGCCGGAAGAACGTCTCAGGGACTCGTCGTGCCTCGTCGAGCGCCGATCTTCGCACCTCGGCAATGACAACCTCTTCGCTTGATCCGCTCTGGGATTGAGCGATCAGTCGACCGGCAGCGTCGCACACGAACGTAACTCCCTGGAAGTGGTGTCCCGCGCCGTTGTCCCCGACCTGGTTGCATATCGCGGCGAACACCGTGTTGTCGTAGGCCCTCGCGGGAACATAACGCTCCCAGCGCGCCTGCTTTTCAGACGCTTCCTCTTTGCCTCCTGAGGCGTGTGGCATGAAGATCAAGTCGACGCCTTTTTCGGCCAGTACGGTCGACACCTCGGGAAAATGCGTGTCGTAACAAATCTCGATTCCGAATCGAATTTTCGGATGATCAAAGACAGGGAGATCGTCACCATGCCGCCAGGTGCCAATCTCGGTCGTTGGCACGTGGGTCTTACGATATTTGCCCTCTATCCCTGCCGGGGAGATGACTAACTGGGTGTTGTAGACGATTCCAGACACGTCGCGTTCAAGGAGACCGACGAGGAACCAGATACCGTGACGCTGACCGATCGAAATCAGTGCGTCTGTTACTTCGCCGGGCACATCAACCACTGGCGGGACGCGCGTACCGTTTGCAGGCTTCCCATCGCGTTCTGCGGTATTGTAACCGCACACGGAGAGTTCTGGAAAACAGGCGATTTCTGCCCCCCGTTTCACGGCGTCGCCAAGCAAACGATCAATCGACCCAAAGTTTGCTTCGATATCGCCAACAACCGATGTCATCTGTATGACTGCGATTTTCAGATCGTGCAATTTATCGTTCCATCGCATCTATATTTACCGTCATCACTTCCAGATTTATCGCGTCATCGCAGAGCCCGTCGACTCACCCACACCGGCGGAGTGAAGGAGGAAAGCCGAAAGAACAGGATATGCTTCTCAACGGTGTTTGTTGCAGTCGCCCAACATACCGGCAATAATCTCACCGCTGTGAACGACCGGTCAACGTAACTCTGGAGTCAAATCACAATCATGTCGCCGATAAACCTTCTGAGCACCGAGCAGCTCGCTCGGTCGGCCAATGCCCACGCCTTGCGAACCGTGGTGGCCTGGTTGATTCTCGTGGTGATCGGATTCGTACTCGCGGGAACTCTTTTCGGTTCGGCGACGACAAATTCCCAGGACTTCACTTATGATCCGGAAGCGGTCAGGGTGAAAAACATGCTCGAAGACGCCGGACTACGCGAAGAATTTACAGACGTAGAAACCGTCGTCATTCACCACGCCGTTCTCACAGTCGACGATCCCGCGTTTAGAGTCGTTGTTGACCGGATTCTCTCCGCTACCAATTCGCTGGGCGATGAGGTCCTGGGTGCGGGCGTAACCGTCGACTCGTACTACTCGGTGCTCGCGAAGGCCGATCTGGCCTCGAACCAGGCCATAAAGAGCTTAATGGTAGCGGGTGCCGAGTTCCTCGTTTCGACAGATCGCCACTCGACGTTGCTGCGGGTTCCGTTGGACGGCGACTCGGACAAGGTCACCGCAAATGTTCCCGAACTCCTGGACATCGCCAGCACAAGTAACACCGACGGGTTCGACATTGGTGTGGCTGGAATTGCTGCGATCGGGGCAGACTTTCAGGAGGTTTCGGAAAAAGATTTGCGGATTGGCGAGACGATCGGAATCACGGTCGCACTGTTTATTCTGCTGTTGGTTTTCCGCGCGCTGGGGTCGGTTTGGATACCCCTCGTGATAGCCATCTTCGCAATCGTTCTCGCAGTAGCGACCAGCGCGGTGATCGGCCAGTTCTATAAGCTGTCGTTCTTCGTGATCAACATGATTACGATGATCGGCCTTGCGGTTGGAATCGATTACTCGCTGTTCATTGTCGCTCGTTTCCGAGAGGAGCGCGAAAACGGACTGACTGTTTCAGACGCCGTGATCAGGTCGGGATCTACCGCATCGCGTGCTGTATTTTTCTCGGGGGTCACGGTGATCCTCGCTCTGATCGGGATGTTGATCGTGCCGACGACGATTTTTTTCAGCCTGGGACTCGGTGCCATCCTGGCTGTAATCTTTGCAATTGTCCTGTCGCTAACGCTAATTCCGGCGATCCTCACGCTGATGGGCGACAGGGTTAACTCGCTCCGGTTGCCGTGCATCTCTGGCAGGTCGACCGGCTACAGCGAAAATGGTGGCGGGTTCTGGGGGTGGATCACCCGGGCCGTGCTTCGACGACCGGTCTGGTTTTTCCTCGGTGCTACCGCGTTACTTGTGGCAGCCACGATTCCATATTTCTCGATAACGCTCGGTTTTAACGGACCTGACACGCTGCCGGACAAGTTCTCGTCGAAGCGCGCATTCCAGCGATTGATTTCGGATTTTTCATCGAGCGGCGCACAGATTTCTCCGGTCGACATACTCGTCATCGGTGACACGAACAACGAGGCGGCGTTTAGGCGGCTCAACGAAGAGATTGCCGGGATTGCTGCCCTGGGCAACGCACTGCCGGTCAAAATCGCCGATGACGGTTCTCTCGCGGTGATTCAGTATCCCCTTACTGTCGCGGCTGCCTCCGACGAAGCAAACGCGGCGATCCGAGAACTCCGCAAACGTGTCGTCGACAATGTCGGGTTCAACTCCGAGGTACTGGTCGGCGGCGAGACGGCATTCAATGTCGATTTCTTCAATCTTGTCGATACGTGGACGCCGATCGTCATTACCTTCGTCCTCGCCCTGAGCTTCGTGCTGCTGACCATCGTGTTCCGATCGCTGATCGTTCCCGTCAAAGCGATCATGTTGAACCTTCTTTCGGTCGGTGCCGCATATGGACTTCTCGTTCTTGTTTTCGAGAAGGGTATCGGCAACGACATACTGGGGTTCCAGCAGGTCGACGTCATCGAGGCCTGGATACCACTATTTCTTTTCTCAATACTTTTCGGACTGTCGATGGACTACGAAGTTTTCCTACTCTCCCGAATTCGCGAACGCTACGACGCCGGAGCCAGCAACGTTCAGTCGATTGCATTTGGGCTTCGCTCGACAGCCGGCATCATCACCGGTGCGGCGCTCATCATGGTCGCCGTGTTCGGGGGATTCGCCCTGGGCGACCTCGTGATGTTCCAGCAGTTCGGTTTCGGCCTGGGTGTGGCAGTTCTGGTCGACGCCACAATAATCCGATCGCTACTTGTGCCATCGACTATGAAGCTTCTCGGCGACAACAACTGGTACCTACCATCATGGCTAAGCTGGCTGCCAGATATGCGGGTCGAGGCGAAGTAACACACGAATTGTTCCTGGTCCGCGTTCGCAGCCAAAATAACCTGTTTCTGAATTCTGGATACCTCCGCCCAGCAATCGCCCCTGAATAGTGAAATGCCCTCACCCACCGGCATTTACGCGTCGGCAATTCTGGGGTAAGTTTGCGGCACACACGGACTCGGCTGCTCTCTGGCAACTTGCCGGGTGGATTCGGTCGAAAAGGTACGATCACAAGAATGCTTGAACATTTCCACGTTCCTGAAAAAGACGCCGTTCGGATCATGCCGGACGCACTTCGCAAAACCGTAAACGAACTATTTCTGAAAATGGGAATGTCAAAGCAGGACGCCTGGCAGGCCACGGACGTGCTGCTGCTCTCAGACACCCGCGGCGTCGATACCCACGGCGTTTCGAACATGATGCGCAACTACATCAGGATGTTCGCCGAGGGTTTCATCAATCCGACTCCAAACTGGAAAATCACAAGAGAAACGCCCACAACCGCAAATGTCGACTGCGATCGAGGTCTGGGCATTGCCGTTATCCCACAGATCATGGAACTCGCCATCGAAAAGGCCCGCGAAACCGGCATTGGCGCAATCACCATGAGCAACGGCCGACACGCCGGGATGATCGCCTATCACGCCATGATGGCCCTGCCCCACGATATGATCGGCTACTCGATAACCGCCGGTGGCCAGAGCATGCCCCCCACCTTCGGTGCTGAGCCGCGACTCGCCCCGAACCCCCACGCATGGGCGGTCCCGGCCGACAAGGAGCCGCCGTTCGTTCTCGATATCTCATCATCGTCGGTGGCAGCAAACAAGATCGCCCTGCTCAGGCGCATGAAGTCCAAAATCTTGCCCGGCCTGATATCCGACGACAAAGGCACCCCGATAATGGACGAACGAGAAATTCCCGAATACACGTGGATTCTCCCAAACGGGGGGACCCGCGAGCTCGGTTCGCACAAGGGGTACGGGATGAGTGCAGTCGCCCAGGTGTTCGGCGGGATACTGTCGAACGGGGCGTTCGGGGCCTATGCAGGCGGCGCCATGTCACACTTCGTTGCCGCCTATTCGATCGAGGCGTTCACCGACGTCGACCGGTTCAAGAAATCGATGGACGATTTCCTGAAGTACCTGCGCGAGACCCCACCTGCCCCCGGTCATGATCGGGTCTACTACGCGGGGTTGCCTGAACACGAGGAATCGAACGACCGGCACGAGAGGGGCATCCCCCTTCACCACGAAGTGGTCGAGTGGTTCGACGAGGCAACTGCCGAATTCAACTTGGCCCCGCTGGAACGATAGCGACCTTGGTCGGAGCAAATTGTCGAGCAGCAACTACATTTTAGGTAAGGACGATTCCGAGTGGAGCTGCCTCGACGCGTTTCTGAGCATTTACTCACCGAATGCCAAGTCCCAGAGGGCGTCTGACGTATTTCCTGAGTTACGGGATCGTGGTGACTGGGACTTCAACGTAGTTGATCCTGAAACCGCTGAATGGGACGCCGTGGAGCTTAAATCTGTCAACATCGAAGAATTCATCACTCGAATCAATTATTGGTCGAAGGTTTGGACCGATATTGGCGAAACAAACGCAGGGATTGAGGGGTTCTACTGCCTTGTGCCGCCACAACCCCTCCCTCACCCAAGCTGGCCACCTCCGCATATCCGCGACGAGGTTGAGACGGCGATCAGAGAAATCTGCCACGAAGTCTTGCCGTCATTGGCTCTAGGCGAAGTTCAGGATCTGGGTCCCAGAATCGCAGGGCTCACGAATCACTGGCCGAAAAAGATTCCAAGAGGCATCTTTGACGTGCCCGGTGACACGTCGACTTGTCGGATTGTCAATGATCCTATCGAGTTCAATGTGTCGCGCGGGATCAATGACATATCTGGGCCCGCTCAAATGGAACTTATACCGATTTCTGAAGTTTTCGAGATCGACAATGTCGATCTTGAAGCTCTTGAAAAGTTAATCACCAAAGCCAATCACCAGTTAGCGAGGGCGAAAGCGGAGGGATGCAGACGAACCATCATGTTGATATGTGGCCAAAAAGGAACGGGGCCTTCAGCGATTGAATCCGCCCTCAAACAACTGCCCGTCTCTTCAATGAGTGAGATTAGTCAAATTTGGCTGGTGGGGCGGGATTCGGATCACATACGGCGGGTCGCGTAACCCCCTCGAAAAAAGTCAAAGGGCGCAAATAAATGCTTGAACACTTTCACGTTCCAGAAAAAGACCAGGTGCGGGTCCGCCGTGAGGACCTGCATCGAACGACCACCGATATCTTTGCTGCCATGGGCATGCCTTCAGAAGACGCAGAACTGGCGGCTGATGGTCTTGTGACCGCCGACGTACGGGGCTGCGAAACCCACGGCGTTTCGAACATGCTCCGCAACTACGTCCAGGCATTCGGCGAAGGCAAGATCAACCCGACCCCGAACTGGAAAATCACCCGTGAAACGTCTGCCGTAGCGACAATCGAGGCCGACGCCGCGCACGGGCTGGTGATGTGCCCCAGGGCAATGGACGTTGCGATCGAGAAAGCCAAAAAAGTCGGCATCGGGGCGGTCACAATCCACAACAGCACGCACGCGGGAATGATGGCCTACCACGCGATGAGGGCGATGCCGCACGACATGATAGGCTACGCTATTACGGGTGGCGGTGCCGTTATGGTGCCGACATTCGGCGCGATCCCTCGCGTCGGTGCAGTGCCCCACGCCTGGGCCGTTCCTGCCGGCAAAATGCCCCCATTCGTTCTCGATATTTCATCATCTTCCGTGGCGGCCAACAAGATTCAACTGCTCAGGCGCACCGGTGCCAAACTCTTGCCTGGGCTGCTGGCAGACGAAGACGGAACTCCGATTATGGAAGAACGGGATGTGCCCGAACAAACTCGACTTCTACCGTGGGGTTCGACCCGTGAGCTCGGATCGCACAAAGGCTACGGGATGGCGGTGATCGGTCAGGTATTCTCGGGCATCCTGTCGGCCGGGTTGTTCGGAGTGAGCAATCCTCCGGGGAACGGTTCGCAATTCGTTGCGGCCTTCAGCATTGATGCGTTTCGTGACGTTGCAGAGTTCAAATCCTCGATGGACGAATTTCTGACGTATCTGGCCAGTACTCCACCGGCACCGGGTCACGACCGCGTCTACTACGCCGGTCTCCCCGAGCACGAAGAAACCGAGATTCGCGAGCGAGATGGCATCCCGCTACACCGCGAGGTCGTCGACTGGTTCGACATTGCGACCGAAGATCTCAAGATCGAACGGCTTGCCCGGATGGTCTGATCTGTCGGCACGACCACGGCGCCAGTTCTCGCTCGCGACCTAAATCGGAAATCTCTGGCCGTCTCCCCTGTTCGCGCTGAAGAGTTGACCCGAAGACGCCATCCGCTCGCAGCCGAATCCCACAGATACACGCACACGACGGCAGCGACGGTTTACATCGCTGCAGCTTGATCGACCTCTATGTTAAGTTCCGCAAATTCCTCGTCGAACAGGTCTATCTCCGGCTCAAAGTCATCATCGTCGTCGTCGATTTCGTCGAACTCTTCGGCCATCGCAACCAGTGCCAATCCTGGCATTTTTACGTAATCGTCTTCTATTGTCGTGGGCTGCGCGATGGAACCGTCCGAGCGGATCGACCGTGAGTTAATCGTGTAGCCGCACGTAATGCAGGAAAGGAAGGACCCAAAACTGTCAGAGCCAAGTTCAACGGTTCCGTCCTTGCAACGCAAACATGATTTGAAATAAAGCATCCTTACACCTCCATCCGTTTTGCAGCGGCGGACACCGCTGTCTGACGAGCGGCAGGTTATCCGGTAACGGCTAATTTACTCTTAGCGGGATTTAATACGAGTTTTTGCAGGTTTTGACGAATACTGGAAAAAAACCGAAGAGGTCTGCCTTTCACCGGTTGGGACAGGCATAACCTTTCCTGAAGGTTCTGTCAGAACTCAGTGCTCAGCCTCGAATTTTGGCATTGTATCGATGAGAAACGTCGACTCGTTG
>JAQBVG010000202.1 GCA_027623655.1 Chloroflexota bacterium
GGTCTTGGGGATCGTCCATACGCTCATTCTGCCAGCCGCGCCGCGTTCACAGGTTGGAGGCATCTCGACAACATAAGGCGGTACATCAGCACTATCCAATACGAAAAATGTCACAGATGTACCTATACTCTTCAGGGCACAAAACCTAAGCTGGCAGGGGAACAGTGCTTCGGCTTGGAACGACACGTTTCCCACAGGGGCAATTGAGGGGATTGCCATGAAGATCGCTGCTATTCGCAACTATTCGCTGCAGATGTCCTTCATCCCGTCAGTTGCAGCCAATATGCGTCGCGCCACCACACACACAGAACGCATGACCGTTTACCGGGTCGAATTGGACAACGGAATCGTCGGATGGGGCGATTCGCATGGCGCAGTTGATCTGTCCGAACATGTGGGACGCCATGCAATGGAGCTGCTCCACGGCACGGCTCCCGACATGCTTCGCATGGCCTGTTTCGACGCCGTGGGCAAGACGCTCGAAGTTCCAGCACACGTGCTGATGGGCGAGCAGCAGCGGCCCCGTATTCCATTCGCCTACTGGACAATTGACTGCCGCCTGACCTTTTCGCACAGCAGATCCGCTATGCCGCGGATCTGGGCTACAGGACGTACAAGTACAAGGTTCGGCCCTGGTGGGATCTGATCGAGCAGGCCGAGCACGCCGCTGAGCACGCGCCGCCGGGATTCAAGATCTGGATGGATATCAACGGTCACCTGCGCGATGCCCAGCAGGCCATTCCGCTTCTGAAGAAGCTCCAGCAGTTCGATTGTATCGGTGGCATTGAATCGCCCATTCCGCAACGCGATGTGGCCGGCTACAAACGGATTCGCTCCGCAATCGACCTTCCCATCGCCTTACACTACGGCAGTGGTTGCTGCCATGTCGTGTCAGATCTCAGCTACGACAGGGGTGCTCCTGCCGAAAGGCAGCTTCACGAGAACCTCTGCGACGCCTTCGTTCTGGGTGGGGGCACCGACACCTTTGGCATCGACCAGATCTGCTACGAGCACCGGAAGGTGTTCTGGATCCAGGCGATCGGCACTTCCTTGCGAACGGCCTTGGTTGCCCACATCGCCTCCGTATGCCGGCAGACGGTACTCTCTTCGATGTCCGGCCACGCTCTTTGGGAAAAGGATGTCGTCTCAGATCCGCTGGCTCCCGTTGACGGTTACTTACCAGTTCCGTCCGGTTCCGGACTCGGCATCGAACCGGACGAAGCTCTGCTCGAAGAACTGTGTGGACCGCCGCCGCCAGCGATGCGACGAATATCGAGTGTTGCCTATCCATCGGGCGTTCGCTGGCACTTCTCGGACGAACAGGAGCGCCATGAGGCGTTCTACTTTGGCAAACTCCCGGGATTTGAGCACGGCATTCACCTTGAAGTCGAGGAAGATGACGGATCGGCAGACTTCGACAGGCGATTCGCGGCTTGCGAACATACTCCCTGCGTGACGACGTAGGAATTGACGAAGGATCTACGCTTTGCAGGATACATGGCAACCGCTCGAAGCCGACCCTGAGAGCATCGGTCAACAGTTCCCGCAGCCCCTCATGGCCCTCGCCGCCGGCACGGTACCTGCCTTCGTGTTGCGTGGGGTCTATCCATCCGCAGATTGCACCGACCTCATGGCGCGCTTTGCGGAGCGCGGCTATTTCGACCAGGATACCGTAGGCGTGGAGTCACAACTCAGTGGCGGCCCCTACCTGGACCTCGGCACCAGTCTGGGTCGTGTGGGAGCGGATCGAGATGAGTTCTTTGCCCACGCCGAGCGCACCCACACACTCTTTCCCCGCCTTTTCGATGGCCTCGCTGATCCCGTACAAACCATCTATGGATCTCTTGCTCGATTGGCTGCCGGCAAAACGGTTATGACCGCCGAGGAGGATGGTCGGCGCTACGGGCCGGCGATCTTTCGGATTTACCATGCCCAGGAAGGACACCGCGCTCATTTTGATTCCGTACGTCGGCGCGGCACAAGCGGCTACGCCGTTTCTCGTTTTGTCCACCAGTTCGCTGGAATTCTCTGCCTGCAGAAGGGTACCATCGGTGGCGAACCACTCCTCTACCGCGCCAAAGGCGAGGGAGAGGTAGCAAAGGTGGTTGAGCGAGGAGAATTCGCGTCCTATGCCGAAAAGCACAACCTGCCGCGGGTGCAGATCGAACTGAATGCGGGCGACCTGTATTTCTTTTATACGGAAAACATCCACGAAGTCCCCCAGGTCATCCGGGACCGGACCCGCGTCGTACTGGCCGTTTTCGTCGGCATGTCTCCAGAGCTGGATGAGATCTTCGTGTGGTCCTGAATCGGCCACGGAAGCTCAGGAGATTTTGCGCGTGATCCGGAATATCAGCCACGACGTGGTCTTTATCCTCGTCGCAGAGGCGTTCCTCGCGCAACGAACTCTTCATTGGGATCAATCACCGCGGCAACTCTTACGGAGCCGTCGTACTGCTTGAATCCCCGAATCATGCCGCTGATGCGGCCCCCGTACCCCATGACACCGAGCTTGATCTCTGCCATGGCTATGTTCCTTATGGTGAAGATGGTGCCGATCCCGACCATCGCCCAGGCGGCCGGCCCCCGGCACCTTGACAAAGTATCGATAATGGCCGCTTGTCGTGCCTGTCCGCGGGTACTCCACCCCACTGAGCCAGCATTCGCACGGATCGACTTCACATGGAAGAGGACAGGAGAAGGGCGTGCCCGAAAAGCCGCTGACCGCCATCATCGTAGGTGCAGGACACCGTGGGCTGACCTATGCATCCTACGCAGAGCAGCATCCGGATGAATT
>JAQBVG010000203.1 GCA_027623655.1 Chloroflexota bacterium
CGATCTCAATTACACGCCAATCAACCTACACAATGCCACGGCAGACATCAACGATCAGGCCGTTTGGGTTCATGTGGCTGACAACGTTGATGGTGATGGCTTGGGTGCTACCGGCAAGCAGGGAGACGGCTTCCTTGCCGGTGACTGGGAGACCGTCGCCGCCTTCACGCTGGCTGACGACGACAAGTTCTTTGAAGGAAAGATCAACGAGGATGCGGCGAACACGCACGAATGGGGTGACGATGATGACAAGGTCGGTCTGCTTGTCAAGCTCAACGTGCTCGGATCTGATTCGGCCAGCAACCTTCAAGTGATCAACAACAGCACCGCCAGTGATGCCGGCAGCGGCAAGGGGGCTCGCACCATCAGGGTCGGCGCCAAAGTGAGCACCTTCATATCGGCCCTCGATTTCTTTCTCCTGGGCGCGGACATCGACATCGTTGATTCGAACACCGCTCCTACGGTGCAGATTTTTCAACCAAACGGCGTCGGCGATACCGCCAATGCGTCCTATTCGATCAAGTACACGCTGAAGGATCCCGACGATGACATCTCCACTGGTGGTTTGCTCGCAGCGCTCTACTTCTCAGAGCACGGCGACCTGGCCTCGGTTCAGGACGTGAAGATTTTTGGTACCAAGATTGTAGACGAAAACGACAACAGTACAGTTTTCGCCAGTGGCACTAACGACTTCACCGAGGCGGCCAACGAAACGTACCTCTGGGATAACCCTCCGGCTGCCCTCAAGGCCAAACTGTTCGCCAGCATATTTCAGACGCGGAGCGGCACCTACTTCATCTACTTGGTAGCCGACGACCAGAAAAATCCGCCCGTTTTTGCGCGCAGTCCGGGGCCGGTTACGATTCTGCACAAACCGATCGTCGAGTATGTCGATCCCGCCGGTATCGATACCGTGGACACCGGTGTGCGCAGTGGCCACCTGGCCAACCCGTACGATCTCGACTTCTTCGTCCGCGATTTCGATCTCCAGGGAGCGGGCGAAGTGCAGCTGTTCTTCTCGGCGGTCAGCGGACTCAGTTCTGTATCTATCAGCGGCTTTTACCCGAATCAAAATTTCGTCCTGGGTAAGAGTCTGTCGGGAACGCGCGCCACCGCGATCGAAAACTCAGATACTTTGACTACCGGGGATGTCGAGTTTTCCTGGGATCTCACCGACTCGGTGTGCGCGACCTCGGTGTGCGCGCCCGGTGATTCGAGTATCGTACGCGAAGGCTTCTATTTTCTTTACGCCGTCGCCAACGATTCCGTCAACACCACGGTCGGCCGGAGCAACGGCCATGTGATCGTCAAGCACTCGCCGCAGTTCACCTTTTACGACCCGCCGCGCGACTCTCATCGTCGCATCAACACCGGATCCCAGCCCGTGTTTACGATCCAGTGGCAGAAGGGCTCGGGCGACAAGGACTTCGACGATGATGCAACGATCGATCTCTACTTCACTACGGACAATCCGGCGACGATCAACTACGAGGACTTCCCAGACTCCCTGCTGAAGGATGCAGACACGAAGACGATCGTCAAGGGATTGAGGGAAGATGGCGATGCCGGCAACGACATGTACGTGTGGGATTTCCGCAATCTGCCCGCAGACGTTGCTACCGATGGTCAGAAGGTGTGGACCTATGCCGTCATCAGCGACGGGCACGGTAACAAAACCGAGGAGCTCGGAGGGGCTCTGACGATCTATCACAGCCCCTTCATAACCCTGTCCAGCGCCGATCTGGATAACCTAAACAGTTTCGACAAGAACGACGCTCTGAGAATCACCTGGGATGATTATCTCGTAGACGATGGTGCCAGCACCGACGACGCCTACATCAGACTGTATGCCGCCGAGAGCCCGTCCTCCTTCGCCACACTCGATGTTCTGGATTCGGCCGTCGACGGCATTTCCACGTTTCTGATCAATAGTTCGGATGGTTCGCAATTCGGAACGCTACAAACAATCCGCGAAAGTGATGAGAACTTTTTCGACTGGAACACCGCACTGTTCGGCAACGAAGGCACTGATTACGACATATACGCTGCCACCAGCGAGGATCCGGGGTTTTCACAGACGGTGGGTGGCATTCAACTGAGCAGGAGTTCCAGTCCACTCTCCATGGGTACGGGTGTGGCGAAGCCGAATGTCACCCTGAGTCCAACGGACCAGGCGATAGCCATCGGCGATACCTTTACGTTCGACGTGATGATCCAGAACAGCACACCCATCAACCTGGTACAGATCGTGATGAACATCACGAGTACGGATTTTCTCGTCATAGACCAGGACGCGATTAAGAATGGTCGCCAGCCCTTTATCGATCTGGACAACGTCTTCGCGGGAGCCACGGCGATCGAAAACGCCTTTGATCTGGCAAACCTCCAGCTACGCTTTGCCAAGTCGAGTTTCGGTGGACAGTTGGTGGGCACGGTTACGGAGCCGGTTGCTCTTGCCAGATTTCAACTGGCTGCCCTGAGAACGCTCGGGAGCCCTCCATCTCTGACCTTCCATACCAGTGCCAGCGGCACGGCCTTCGGGCAGGTCGGCAACTCCGATCTGCTCTATATCGGATCCGGCATCAACAAGGCGGACCCCGAGTTGACGCGAACTCGGCGCGGGATCATCAGCGCCACGGTGGAGCTGGAGGGGCGAACGGTGCCGCCTGCTTCTTTCAACCACCAGACGCACCTTGACGTGCATCTGCGCGTGCCCGGCAGCACGATAGACATCACCGACGCAGAATACATCGCTCGCCACGACACCCTCACCAGCACGGCT
>JAQBVG010000204.1 GCA_027623655.1 Chloroflexota bacterium
CTCTGGTAGCACAAACCTTTGGCTACCTGACGATTCCGCTTCATGCGTCTATGGTCGGACTACTGATTTTCATCGTAAATGTGATGCAGCTCTTCGCCTCCAGCATGTTCTCGGACACGGTAGATCCGAATGCGTCCGGTGCCCCCATTCCCGAAATTGCCAACAACAGTGGATTCAACACGTTCGCAAACGTGAATTTCGAGTTCCTGAACATAATTGTTACGGCCGTGGTGGTGGTTTTTACCATCGCAAATGCGGTGGCACCATGGGCAGCAAGTGGGGGACACCGTATGCGCGCGGGATACCAGTTGGGTGTGATGATGGTTGTATCGGGAACGATGATGACGGCGATACCTCCAATAGCGGGGGCAATCTTCGCAACAATCTCAGCACCCGCATCCTGATCACTCCTGATCGTGTCGAACGATCAGACAAACGAAGGAATGCAACATGGCTAAACATGGCTCTGATGCAAAAAAACCAAAAGAAGACAAGGCCTCGGATAACGGTGGAATCGGAGACGATTTTCTCGATGACATCTTCGGGGAAGACGAAAGCGAAGACTCCGAGCGACTCAAGGCCTTCGCCGATCTTGAGCAACTGACGATGATCGAGGTTGCCGCCGAAACCGAAGCCGTGCTTGAAGAGCTCAAAATAAGGCAGGGTAATTAGTGGTTCGTGTTTCGAGTACACAGGGCCGCAATGCCGTAAAAAACCGGGACGCCGACGTATCCGCTACAGGACCGCGTACGAGGACAGGTACTCTGAAAAACCTTGTGCAGGCACTGTTTGCGTCAGTTCCACAGGCAATGGCCGCGCTCGACGGTCGGCGCAGAATCGTGCTCACAAATGCCGCTTTCGATAGCGCCTATGGCAAAAGCAAGGCTGGCGACCGACTGGCGGACTATTTCGATCCACCGGGCCTCAAGGACCTCTTCAAACAGGCATCTGTGACCATGCGGCCGATTGAACAACGAGAACTGGCGCTACACACCGACGATCACACCGAACCTGCAGTCAACTACAGCGTGACGGTCATGCCGCACGCTGACCCCGAACTCAAGACCCGGTTCCTGGTGTTGATCGACGATATTTCAGAGGGGGCAGATCGCGAAGATCGAATGATCGCGAACAGCCGCCTCGTATCTGTAGGTGAAATGGCTGCCGGTGTCGCTCATGAACTGAATAATCCCCTCACAGCCGTGCTCGGTTTTTCTCAGCTCGCGATGCGCCAGGCAGTCGACGGGATGCTGAAGCGCGATCTTGAATCGATCGCCAGTGAAGCCGAACGCGCAGGGCGGATAGTCGACAATCTGCTCACGTTTGCTCGATCATCCGACTCAGATCCAGCGTCGCAAACCCTGGACATCAATAAATCGCTACAGAAGATCCTCGACCTCCGCGAGTACGAGTGCCGGGTAAACAACATCGAAGTCGTTACCTACCTCGATGCCGACGTTCCACGCACGCTCGCCGATGCCCACCGAATGGAACAGGTTTTTATGAACCTGATCGGGAACAGCATCCACGCAATCGGTGAAATCGTTGGTCACGGGACGATCACGATCGGAGTAGTCCACGACGAGGGCAGGATCAGGGTGAGTGTCACGGATGACGGTCCCGGCATCTCAGCAGCCAATCAAAAGGTTATTTTTCAGCCGTTTTTTACGACGAAACCAGTCGGCAAGGGGACAGGACTAGGGCTATCGATCTGCAAAGGTATTGTCGAAGATCACGGCGGTTCGATTCGGGTCGAGAGCTCGCTCGGTCGCGGAACAACGTTCGTCGTCGAAATCCCCATTGTCGACGTTCCGGCAGTAGCACAATCTCCAACTCCCGGTGAGCCGGCACAGCCAAAGAGCTACACCAAACTCAAGATTCTCGCGGTGGACGACGAAAAGTCCGTCACAATGCTGCTCAACCGTGCACTTGCAGCACAGGGGCATGACGTAGATATCGCAAATGATGGTGCGGAAGCACTACGGACCGTGTTCCTCAATGAGTACGACGCGATCCTCCTTGACGTCCGAATGCCGGGACTTGGCGGCGTTGAAGTCTTCCGAAGTATCGAGGTACTTAGGCCGGACCTCGCAGACAGGGTGATGTTTATTACCGGTGACACAGTTTCGCCTGACACGCGCTCGTTCTTGGAGCAGACACGCGTTGAAGTTTTACATAAGCCGTTCAGTCTAGAAGAGCTAAGACACAGCATGGACAAGTTCGCAGTACAAAAAGAGCAACGGCCTACATATTCCGATTCGTTTAGAAGACGAGATCTGTCGGTCGGACTTACGCAGATGAAATCGTCGAAAAAAGCCAGTTGACCGCTAGCGGCCAAACGCAAATTAATTCAATCACTGATCAACGAAACCACGACCAGAGCAAATACGAGCCATGTACCAGCACGATTTCTCAAAGTACGAATCAAGAAGCGAATCTTCAGCACCGATCAAGGTTTTTCTGATCGAAGATCATCAGGTCGTACGCGAGGGAACCCGACGCCTGCTAGAGTTCGACGGCGAGATCACCATTATCGGGGAAGCCAGTAGTGGTGAGGACGCAGTCAACAATCCAGCACTTGGCCTTGCAGACGTCGTCATGTGTGATGTTCTGCTCCCTGGGATGGACGGTATCGACACTACTCGTAGTGTCCTCGCTAAATTCCCGCACCTTCGCGTGGTAATGCTCAGCTCGTTTGGCGACACCCATCTCGGTCCGGCGCTAGAAGCTGGAGCAGCTGGCTACCTCCTGAAACGGGCCACGCAGGAC
>JAQBVG010000205.1 GCA_027623655.1 Chloroflexota bacterium
GGAGTGGTTGGGAACCGGCCGGATTCAATATGGACACCTATCGCGGGGGTGATCTGTATCGAGTGAAGCTCGATATCCAGGGTAAGCCAGAGTTCGAGACGGATTTTGCCTGGCCTTCGTCGTAGTGCCGCAGGAGTGCCGGCACTGTGTGTCGGCGCCCAGAACTCGCAGCGGCCAGTCAGCAGCCGCACCGAGGGTGGGTCGGTGGTGATTGGTGACTTCTCACCAATCAACGAACACTGGCGTAATATAACCTGAGCCGATTCGTGCAGCGCCAGGTCGATCCCTCGCTGTCGGTCTGCTCGCGGGATTCATGATCGTTCTGCACGGGTTGAGTCGAACGTTTCGGCCAATAGATGTTTGAGGTCAACCCTGATGCGATTATTCGACGTTTCACTGCCTGGTAAGCTCGTGCAGGGCGTCGCGTGCTTATCGCTCATTCTCGCTATGGCGATCGTCCTTGCGTGCCAGAACGATCGAGATGGCTCAGACGAAGGTAGTACAGATCAATCAGCGATTACGCCGTCTCCGCTGAGCGACGAGTTTCGACCATTCACGAACATAGCACCGGAGTCTCTGGGTCAAGGCGCCGAGATTATGAACCGGTACCCCGGAGTGGTGATCTTTGACTTCGATCGAGACGGCGATCTTGATTTCTACGTGACTTCCGCCGAATCTGAAGCTCCGATAGAACAGGCTCGCGGTGGCGCCAACAGGTTATTTCGGAACGATGCCGGGAGCTACGTCGACGTTGTAGTAGCGGCCGGCGTAGGTGCACCGGAACACAATTCCAGCGCCGTAGCCGCCTGTGATTTCAATAACGATGGATTCCAGGACCTTTACGTCGGTGCGATGGGACGAGTAGGTGATGACCTGGATTATCGCAGCATCGAGCCGGGATCTGAGCTTGCCACTGTCGCAGGTGATCGCCTGTTCATTAACCAGCGCAATGGAACGTTCATCGACAGGACAATCGACTGGTTTGGCGCACAGATAAACGTCAGATCAGCAGGATCTATCGCATGTGGAGATGTCGATAACGACGGCTGGCTGGACCTCTTCGTCGGCAACCGGAGCGACGTTGATTTCACGACATTCAACGAGGCCAGCCACCCCGGACACTACAATGTGATGTACCGCAATACTGGCGCGTCGTCGTTCGTCGATGTGACCGCGGAATCCCGACTGCTCTCTCCACCAATAGCGATGCTCGACTCCAAAGGGGCTCCAATTACTTTTTCGGACCCGGTAACAGGCGACGTGTTTGAAGGGTTCGATCCGACGCACCTGGACGCTGCAGGAAACCTCGCTGGAGATCCGACAGGAGAAACGTGGGCGTCCCTGTTTTTCGACCACGACGACGATGGCGATGTCGACCTGTGGATTGCAGACGACGGAGATCGGCTGAAGGTTTACCGAAACGATTCAAGGGGCACGAATTTCCGTTTCACCGACATAAGTGCGCCCATGGGAATCGACCAGTCCGGTGCCTGGATGGGATTCGCTCTCGGCGATTACGATGGCGATGCCGATCTCGACATTTTCATCACCAACATCGGTTTCCACCCGATTACGCGCGGCCCCAACACCGCACCGGGCGGTGCCTGTTCGTACGCCGCGAATTTCCAGTGGGGGACCTGCTACCACTACCTGTTGCGGAACGATGGGACGATCAACGCGCCGAGTGTCGGAACTATTGGCGTGTTCCCTGACGTGGCATGGTCGACAGAGATTGAACCAAGCAAAGGGGCGCCACCTGAGTCTCTGAACCCTAACAAAGTGCATCCTTTCTGGCGGACTCCCACCGGATTGGCCGCATACGACTTTGGCTTCGGGACGGCGTTCTTCGACTATGAGAACGATGGGGACCAGGACCTGTACTGGCTGGGAGCGATCATCTCGGCAGGGGAGGGACCCGGTGGCAACCTGTTCCCGGGTTACGGATGTTGAACAACGGTGATGCGACTTTCCGAGATGTTACGGTTGAGGCTCACCTGATCGACTCGCTGGATGTCGACTATACGTTCACCGGACCGAACCAACCGGGATTCGACCGCAAAAAACAACGGATCGGTCCTGAGTTCCACGAAAACGGAAAAGGGCTGGCCAGGGGCGACCTGAACGGAGACGGTTTCGCCGATCTTATCGGAACCAATTCGTCCGGTGAAAAGTTCAATTCTGCCGGTTCGACCGATCTCGTCGCCGGACCGCTAATGGTGTGGATCAATAGTGGTGGAACGAATAAATGGATCACGCTCCGACTGAAAGGCAGACAGTCGATCGACGGAACCGGTTCAAATTCGGACGGGATTGGTGCACGAGTTTGGATAACGACCGACGATGGCACTGCGCAGCAGCGACGCCAGGTGCAGGACGTTCTGGGCAGTTCAACATTTCTCTCGATGAATTCGCTCGACCTGACATTTGGCCTCGGTGCCGCGAGCACCGTAAACGCGATAGAAATCCTCTGGCCGAGCGGCAGAACTCAGATACTGGAAAATATCACGGCCAATCAGGTTGTAGAGATTGTCGAACCAGCTTCGGATTGATCAGAAATGAGTCGCTAACCCGACTCTTCCCGTATCTACTCCCCGACAGACGTCTTTGTAACATGCAGACGAGAACTGCCGCGTAGAATTTTCACCGTGGGTAAACGGCTGGGATTCCCATTGAAGTATTCGCCCGCAACAAAACTGATCGGCGGAGCACTGGCATCGCTGGCGCTCACCACATCGGTTTTCGGTGCCTGTGGTGAGG
>JAQBVG010000206.1 GCA_027623655.1 Chloroflexota bacterium
AGATGATGGAGACCACGACGATAAGACCCGCCGACACGATCATCGCCGAATATGCATCGGTCCATTTACGGAGTGACTCGATGTCGGTTTCGTACTTGGCGCGGTACAGTTCCGCCATAACGGCCGCTTCTCGTGTTAGGAACTCCTCTTCGTCCTCACCCGAAGACAGGGACCCGGACATTCTGAGTAACAGCGAAGAAACTTCGTGAATGTTGCTGGAACGGTCAGCTATTGCGCGGCAGGCCTCGGAGTAGTTGTATTTCAGCCGGTTTACTAGCGTGTTGATATCGATGAAGTAAGGAGTTGACGACAGATTCAGTCGGGCGGCGTAGCTGAACATGACGTCACGAGATGCTTTGGCCGTGGCCATGGATGCCATGTACGAAATGTGCGTGAACAGGTCAAAAGTCAGCTGTTTCTTATCGACGGCGCCAGAGTACCCAACGGAATTGAGTACCTCGTCTTCGATAGCCTTTTTCGACCTGTTGCCGAATCCGAGTCGGGACAGGATGCCTTGAGTCACGGCTTAAAACACCCCGTCTTTGATAGCTTTGGCTATCGTGCGGTAAACCGCGTCGTAATCCTCGAGCCCGGACGCTGCGAGTTTTTCGAGAATCCTGGCCCGGCGTTTGACGAGTGAGTAAATCTGGCGTCGACGAGCGGGAGGATACCCGCGAGACGGCGCGATTACCTGTTCCAGGAGATAGCTGTTGTTGAACCCGGTGAACTCAAACGTGTCGGTGATGGGATCCCACTGGAATACCTCGACAAATGAGAAGGCATCGGCTGCCGAATCGTAGTTCACGATCTCGTTGATGGCGACCGCCCGTCTTCCGAGTTTACCGTTCGGCAGCCGGGTGGCGATCTGAATCACGGCGATGTTCAGGTTGTCGACATAGTTCTTTGGAACGAGAATTGGGTCACCGACAAGACGCTGGATGAGCTTTTGAACTGAAGCAGCGTGGAATGTGGCCATTACCGGGTGGCCCGTCTGCATGGCCTGGAACGCGATCAATCCTTCCTCACCACGAATCTCACCGATGATGATCATTTCCGGGCGTTGACGCAGAGCAGCTCGCAGGAGGTCGAACATACCTACGCCGGAATCGGTTTCACCCGGCTTAGGCTTCCTGGTCACCTCTTTGATCCAGTTTTTGTGAGGTACGTTTACCTCGGCGGTATCCTCGATAGATACGATCTTCGCGTTGGGTTCGATAAAGGTGCAGAGCGCGTTCATTAGTGTTGTCTTGCCCGAAGCAGTCTCACCCGACACGAACATATTCATACCATCTTCGATGGTGATTGAGAGATATGCCGCCATCTCCCAGCTAAGGGAGCCCCATTTGCACAGCTGGATGATGCTGATCGGATCTTCCGAGAACTTACGAATCGTGTAGTTCGTCCCTCTCAGGGACACGTCCTGGCCGTAAACGATGTTGATACGAGAGCCATCCGGGAGCGACGCATCAACTACCGGCTGACGGAAGGTGACCGGCTTCTTGATTCGTTCTGACATACGCAACACGTGCTCGTCCAGTTCGGCGTGTGTCTGGTAGCCAAACGATGCTTTCATCGACTTGAATACCTTGTGTTCGATGAATATCTGGCCAACACCACTACAGGAAATATCTTCGATGTGGTGGTCGTTGATTAGCGGCTGGAGCACACCCATGCCGACTTTTTCACGGACCATCGAGTAGTTGATTCCCTCGATCGCGTCCGTGTCGAGATTCCATTTTTTTGCGATATCGATGTCGCTTTTTGATGAACCACTGAAGAGTTTTGCGATCGGCACGAACAGGCTGGATTTTTTCTTCGGATCGCGATCTTTTTGAACGGGTTTTTCAGCTAGCGCGACCGACCGCGAACCGGCCTCCAGGACTGCTTCTGCATCATCACTCACCACACCTTCCGGGAGAGCCGGCGGCTCTACTATCTCGATTACTTCGCCCTGAAACCCCTTTGGCAGAGCCATGATCTCCCAGAGTTCCATCTCAACCGGCTGCTTGAAAATGTGTGCAAGCGTCCAGCGCAGCATTGCGCCAAGCTGTTGATCGCCCTGGGCGGACTCCAGTTCGTTGGTGTACTCGATCAGGCTCTCTTCGATGTCGGCCATGATTTTCGGAAATTGAGGGTGCTCCACCGAAGGCTCGATCGCGATGTACCAGTCGCGAATTCCCTCCGGATCAGGGAAGATATGGACGAACGTTCCGCCGGCGTGGGCCTTGTAGATGAAATTTGGATTTTCCTCATCACCATCGGTCCGTGCTAGCTCTTCGTGGTAGATCGGAACGCCAATTTCATCGACCGGCAACGTGTGCAGGTAGCGCAACAAAAACGAGTTCTGCAGGGCTACTTCCGCAAGCTCAGGCGAAAGCTGCTGAACGAGTTCGCAGTTTTCTTTGTCGCACTCGTGACCTGTGGCATCGACCACACTGAACGGGAGTTCGAATACTGCCACTTAGGTGCCTACGCCGATGCTTTGGAGATCGGGATAATTTTCATGCCCAGGTCGGGCTCAATGTCGAACGTGACGATGTTTCCGGTGGTCTTCGACGCGCCTCGAATCTTGGCTACTTCGAGGATCTTCACCAGTTGGTCACCGACCTCTTCTGTACGAAGGGTCAAGTGGGCGTCACACATCGAGCGCAGTCGAGCCAGAGTGTTGTCGTCGAAGGCGTACGTGGACGCAACGTTGATGATGGTCCGAGCCTCGCCTACCAGCACCTGGCATTCTTCAAAATAGG
>JAQBVG010000207.1 GCA_027623655.1 Chloroflexota bacterium
TCGGTCAGGCAGCTGCCGTGTCTCGGCTTAGAGGTGTGCTACTCGAAATGCACCAGCGCCTCGAAGGGGCATTGAGCGAGTTGGAGACCAACCGTCGTGAGGTCTTGCCGTTGGCAGAAGAAGCTCTGGAGATCGGCCAGGCGGGATTTCGAGCGGGACGCTTCACCTACCTTGAAATTGCGGAGGCGCAGCGGGCGGTTTTGGAAATCAGGCAGCAGATGATCGTTTCCGCTCACACTTCCCTGAGGCTGGTGACAGAGATGGAGCGGCTCACCGGCCAGACGGTTTATCCTTAATCAAAGGAATGTTCACCTTGACAGACATGGTGATGAAAGTTGCGATAGTGCTTTCGTTGGCCCTTACGGGATGCCAGGGCAACGACACTGGCCACGTAGATAGTTCTGAAGATGAAGCGGCCAAAGGGCCACACGGTGGACGTCTGCTTACAGAGGGAAGTTTTCAAACCGAGGTTACCATTTTCGAGCGCGGAGTTCCGCCACAGTTCCGAATCTACTTCTTTGAAGATGGCAAGTCCGTTGAACCCAATCGCGTGAGTCTATCGATTGAACTGTATCGGTTCGGCGGACGGACGGATGTGATAGGGTTTGAAACGCAGGGCGACTACCTCCTGGGCGATCAGGTTATCGAAGAGCCGCATTCCTTCGATGTCATTGTGACCGCGGATTATCAGGGAAAGAAGCATCGATGGAAGTATGACTCCTATGAGGGTCGAACGGAAATTTCAGATGAGGCCGTCAGGAACTCGGGTATCGGCGTTGAGCCAGTCGGTTCGGCAACAATCCGGGAAGTCATTCGTGTATTCGGTCGCATCAGAATGAACGAGGACCGGCTAAAGAAAGTCTCGCCGCGATTCTCCGGGGTTGTTACGGAAACTCGGAAGCGGCTGGGCGAAACCGTGACCGAGAACGAGGTGATGGCTGTCGTTGAGAGTAACGAGAGCCTCCGACCTTTTGAGGTAAGATCTGGCATCACCGGAACGGTTATTCGCAAAGATGTTACAGCCGGTGAGTTTGCAGATGAGGGAGCCGCTATCTACACCGTGGCTGACCTCAGTCTGGTATGGGTCGACTTCAACGTACCTCGTAAGGACTTCGACCGACTCAAACTCGGACAGACCGTGACCGTCTCGGACGGCGAAGGGACGACACGAGTAAGGGGGCGGATCGATTACATCTCTCCATTTGGCGCACTGGATACACAAACGATGCTCGCTCGGGTCGAACTTCAGAACCTGAACGGACACTGGCGTCCAGGTTTCTTCGTCGTAGGCGAAATAGTCGTCGGTGAAACACGAGTACCCCTCGCTGTAAAAGCCGACGCTCTCCAGGTCTTCAGGGACTGGGACGTCGTCTTTGCCAGAGCCGGCAACCTGTTTGAGATCGCTATCCTGGAACTGGGGCGTCGTGACGACGATTGGGTTGAAGTGGTGTCAGGTCTGGAACCCGGTCAGAGTTACGCGACCGAGAACAGCTTCATCATCAAGGCTGACATCGGCAAGTTCGGTGCTACGCACGATCACTAACAGGAGCCCTATCGTGAAACAAATAACTGCCACTATCCAACCCCACAGGCTCAGCAATGTTGTGCGCGCTCTACATCAGCTGCCGCATTTTCCCGGTTTCACGATCTGGGACGCGCGCGGACAAGGGCGTGGTCGCGGGGCAGGAGGGGCCTTCAAGGTGACCGAAGACTCCATAGACTACCATCGCAAGAACCTGCTCCAGATCACTTGCGCCGATGAACTCGTGACAAGTATCGTCGAAACGATCCAGAAGTCTGCCCACACCGGTAATCCCGGCGATGGCCTGATCGTGGTGACCGATGTTGCGGAAGTTATCCGCATCCGCACAGGCGAGAAACAAGACCACGCTTTATAGGGGAATACTATGCTGGAGCGCATCATTCATTTCTCAATTCGGCAGCGCTGGCTTGTGCTTTTTGCATCAGTGCTGATAGGCGTCCTGGGCGTCTATAATTATCAACAGTTGCCAATCGACGCAGTGCCCGACATTACGAATGTCCAGGTACAAATCAATACCGAAGCTTCGGGTTACTCTCCATTGGAGTCTGAACAGCGCGTAACATTTCCGATCGAAACGGCCATGGGGGGGCTGCCTCGTCTCGAGTACACGCGTTCGCTCTCCCGGTATGGATTATCGCAGGTCACTGTCATTTTCGAGGATGGCACGGACATCTACTTCGCTCGCCAACTCGTGAACGAACGCATCCAGGAGGTGAAAGGTAAATTGCCTCCTGGTATCGAGCCGAGCATGGGGCCCATCGCCACCGGCCTGGGCGAGATCTATATGTTCGATGTTGAGGCAGAGCCTGGTGCACTTGGACCGGACGGCCGTGAGATCACGACGACAGAGTTACGCACCGTCCAGGACTGGATCATCAAACCTCAACTTCGGAATGTACCTGGTGTGGTCGAGGTCAATTCCATTGGTGGTTTCGTCAAGGAATACCACGTTACTCCGCATCTTGAAAAGCTGCGCGCCTATGGGTTGTCTTTCCACGATCTCATGCGGGCATTGGCAGAAAACAATGCGAACATCGGTGCGGGGTACATCGAGAGAAACGGGGAGCAATACCTTATTCGGAGTCCTGGCCAGGTTGCCGGCGTGGAAGACATCGAGAACATTGTCGTGGGGAATCGCGGTGGATTTCCCCTTCATATTCACGATGTCGCGGACGTGTTCGAGGGCAAG
>JAQBVG010000050.1 GCA_027623655.1 Chloroflexota bacterium
TATTGGACCGCCACGGACGGCTCATATCGGCCGCCCGAGGGGTACAGTTTCTCTCCGCCGCTTACATCGCATCACTATTCACGACGAAGTGGACGAAGCTTACTCCCTGGTGTCAACGTCGGCGGACGAATGACGGAAAACCGGAATCACCTGGCATCGGAAGAAAAAATCAAAAACAAAAGGCCCGTGCGAAACGCACGGGCCTTGCTAAACAATCGCGGCGGGCCTTTTAGGAGGCCTTGCCGATCTTGAACATCTTCGTTCCGCAGACCGGGCAAGAACCCTGCGAGGCAGGTCGGCCGTTCTTCATTGTGATTTGTTTAGGGTTCTGCATCACACGCTTGGTCTTACACTTCATGCAGTAGGCTTCCATTGCTTCCCCCCGGGGTGCTGGCAGGTATGTTTCACTCACAAACGCACCATGCGTTGTTGCGATTAAATCGTTGAACGACCCTACTACAACTTTTTGAACTTGTCGCTAGTTCAGACGGGCAACATATTGCGCGATGGCAGGAACCGCCGTTCATCTAACTACGAGTGGGTGGTGGAATCGTAACTGTCCAGGTGGTGAATGTTACGGATAACGTAGTTATTTACATGTTGATCAGCGATATACAGTCATTTTTTTAGTTTGCAAAAATTCACCACAATTTTCATCGAATTTGCGCCCTAATATGACTTTTGCCTGTTTCCCAACTAAAGCTGAGTTTGCGGCGAGAGTAAACGCTCTGCATGAATTCGACTATAATTTCGTCTGAAATATCGCCCCGGAAGGGCAAAAAAGAGTGCGCTAACGTGCGTACACGATATCCAAAAGCTGGTGCGCACTGCCGTGTGTGTGTGCGCTGCTAGTCAGGTAAGTGCCATTGGCAGAAACTCAAACCGGTGAGTCGGTAGTCGGCCTGAAGGACGATGCCGTCGCCGCGCTGCTCGTAGCGGAGTCCAGCGAACAACTCGAGGCATGGCGGGTAGAATTCCTGGGCCGAAAAGGGCGGCTGACTACGGTACTCCGAGGGCTTGGGTCGCTCGATATTGAACAGCGTAAAGTTGCTGGCGCTGCCGCCAATCACCTTCGAGTCGAACTCGAGACGCTCTTTGAGGAGCGGCAGCAACAGGCCATATCGACACGCGCCCCAGCAGGCTCGATAGACGTGACCTTGCCTGGTCGTAAGTCATCTCTTGGCGGACTCCATCCGTCGACCCAGATGATCCGTGAGATCACCCAGGCGTTCAACGAGATGGGCTTCCAGACAATCGAGGGTCCCGAAATAGAGCTGGAGCGGTACAACTTCGACCTGCTCAATATTCCCGCCGGTCACCCCGCCAGAGACAAGTGGGACACTATCTGGGTCGATTCGGAGTCCCGTGGCGACATGCTTTTGCGCACGCATACCTCACCGATGCAGGCGCGAGTGATGGAAACCAGCGATCCACCTGTACGAGTTGTGGTCCCCGGCAAGTGCTATCGGTACGAATCGACCGACGCGACCCACGAGTGGCACTTCAACCAGGTTGAGGGGCTCGCAGTAGACGAGGGGATTACTTTTGCCGATCTGAAAGGAACTCTGTACGAGTTCGCCAGACGGATATTCGGTGCATCCCGCAAAGTTCGTTTCCGATGCGACTACTTCCCATTTGTTGAACCGGGTGTCGATATGTCGATCGACTGGAACGGAAACTGGATCGAAATCCTCGGCGCCGGGATGGTCCACCCGAAGGTGCTGGAAGGCGTAGGTTACGATTCGAGCAAGTACACAGGCTTCGCGTTCGGGATGGGACCCGAGCGAGTTTCGATGCTCCGGAACGACATAAACGATATCCGCCACTTCTTCGCCAACGACCTGAGGTTTCTGACTCAGTTTTGAGGCCGGCGAACGCGCCGGGCCCAGATTCCACAGGTTTCGGGCGACAAGATAAATTCACGCCTGAAGCCATTAGAAATTACTGCTGATCAAAGATTCCGAGACAAACGTATGAAGGTTCCTGTTTCTTGGCTGAGCGAATATGTAGATATCGACATGAGTCTCGACGATCTTGCTCATCGGCTGACGATGGCCGGCAACGAGGTGACATCGATTGAACGCACTGGCTGGGTCGACAATGTTGTCGTTGGACTGGTCAAGAAGGTCGAACCACACCCAGACGCCGACCGGCTGCGGCTGGTCAGGGTGGATTATGGCAATGGCGAGGCTGAAGTCGTGTGTGGCGCGTCTAACGTTGCCGAGGGGCAAAAGATCGCCTATGCCTCGATAGGAGCGGTACTACAGGACGCCTACTCCGACGAAGCGGGCAAGACGAAAACACTGAAGCGTTCGAAGATTCGCGGCGTCGTCTCGGACGGAATGGTCTGCTCGGTCCGGGAACTCGGCATTGGCGACGATCACGATGGAATTCTGGTCCTGGACGAAAGCGCCAGAGTAGGCACACCGATCGGCGAAGTCATTGGCGAGACGGTTCTTGAGATAGAGCTGACCCCCAATCGACCTGACTGCCTGGGAATCGTTGGCGTTGCGCGAGACGTCGCTGCAATTACGGGGAACGTGTTGCAGGAGCCGAATATCGAATACCCGGCGACGGGTCCTGACGTGAACGACCTGGCGTCGGTCGAAATTGCCGATCCGGACTTATGCCCCAGGTACACCGCCTCGGTGATCGAAAATGTTCGAATCGGTCCGTCACCAGCGTGGCTCCAGGATCGACTGACGGCGATCGGCGAGCGTCCGATAAACAACATTGTTGATATTACGAACTTCGTCATGTTCGAACTGGGCCAGCCGCTACATGCGTTCGACTACGACAGGGTGGTCGATCACCGGGTAATCGTGCGGCGCGCGAGGAGCGGCGAAAAACTCGTCACCCTGGACGATAAAGAACGAACTCTTGACGATGAAATGCTGTTAATCGCCGATCCAGATCGTGGGATAGGCCTTGCTGGCGTGATGGGCGGCGCTAATTCGGAAATCTCCGATTCCACGACCACCGTCCTGTTGGAATCAGCAACATTTCACGGTCTCAACAATCGACGGACGGCGCGCGGGCTGGAACTCGCCAGTCAGGCGACTTTGCGGTTTGAAAAGAGTTTGAGGTCGGGGCTGAGCGAGATTGGGCTCCGACGGGCGACAAAACTCATTCTCGAGATCGCCGGTGGCACTGCAGCCAGCGGGATTATCGACGTTAACCCCGGTGCCGGTAAGGAACAACAATCGGTGCGACTTGAAAGCGCGCACCTGGAAAAACTACTCGGCGTCGAGCTGGAACGGGCCAGGGTTGAAAAGACCCTCAGTGACCTCGGCTTCAGTCTGAACTCTGATACTCACGGTTGGGATGTTGAGATCCCTTACTGGCGCCCGGATATCTCGATTCCACAGGACCTGATCGAAGAGGTGGCCCGTATCATCGGCTATGACAACCTCCCTACGACGACGTTGTCCGGCCGCCCCCCCCCTGTGGCAACCTCAACCTGAAATCGACTTGCACAGACGTGTGACGGATGTCCTCGTCCAGATCGGCCTGCGCGAGACGGTCACCTACGCGGCGACAACCGAGGCCGGGGAAGCCCGGGTCGCGCTGTCTGACGCTACGCTAGCTGCTGTCAAACTCCGAAATCCGGTTAGCGCCGAGTTTGCGGTCATGCGGCGGACACTGCGAGAGGCGATTCTGAACACGGTCGCTCGTAACTCTCGCACATGGCGCGGGCCGATCGCCGTATTCGAGAGCGGACGTGTGTTCCTCAGCTACGGCGAGGGACTGCCAGAAGAGCGCCAAATGGTAACTGGAGCGTTCGCCGGCCCTCGTAAAGAATTGCACTGGGACAGCGCCGAGCACCAGTCGGATTTTTACGATGCCAAAGGTGCCATCGAAGGAGTACTGGATGACCTGGGGATCGAAGTAACGTTTGAACCCGCCGAGGACGCCTCGTTCATCCATGGGAGGACAGCAATTGTAAAGGCATCGTCGAATAGTGGCCCGGTGATCGGGGTAGTCGGCGAGGTCGCTCCCGATGTTCTTTCGCGGTTCGACGCCGAGGTCGAATCAGTGGCTATGTTCGAACTCGACCTTGCAGCAATTTTGAAGGTGATGCAAACATCGGGTGATTCGAAAAAATTTGAAGAGTTCGTCCGACTACCGGCATCGCACAGAGATCTCTCGCTGATTGTCGATTCCAGTATCGCAGCAGCCCGGATAGTAGAAATCGCACGTCGCAACAGAATCGTTACTTCGGCCACTGTGTTCGACCTGTTTGAAGGCGAAGGCGTGCCGGACGGCAAAAAAGCCGTTGCGATCCGGCTGGTCTACCAGTCGCCAAACAAAACACTCACTGCCGACCAAGTTGGCAAAATTGAGCAGCAGACCCTGAATCAACTGTCGAACGAACTGGGTGCAGTGCTCAGGGCGCAGGAATAGTTCGACGAAGTGATAAACATTCGATGACTGAACATGGCAATTCTGCGGACACGCCGGTCTCTGGCCGACCTCACAGGCATCATTACGATGCCGAGATGCTCAGTGTTGAGGAGGCCCGTGAGCGCATCCTGTCTTACTTCTCCAGGCTCTCGGCCATGGAATCGCCGCTGGTCGACGCACTTGGACAGGTACTGGCCGAAGACCTGGTAGCCACCTTCGACATACCGCCGTTGGCGAACTCTGCAATGGACGGATACGCCGTAATTGCTGCCGACCCCGCCGATGCCCCCCCCGACTCGCCGGTCGAGCTTGCAGTGACCGGTTCGGTAGCGGCCGGACAACTCCCAGATCATCCACTGGCGCACGCGACGGCCATCCGAATCATGACGGGCGCTCCTCTCCCGGAAAACTGTGACGCAGTCGTTCCCTTCGAAGACACAGACGAGCTTGAGCGTCAGAGTTCAGCTGGTTCGCCAGCCAACATTTCAATTCGTCTTGCAACCGGGCCAGGCGACAACATCCGAGCGGCCGGTGAGGATGTCGAAGCCGGGACAGTAGTGTTGACATCAGGGGTTGTTCTACGGGCGGGAGAAATCGGCGTTATCGCTTCACTGGGGCGAAACACGGTCAACGTAGTTCGCCGTCCGCTGGTTGCGATCGTCTCGACAGGGGATGAACTGCTCCAACCCGGTGAGGAACATCGGCCCGGCAAGATCTACAACTCC
The DNA here is from genome assembly GCA_027623655.1 of Chloroflexota bacterium. Classification (GTDB taxonomy): domain Bacteria; phylum Chloroflexota; class Dehalococcoidia; order Lucifugimonadales; family Lucifugimonadaceae; genus Lucifugimonas. The sequence goes on from JAQBVG010000050.1 coordinate 5,130, forward strand.
AATGCGTACAGCATCGCTTCGATGGTCGTGAAATACGGGGGTGTGCCGAACATCCTGGGCATTGCGAGGGACACGGTCGAGTCGCTTGAAACCGTGTTGGAAGAAGCTCTCGTGACAGCCGATCTTGTCGTTACCTCTGCGGGGGTTTCAAAGGGTGACTACGACGTCGTGAAGGACGTGCTGGCTTCAAAAGGTGAAATAGCGCTCTGGTCGGTGCGAATGCGGCCTGCTAAGCCACTGGCGTTCGGAATGCTGGAGCGAGGCGATGGTAAGAAAGTGCCCCATCTCGGATTGCCGGGGAACCCGGTCAGCGCAATGGTGGCGTTCGAGCAATTTGGACGTCCGGCGCTGCGCTTGATGATGGGCAAAGCTGCAGTCGAGAAGCCATCTGTGGAAGCGATAATGGATCATCCTATCCACAACCACGATGGTCGAAGAGTGTACGCCAGGGTGTTCGTTTACCGGGATGAATCGGGCGTTTATCGCGCCCGCTCAACTGGGAATCAAAGCTCCGGCGTTCTTAGCTCGATGGCACAGGCGAACGGATTGGCCATCTGTCCCGATGACGTTGGTATGATTGATAAGGGCGAGATTGCCAGAGTCGAGATGCTCGACTGGCCAGACGATATTTTTTGATGATTACGAGTGGCGCAACGAAGCACGTCGGCCGAAAAACTACATGACCAATAAGACTGAAAATACAGAACTGCTAACCGGGGATTCCGAGCCGATGGAGGAACTCAGGTTCCAAATCGATGTCAGGGCGTTCGACGCGTCCGGGCGCTCCTTCGCATATGCCGTCTACTCACGACTCTCTAAAAACGGGAAGTCGGTGGTGGACGACGGCAAAACTCCGGGTGGTTTCGGCTCGTCGACCGAGTACATGAAAGTGATGGCGAACATCTGCTCCAGGGAACCTGATTTCCTGTTGCCCGGCACACCGATCACCGAGGCGGTTTTCAAACTGCTTCTCGCGAACGCGAATAAGGCGATGACAGTCGAAGAAATTCAGTCGGGTCTAACGACTGCCTGGGCCAGCGTGATTTATCTGAAGAACCTGTCCGACGACATCCTGCGCCGGATGCTTGACGAGGACAACGACTACTTCATCAAACGTGCGGTCGTTCGTCGCCGCCGTCGCGGTTAGTTTTCGCTGGAGCGAATGTGAAAACCCTCGCCGTGTTCGGCGGGGGTTTCTTTTATATCTGTCACCATGTCGTCGACCCGTGATCCTGTCGGACCCTGCCTGACGACATCGATTAGCTCGGTTAGCCTGTCTTGCGTTGCTGTGGCCTGGATCTCAACCGCACCGTCGGGTAAATTCCTGACCCACCCGGAAATACCACGCCGGGCTGCTACTTCTGCGACAAACATCCTGAACCCGACGCCCTGGACCATGCCCCGAACGACTATGCGGACAGACACTTCCGGGTGGTCATTTTTGGTCGGCACCTGGTGCGGAGTCGGCGATATCTGGTGGGCCCTCGCCTGCGTTTGTTCGCTGTACGGTCGCATGGCGCCGTCGGTTGGCAGCAGATGCCGTCGACGATTTACGTTCTTCGTCGGCAAACCACCTGAAGAAAAGCACGGTCAGACTACCGAGATAGACGAAATTTCCCGGTATCCACATAAGCAGCCCGCCGACTCGTTGATCCTCGGTGGGGCTCCAGGAGAAGTGACCCGGACTGTCAAGGTAGAAATCGTACAGGACCGATTTCGACAGGGTAATTAATGCTGCCAGCAACGCCGTCGGGGTCACCGCAAACAACAGGTAGACAATCCTTTGCGGGAACGACAGCCTGGTCCGGACCGGTGGCGGTCCAATGATCGGCCACCAGAAGAAGACAGCTGTCGCAAACATAGTGAAGTGCATGAACAGGTGCACCCATTCATTCTCAAGCGATCCGTTGTAGGCAGCCGGTATGTGCCAGGCATACAGGGTTCCGATGAACAAGGGGAGAGCGACTACAGGGCGAGTGAGGTTGCGCAGGACCGTGACTGCCCTTCCCTTGCTCGTCAGGGCTGTTCCTGACCCAATCCGAAGCGGACGCGGAAGCGCCCAGACGTACGACGGCATTGGTTGTCCGACCAGTAACAGGGGCGCAGCGAACATGGCGATAACGATGTGCTGCGACATGTGGGCGGCGAACAGTTCACCGGAATAGAAATCGAGCGGTCCTGCCAGCGCAATAGCGAGGAGTCCAAACCCCGAAAAACTCGCGGCGATCTTGAGCCAGAACACGTCATCGGCTTTAGTCCGTATCGCAAGACGTGCGGTGCCGACGGTGTAGATGGCGACGATGATCAAGAACAGCACCGCCGGAACCGTTGTGAAATCCCAGGCAGACGCGAAATCAGCGAAGCTGTTGATTAGTTCGCTCCCGGAGCCGCCATTCATCGCGTCGGATCATTCCTGCTTACGGGGTCAGTTTCCGACGAGGCAGCGCGGAACTGGACCTGTTAGGACGAGAGTGCGAACCAGCCGAATTCTGGGTCAGGGAACCTGGTGTGCGTATTCCATCAACAGCAGCAGCGCTGAAAATATCCCAATGCCGATCAGCATCGATGCCACGAATACGTAAGTGAAAAATCGATTGTCGAACCGCAGGTGCATGAAGAATGCAACTACACCGACGAACTTGAGTGCGGAAAGTCCGAGCAATAGCGGAACGTACCAGGCACCAAGCCCTTCGACAGCGAATAGCCAGACTTCAAGCAGCGTGATAATTGCCAGCATCAGGCCGACCAGCCAGTAGAAGCCCGGACCGGCGTGCGATACTCCACCGTGGGTAAGAGTACGGAAGATGTTGCTGAGCCAGGCGCCACCTATCGGGCCTTCGTGGGGCGGGTTCGCCTCTGCGCTGGCAGAGCGCGGCAAGTTCCACCATCCGTTGCCTTCGTAGTGTGTAAGTCTGTGCCAGAGATTGGCCATCGTTGACTCCTGCGCCTATCCCTTGTTGCTAACCGTGAAGAAGTTCAGCTCCTGGTGGTGGCCCATCAGTCGCCGAAATTAGATAAATGACCGTGAAAATAACGATCCAGACAATATCGACAAAGTGCCAGTAGAGTCCTGCGATTTCGAGATCCAGGGCGTTGTCCGGCCGCAGGGTGCCTTTGTGCGAACCGTATGCCAGGAAGGCCATCCACAGCACACCAATCGTGACGTGAGCACCATGTATTCCGGTAAGGATAAAGAACGTCGTCCCGAAGATGTTCGTTCTTGGGGTAAGGCCCTCGTTCACGAACTCGCTGAATTCGACCATCTGGAAGCCGATGAACACCATCCCGAGCAGGACGACTGCAAGTATCCAGAGCGTCCCTTTGTTCTTCTGGCCTTCTTTCACGTAGTGAAGACCTAGAACCATTGCGAGCGAACTCATGAGCAGTACGAACGTCGAAACCGACGTGACCGGGATATTCAGGATCTCGGAGGGATACGGCCCGTTGAGACTCCGACCTCGATAGACGAGATAGGTCGCGATGAATGCTCCAAAGAACATGACATCGGAACCCAGGAAGGCCCACATCAGGAGCTTCCTGCTATTTAGTCCGGTGGAACTATTTTCAACCGGCTCATGGTGTTGTGCTGCTACAGCCTGTATCACGTACGTTGTTTCCTTGAGATCGTAGTTCGTTGACGGCGCGGGTTACGCGGGATCATTCACCGGTTCCAATGACCAGCCCAGCAAGCCCCAGATAAAGAAAGGTGCACCGACGAGGAAAACTGAAAAGTGCGTGAGGAATCCGATTCCGAGGATAGAGATTCCGACACCGAGTATGAACGGGTAGTACGACTTGTCAGGCAGGTGAATAGCGTGCCCTCCACCGTGACCATCGTCCCCGTGACCGTGATCCTCTGCGCCGCCCGACACTGTCGGTATGGCGTTCACCGGTTCATCGTCGAACTGAGCGCCAGATGGCACCGCGTGATCGTCTCCGTGTCCGTAATACTCAGCGACAGTTTCCGGGTACTTCTTGAACCAGAAATCGTCCCGGTACTGAACCTGCGGGATCACATCGAAATCGTGTGGTGGAGGTGGCGAGGACGTGGACCACTCGAGTGTTCTGCCGTCCCACGGGTCTGCCGGGGCGATCTTCTTGTTCATCTTCGAGTACAGGACGTTGAACATGAAAACCAGGATACCCAGGCCAAGAACAAATCCGCCTATTGATGCTGCGAGGTTTGAATTTTCCCATCCCATGTTTTCTGCGTAGGTGTAAATGCGCCGAGGCATCCCGTCCAAGCCCAGCCAGTGCTGTGGTGCGAACTGAAGGTTAAACCCGATCATCATGAGGGCCCAGTTGGCAAGTCCAAGCTTTTCGTTCAGGAACCACCCGGTGAACTTTGGCCACCAGAAGTAGATGCCGCTGAATATTCCGAGGAGGGCACCACCGACGAGTACATAATGGAAATGGGCGACGATGAAGTAGGTATCTTGCTGCTGTGCATCCGTAGGTGGTGACGCATGCATCACGCCGCTCAGTCCGCCGATAGTGAACATCGCGATAAACGAGATCGAAAACAGCATCGCCGTGTTTAGCTTGAGATTGCCACCCCACAGAGTTCCGATCCAGTTGAAAATCTTTACCCCTGTCGGAACCGCGATAAGCATCGTGGAAATTGCGAACGCCGAGTTGGCTGCAGGTCCCAGTCCCACGGTGAACATGTGGTGACTCCACACGAACCATCCCATGAAGCCGATCACGATGCCGGCGAAAATTACAAACGGGTAACCGAATAGCGGTTTGCGAGCGAACGTTGGCAGGACTTCCGAAACGATACCCATCGCCGGAAGGATCAGGATATAGACCTCAGGGTGACCGAACAGCCAGAAGATGTGCTGCCACATGACAGGGTCACCGCCGCCCAGCGAGTTGAAGAAATGTGTTCCGTAAACACGGTCGGTCTGAAGCTGAATACCAGCGACGGCGAGCACCGGCATAGCGAGTACCAGCAATACGGATGTGACCAGTGTCATCCACGTGAACACCGGCATCTTGAACATCGTCATGCCGGGTGCACGCATGTTGATTATCGTCACGATGAAGTTCAGACCTGCGGCGATCGAGGCCACTCCCAGGATGTTCAGACCGACAATCCAGTAGGTCATGCCCAGTCCGGGGTTAAACGTTGCGCCCGAGTTGGGTGCGTAGCCGAACCAACCTCCGTTCGGAGCGTTCCCTGTAATCCAGCTGAAGTTGAGGATCAAGCCACCGGCGAGGAAAACCCAGTAACTCAGCGCGTTCAGCCGTGGGAATGCGACATCACGCGCTCCAATCTGTAATGGAATCAACCAGTTGAAGAAGGCCGCCGAGAGAGGCATGATCACCAGGAACACCATCGTCGTGCCGTGCATGGTGAACAGCTGGTTAAACGTTTCAGGGCCGATCAACGTACTTTCAGCCTGCGCGAGCTGAACACGAATCATCAACGCTTCGATACCGCCAACAATGAACCACATGAACGCGGTCAACCCGTAAAGCGTCCCGATCCGCTTGTGATCTACCGTCCCGATCCAACTCCAGATACCCGTATCTGATTTGGGTCTTGGGATGAACCTTGGGAATGTCAGCGAGTTTGTTGTCACCAGTGAGCTCCACTGCGAGACGGTCTGAAACCGCCCGTACAGTTCGTTACTTCAGGGTCTTGAGATAGGTTACTAGGGCTTCGATTGTTTCAGTCCCGAGATGACCCCAGTCGGTCATCACTGCCGGGTAGTCATCGACGACGTACGCCGCGGGGTCTGTCAGCGACTGCTTGATGTATTCGTCGACCCCGAGTCCCGGGACTCGGGATCCAGCGCGGTCGCCTATCCCCGCCAGACCGGGACCGACAATCTTGATGTCTGTGGTCGAATGGCAGTTGGAGCAGTTGGTTGCGAACACTTCTGCGCCATCAACCACGCCACCTCCAGTTGCAGGGGCGCCGCCACCTGAGCCCGAACCTGGCTTCAGAGAGAGTAAATAAGTCGCGATATCGGAAACCTGGCCAGGGCTCAAATCCGCTGTGCCGTCCTCAGTGTTATAGACCGCAGCGTGCTCTTGCATGCGGGTCCCGATCTTGATAGACGATGGATCGGTGATCCAGTCGACCAGTGTGCTGTGGTTCAACTCTTTCAGACCTGCTGCAAGAGTCGTTCGAGTGCCGAAGTGGGTGAGGTTCGGTGCCGAAACAATCGCCGCGTTCTCAATGTCAGAAATCCAGCCGTTCCACCTTGCATCCTGGAAGCTGATTTCTCGAGCGTACGAACCCGGTGTCGTGCTGTTGTTCGTGTGACAGGTTGAGCAATAAGTGTTGAAACCTTGCTGCCCCGAGGCTTCGGGAGACCCCGGTGCCGGAGCGTCGGCTGCCACGTGCATGCCGTCGGCCCACGCCTGGAAATCTTCCTCGCTGTGAACGAACACGCGGAAGCGCATGTGAGCGTGCGCGATGCCGCAGAACTCAGCGCACTGCCCATAGTACTCACCAATTTCGTCGCCGATCATCCACATGTAGTTGTCGTTGAGGGGCACCATATCGACCTTACCGGCGATTTTCGGAACCCAGAAACTGTGGATCACATCCTGTGAATCAAGCTTGAAGCTGACAGGCCTGCCGACTGGGATATGCAGTTCGTTTGAGGTGATAATCTCGTGGTCCGGGTATCGGAATTCGAACCACCACTGATGCCCAATCGCCTCAACGTTGAGAACTTCGCCACGATCGTCGGGAACTCCGCTCTGTTGTTCCCAGATTTGGGTCAATGTAGGCACTGCAACTGCGATAAGAATCAGTGCCGGAATAATTGTCCACGTGATTTCGAGCTTGTTGTTTCCGTGCGTCTGATGAGGAAGTTTGTCCGAACTTGAGCGTTGCCGGAACCGGATCGAAGCGTAAATGACCGCCCCTTCAACAAGCACAAATACAACTGCTGCGATCCAGAAAATGAATTTGAACAGTGCTGCCTGATCGCGAGCGATGGGCCCTGCGGTTCCAAACGTTGACTGGTTATTGTCCGGGGTACATGCCGCGAGCAGGGCAATGGCGACCGGCACAAGCAGTACTATTGCCGGTCGAAGTGGGAAGGAAAGCTTGAATACTCTGTGCATCTGTGAGCGGGTACGTGAAAAATTATGTATCTGCTATTTGACCAAAAAAAATCACCGACACCAATGATCGGTGATTAAGCACCAAAAGCTTGGAAAGCGTAACACTCGCGTTTTAGCCCCGCAACGGTCAATAATTCCCGAATAACTCACCTTTTTCATCGGCCTCGATTGCCAGCACGACCGCCGATTCAGATAGGTTTTGCAATATGACGAAGAAACTACTGGTCGCGACACACAACAGCGGAAAGGTCCGTGAGTTCTCCAGGTTGCTGTCAGGGTTGAATTTCTCCGTCGTGGGTCTTGAAGATTTCGGCATTACCGCTGATGTTGAGGAAACAGGCGATACTTTTGAAGAGAATGCAGTAATCAAGGCTCGGGCCTACGCAAAAGTGTCGGGTGTGTTGACCCTTGCCGACGACTCAGGCCTTGTGGTCGATGCTCTGAATGGAGAACCCGGGGTAAAGTCAGCCCGATATGGCGGCGATGGGCTGGATGACGAAAGACGAGTTCAGTTGCTGCTGGACAACATGAAGCACATCCCGGGCTGGAAGAGGACTGCGAGATTCGTCGCTGTACTGGCACTGGCCGGCGAGCAGGTACCGGGTGGACTCGTGACCAGTGAAGGCGTTGTCGAAGGCGCGATCACGCACCAGCCGATAGGACAGAACGGATTCGGATACGACCCCGTCTTCTGGCTGGCGGGCCACGCCAAAACCACCGCACAGCTTTCCGGACCTGAGAAGGACGCAATCAGTCACCGTGGAGCAGCGCTCAGGAGCCTGCGTGCCACCCTTGAAGCATTGAGTCCGGAGTAACGGCCTGCGGAACAATCGGTAGACCGCGCAAATCCTCGGTAATATTGATCTGTGCAGGCGATTCGTCTGCGTCCCACACTGATTTACGAATCCCGATATTCAATGCCTGATCACCCGTCGCTGAGTGGAATCACCGATAAATTCGGACGGCCCGTACGCGATCTGAGAATATCTGTAACCGACCGTTGCAACTTCAGGTGTCCGTACTGCATGCCTGCCGAAGTTTATGGCGAAAAATACGAGTTTCTGCCGCGACCGCACATTCTGACGTTCGAAGAAGTCGAGCGACTGGCGAGGTTGTTTGCAGCGGCCGGTGTTTCCAAGATACGGGTGACTGGCGGTGAACCACTCGTAAGGGCAAATTTGCCGGACTTGATGTCGTTGTTGTCCGCGATTGATGGCATCGATGATCTCACCCTTACAACGAATGGATTCCTGCTTGCCCAGCACGCGGCAGAGTTGAAGGAGGCCGGGCTCAACCGGCTGACCATTTCGCTTGATTCGCTCGATGAAGATGTGTTCAAGAAAATGTCCGGCCGACCCCAGGGTCCCGCCAAAACCCTTGAGGGGATTCGGGTGGCCACGGAGTTGGGATTCTCGCCAATCAAGATAAACGTGGTTGTACAGCGAGGGATGAACGAACACACGCTGGTCGACACAGCTCGCTATTTCAAAGGGACCGGGGCAATCGTCCGGTTCATCGAGTTCATGGACGTCGGAACTAAGAACGGTTGGGAGTTGAGTCAAGTCGTTTCGGCGCGGGAGATACGTGCCCTTATCGGAGCGGAGTTCCCAATCGAACCGATCAAACCAAACTACCCCGGTGAGGTTGCCAGCAGGTACAGCTACCTGGATGGGGAAGGCGAGATCGGCATCATTTCATCGGTTACCGAGCCGTTCTGTGGTTCTTGCACGAGAGCCCGTCTTTCTACGGATGGGAAACTTGTCACGTGCCTGTTTGCCGCAGGGGGGACTGATCTCAAAACGCCAATGCGATCAGGAGCGACTGATGACGAACTCGCGAAGATCATTGCCAAGGTCTGGACCAATCGTGACGACCGTTACTCCGAGCTCCGATCGTCTAAAACCGAGTTCGGTGCAGCAAGCGCCGACAGGGTCGAAATGTACTACATAGGCGGATAGCCATTTTGCATGATCGGCGGTACGACTTGCGGCTCAACTGGATGGGAGATTAGTGTGCCGATCTGGCAATTCGTCATCGTTGTCGTCCACATCTTTTCAGCAATCATCTGGATCGGCGGTTCGATCTTTCTCGCGCTCGTGATGGTCCCCGTAGCTCGTGGGATGGAACCTCCGGCAATGGGCATGTTGTTTCTGCGGCGGGCCGCGATCAGGTTCCGCGGGATAGCCTGGGTGTTGCTCACCTTACTGGTTCTCTCGGGTGCCGCAGCGCTGGAGAGCCGTGGGATCGGGTTCGACCGATTCAACGACAGCGAATTCTGGTCGACCGAGATAGGAACGGCACTTGCCATAAAGTTTGTGCTGGTGGGTGCGCTACTCGTGATCAGCGGCGTTCACGATTTCGTGCTTGGTCCTCGCGTGTCCGACCTGATGCAACAGGTCAAGCGGGGCGAGCAGGCACCTGCTTCGACCGTCGCTGCCAGAAAACGGTTGGTCATGCTGGCCAGGTTCAATTTGCTGATCGCGATCGCCGCCGCAGTTGTTGGCATCATGCTGGTGCGGGGTGTGCCGGGATAGCGTTACGAGAAACTCATGCTTACGACCGGTTCATGCCTTCGAAGACCGCCTCAACCATTCGTAGTCAAGCATCGAGTAAATCTCAAGGTCGAGATACTGGTTGTTGACGAACCCGGCCTCCCGGAGCGTGCCTTCATGTTTGAATCCGAGCCGCTCCGGAATTCCCCGTGACCCTGCGTTCGAGGTGGCGGCACGAATGACGACACGATGGACACCCATCTGGAATATCGTTATATCGATGAGCGCGGCAACGCACTTGGTCATGATTCCCTGGCCCTGCAGGTCTTCCCGCAGCCAGTAACCGATTTCGAGACCGTTGTCGCGGTTTGGCACGTGAAATCCGGCGGTCCCGGCGAGTTCACCACGATACTCGACCACATAGTTCCCGGAACGATCGTAAAAGTCCTGTTCAAACAACCGTTTCCTGAATCCGCTTGTGTGGGCCGCTTCTGACGGGTACTCGTTTATCCAGGGCAGGTATTCACCGAGATAATCACGACCGGTATCGATAGCGCTCCACATCGCCTGTTGATCGTCTGCACTAACCGGCCGCAACCGTAAGCCTTCGTCTACGTCGACTGTTCGCTGTGGTAGTGGCTTGTCCGGCTGCTTTGGCGGCCAGTTGTCGGCTAGCGCGACGTAACTGGCCATGTCATGAGCTGTTCCGTTGATTACATTCGACTGACGCCTGATGGACTCTCGCCCGATTCCCAGTCGCTCTGGAACCCCGCAACTGGCGCGATTTTCGATCGAACTCTGGATTTCGAGTCTCGTGAGCCCCAGCTCTGTAAACGCCCAGTCGGTCACAGCCCGAAGACTCTCGGTCATCAGTCCGCGACCCGTGAACTGGTCACCCAGCCAGTAGCCAACCAGTCCCCACCGGGGGCGCTTTTGGATGGCATGGACGTCGATTGTCCCGGCGAGCTTCCCTTCCCACTCGATCATCCACCAGTGTCGGTCGCCGGTTCGAGTCGGCTCCATATCTGTCGCAAGTAACTTGCGACGCTCTTCGACCGTGGAGGGCACCCGGACGATGTTCAACCACGCCGTCAGCCGGTCGAAGTTTTTCCTGACGAGTTCGAGAAATTCCTCTGCGTCGTCCAGTTCGACGGGCCGCAGAACGAGCGACTCAGACGCTGAAAGAGTTGGTGTCGCCAGATCTCGAAAGGCATCTTCGGTCATTTGTGAGTTTCCGATCCATCCTTGAAATCGTTTAGGTTGTGCCAAATTGTGTGCCGCGAGTATCTTTGGTGCAATGACCAACAATAATGACAGGATCGTGAATGCATATTCCGATGGATCGGCCATCGGCAATCCCGGTCCGGGCGGCTACGGGACCGTTCTCAAGTTCGGCGACAACGTCAAAGAGTTCAGCCAGGGCTTCGTCCACACCACCAATAATCGGATGGAGCTCCTGGGTGCGATAACGGCTCTCGAGGCCCTCAAGGACCGCCAGCGAGTCGTCCTTACAACGGATTCTCAGTACGTAATCAACGGAATCGAAAAGGGCTGGGCTAAGCGGTGGCAGGCCAACGGCTGGATGCGTAACAAGAAAGAACGTGCGCTAAATCCCGATTTGTGGGAGCGGCTTCTGCAGGCAGTCGAGCGGCACGATGTCAGATTTGAGTGGATCAGAGGTCATACCGGACATCCCGAAAATGAACGGTGTGACGAGCTGGCGAACAGCGCCGCAAGGGGGCGGAACCAGGTCGTCGATAAAGGATTCCTGGATTTCGAACGGGCATCAACAAGGGCAGGCGGTTAATTGACTGAAGCATCTGGTGGATTGAGCCACCTCGACGAATCCGGGAAGGCACGGATGGTCGATGTAGGCTCGAAAAGCGAAACGAGACGCGTGGCGACTGCGGGCTGCGATATCCATATGGAGCAGTCCACTCTCGATCTCATCAAATCGGGTGGATTCGAAAAAGGCGATGTTCTCGGAGTCGCAAGAGTTGCCGGGGTGATGGCTGCGAAGAAGACATCAGAACTGATCCCGCTCTGTCATCCGTTGTCGCTCGACCAGGTGACGGTCGAATTCAGCGATCTGGAATCGGGAGTTGGACTTTCCCTGGTCAGCTCTGCCAGGACGACCGGTAAGACCGGTGTTGAAATGGAAGCACTGACCGCCGCAAGCATTGCCGCGTTGACTGTCTACGACATGTGCAAATCGGTCGACCGCGCGATAAGAATCGACAACCTCAGACTGCTCAGCAAGAGCGGCGGCAAGAGCGGCGATTTTAGCGCCGAGTAGCGTTCACCACTGCGGCTCTCTCGTGCCGTTGTCGTTCAGTGCAGGATTTACGAGCGGTTCGCTCACAATAAATCTTCGTTGACCGGTGATAGGCCCGTGGCTACCATTATTCTTTGCGGTCTGCGGTGTACTTCGCAAATTGCAATGAGTGGCAAGGCGATGTAGCTCAGTCGGTTAGAGCGCGCGCTTCATAAGCGTGAGGTCGTAGGTTCAAGTCCCACCATCGCTACCATTCGCCTTTTTGAGCGGCATTCACGGTCAAAATTCCAGATTTGGATCAAAAACGGCGAATGTGCCCAGCGAGAGCGTTTATGCCCGGTTATTCTGGTTGTAGACGTTACAATTGTTTGTTCGGGCGATTAGCTCAGCTGGTTAGAGCGCTTGCTTCACACGCAAGAGGTCGGAGGTTCGAGTCCCCCATCGCCCACCAGCAAGTCTGGTAGAGCTTCGGGTCTGAATTCCTTAGTGCCGGGGTGGCGAAATGGCAGACGCGCTACGTTCAGGGCGTAGTGCCCGCAAGGGCGTGCGAGTTCGACTCTCG
>JAQBVG010000051.1 GCA_027623655.1 Chloroflexota bacterium
TACCTCGTTGAGGAATACGGGGACGAGACCATGGCTGAGTTCCTCGCAGTGATGAACGCTGGAGCGGCGCTACTTCCCGGGTTTGAGCAGGTATACGGCAGGTCGCTTTACGAAGTAGAAAATACATGGCGAGCAAGCTTCAACGCCGATCCACTGCCAATTCCATCCGCCACGTCTGTGCCGACCAGGACCGCCAATCAACCCTCCGGCACAACTGTGCCTCTGGTCGACTACGGAGCTAAATCGACAACAGACGCCGAATTAGTCAGTCCAAACCCTGCAAACACTCCCGGCTCAAGTGGGACCGTAGTGCCGGTATTCTTACCGACAACGACACCCGCAATCCCGTCCGCGCCTGTAGAGAACGGTCCCACCACTGATTCTTCCCCTGGCTTCATCGTCACCGGAGTAGTCATCGGCCTGTCCGTTCTGGTCGGCCTCTGGTTGTTCACATCCCGTCGATCTAAACTTCCAACAAGAAAGCCCTGACCTGACTTTAGCGGTCACCCGCAGTAAGTCGTCGGTATCACGGTGACTCATGGTCGCCACCAGAACCTGGCGGAGGTACGCCTGAAACATGATCGGATCCGGTCTAAAACCAAACGTCGCGTTCGTGTACACCGACGAACTCTCGCAATACCAACTCTCCCCCGAACATCCGCTTCGACCGATCCGCCTCGAGCACATGCAGAACCTGATGCGCGCGAGTGGCCTATTCGACCTGCCGAACCTTTCCCGACTTGCCCCCCGGCCTGCCACACGAGCCGAGATCGAGACGGCCCATGACCCCGAATACGTTTCGATCGTCCACGCAATCTCGCAGGGCGCTATCGCACCTGACAGGGGGAAGTTCGGTCTGGGGACACCCGACAATCCCACTCGCCTCGGCATGTACGACACGACGGCCCTCTGTGTGGGCACCGCACTCGTAGCAAGCGAACTCGTTATTGCCGGTAATGCGGATGTGGCTTTCGCCCCCGCAGGAGGTGTCCATCACCACGCCATGCGCCACCACGCTTCCGGATTTGGTGTCTTCAACGACGCCGTAATTGCGATGAATATGATGGTCGAGGCGGGGCTGCGCGTCGCTTATGTCGATATCGACTGCCACCACGGCGGCGGTGTCCAGGCGGGCCACTATGACTCAGGCCGCGTGCTGACAATTTCGATCCACGAATCGGGGCAGTGGCTGTTTCCGGGTACCGGCTACGTGCAGGAAACCGGTACCGGGGACGGCGCCGGTTACTCGGTCAATATTCCACTCGCTCCGTATACCGGGGATGAGGACTGGCACGCAGCGTTCGATCTCGTAGTTCCCGGGCTGATCCGTGCGTTCGAGCCAGACGTTCTGTTCACTCAGCTCGGAATAGATACCCATTTTCAGGATCCACTCACCCATCTTTCGTTGACGACCCAGGGATTCAATCTGGCCGTTCAAAAACTGGCTAGCCTGGCTTCGGAAATCGGTAAATGGGTAGCGGTCGGCGGTGGCGGTTACGATCTTTCAGCAGTCGCCCGGTCCTGGACGATGGCGCTGGCGACCATGGCAGATTACGAGTTGCCAGACGTGGTCCCCTCTTCTTTCAACTCGCTCTCCGGATTGACCAGGTTTCACGACACAGCACCTCTGTCCCCGGAACCTCGATACCTCGACGAAATCCGGCAATTTAACTCGCGGACCCTGAACGAAATCCGATCGCTCATTTTCCCGAAGTTCGGTCTGTAGATCGGCACAGAGAAAAACATTTTGCCCGGTCCGACGCTCCGCAATCAAAAGAAATTAACGACGGACGTAACCTGAATGCTCAACCACGTTCCGCAGCTGACCCGAATGTGCCTTTGAGCGCCGGGTAGAGCGAACGATATTGCCCGTATGCGGAATCGTAAGCATCCCGAGTTTCTCTATCGGGCATCACGTACGAAAGTTCCTTAAGCCACAAATCGGCGACCTCGCCAACATCGGCATACGCACCGATACCGACCGCGGCCAGCATCGCGGCTCCAAGTGGAGCACCTTCCCGAGGACTTACCGTACGGAGCGGCACGTTAAGCACGTCACTCAACATCTGCAGCCAGCCAACGCTCGAGGCACCTCCGCCAACGGCAACCGCTTCGCCTGGTTCCAGCCCGAGGCCAGTCATCAGTTCGAAGGAATCCTTCAGAGCGAATGAAACACCCTCCATTACGGCCCGGGTCAGGTGGGCGCGCTCGGTCCCGCTATGAACGCCAGAAAAAACACCGCGGGCATTAGCATCCGCGTGGGGCGTGCGCTCGCCGGTCAAATACGGCAAGAACGTAACCCCCGACGACCCCGGCTCGACCGACCCAGCCTCCACGACAAGCTCCTCGAAATTTGAGCCGCCGGAGCACCGTCGCCACCAGTCGAGGGCTGCACCCGCTGACAACACGACGCCCATCAGGTGCCAGGTGTCAGGTAAGGCGTGGCGCATCGAATGAATCCGCATCTGGGGATCGGTCAGCATGCTTTCGGTCGGCATCACTACCGTACCCGAAGTGCCGACGCTCACGAGCGCACCTCCAGCATAAACAGCCCCGGCGCCGACGGCGGCGCATGCGTTGTCAGCACCCCCACCCACGACCGGTGTCCCAACCGCCAATCCGGTTTCTCTCTGTGCAGCAGCGGTTACAACTCCCGCAATTTCTGACGATTCGATGATCCCGGGCAGCAGTGCTCGATCGATATTGAGCATCGAACACATTTCGCCTGACCAATCGCCTCGGGCAACATCGAACAGCAGCGTGGCGGATGCATCCGATGGATCGCTTCCGACTTCACCCGTGAGTCTCAGTCTCACGTAGTCCTTGGCCAGCATCACGTGTGCCACACGTTCGTACAGCCCCGGTTCGTTTTTGCGCATCCACAGTAGTTTCGACGCGGTAAATCCCTCAAGCGATGGATTCCCGGTGAGTCGACGCAGACCTTCGTTGCCGACTTCTTCTCGAATGAACGCAGCTTCCCCACTTGTGCGAACGTCGTTCCACAGAATCGATGGCCGAACTACTGCAAACGCGTCGTCCAGAGCAACCAGTGAGTGCATCTGGCCTGAGAGACCGATACAACGCACGTCTGGCTCATCGATTTCCGCCAGAACACTCCGAATCGCCGCACACGTCCCCTGCCACCAATCCTCAGGATTCTGCTCGCTCCAGCCTGGCCGGGGTATGGAAACCGACATTGGACTGGCCGCGGTTGCGAGGACGTGACCCGATTTATCGACTGCTACGACCTTGATCGACGATGTCCCTACATCGATTCCGATGAATGTTGGTTGCGCCATGGTGACGAGACTCTATCAACTGGTCCCACTCTTCGACCATGCCATGAGGGTTAAAAATAAAGGCCCATCTTTGCGATGAGCCTTTACAGCGATTGTTCAGCAGTCGGCTAAACCTCTCGGAATTCACCTTCCACAGTGTCCTCGTCGTCGGCCGTGTCACCGCCGCTGTCATCGGCAGGGGCGTCTGCGTCGTTGGCCTGGTTTGCAGCGTAGACGGCCTGGCCAACGGCCTGCAGTGCGGTTTGCAGCTGCTCGGTCGCGGACGCGATCGCAGACGTTTCCGCATCTTTGTCTGCCAGCAGATCCTTGACCGTCGTTACTTTGCCCTCAACGTCTGATTTGATGTCATCCGGGATTTTTTCGCCTTCGTCCTTCAGGATTTTCTCGGCCTGGAAGACCGCGCTTTCTCCGGCATTTCGGGTTTCTACCGACGAGCGTTTCGCTTTGTCAATCTCCGCGTTCTCTTCGGCTTCCTTGAGCAGACGCTGTACCTCGGCGTCAGAAAGACCTGACCGTCCCGTGATCGTAATGTGCTGCTCTTTGCCGGTCCCATTGTCTTTTGCAGAGACCTTGAGAATGCCATCGGCGTCGATATCAAACGTTACGGCAATCTTTGGAATCCCACGGGCAGACGGCAAAACTCCGTCCAGTGTGAATCGGCCGATCGAGGTGTTATCGCCGGCCATTTCACGCTCGCCCTGAACGATATGTATCTCCACGCTTGATTGGTTGTCGGCAGCTGTCGTAAACGTTTCGGTCTTCGATGTCGGTATCGTCGTGTTTCGCTCGATCAGGGCCGTCCGGACGCCACCCAGCGTCTCGATGCCAACAGTTAGCGGAGTTACGTCCAGGAGCAATAGGTCCGTGACGTCGCCCTGCAACACCCCGGCCTGGATCGCCGCGCCGATCGCAACAACTTCGTCCGGGTTGATAGTTCGGTTCGGCTCTTTTCCAAATAACGCCGTAACCTTCTCAATCACCGCTGGCATGCGGGTCATACCGCCAACCAACACGACTTCATCTATCTCAGCCAGCTTGACACCGGCATCTTTGATCGCCGCCTTAGTAGGTGCTGACGTTCTTTCAATCAGTGCCGCGGTTAACTCCTCGAGTTTTGCGCGGGTGAGTGTTAGCTGAAGGTGCTTCGGCCCTGAAGAATCGGCTGAAATGAATGGCAGATTGATCTCAGTCGATGCGACCGACGAGAGCTCGATCTTAGCGCGCTCGGCTTCAACACGTAGTCGCTGGTGGGCAGATACATCTTTTCGGAGATCGATCAGATTCTCTTTCTTGAACTCATCGGCAAGGTAGTTGACGATGGCCAGGTCGAAGTCATCACCACCAAGGTGGGTGTCTCCGTTGGTGCTCTTCACCTCAAATACACCCTCCCCGAGGGCAAGTATCGTCACGTCGAAAGTCCCACCACCGAGGTCGTAGACCGCGATGGTTCGCTCTCCCTCTTTATCCAGGCCGTACGCGAGAGATGCCGCGGTCGGCTCATTGATGATCCGAAGCACCTCGAGTCCGGCGATCTGTCCGGCAATTTTGGTCGCCTCACGTTGGCCGTCATTGAAGTAGGCAGGAACCGTAATAACTGCCTGATCGACCTTTTCACCAAGCTTGGCTTCGGCATCTTCCTTGAGCTTGCGGAGAACCATCGCCGAAATCTCGGCAGGAGCGCTGAGCTTTCCGTTTAACATGATTCCGGCGTCACCGTTAGCCAGTTTTTGGATTTTGAACGAAACGTTGTCAATATCGGCTTTTACAGTCGGATCGTCGAATCGGCGGCCGATAAAACGCTTGGCCGAATACACCGTATTTTCGTGATTCGTAATCGCCTGGCGCCGGGCGAGTTCACCCACGAATCTCTCTTTCGTCTTCGCATTGAAAGCCACAACCGATGGCGTTGTGCGCCGTCCCTCTGCATTTTCGATGATCTCCGGCTCGCCACCCATCATCACCGCCATTGCGGAGTTCGTTGTGCCAAGATCGATGCCAATAATCTTTGCCATTACTTTTCTTTGTTTTCCTTGTTAGTCAGCCACCAATGCCGGGTGGTCCATACTTCGAATTTATGAGTTCTGGTTAAATCTGTCGCCAGACAGCCGTTGGTTATTTTTTTTCGATCGTTACTGAGATCCACCTGGATCGACTGGTGGAGAAATCGCGATCTCAACCTGTGCCGGTCGAACTACCTCACTATCTTGCGAGTAACCCGGTCGGAGCTCGGTAATTACCGTGTTCGGCTCATGGTCGGATGACGGCGTCGACAACAGTGCCTCATGCTTGCGAGGATCGAACTGCTCGCCTACGGAATTAAATCGCTCAAAGCCTTCGGCACTCATTACACTCACGAAGTTTTTCTGAATCGCACCGACACCTTCAAGCCAGCCGGGGTCGGATTGGCTCGCTACGTCGGACTTGAGTGCCACGTCCAGTTGATCGATCACGTCAGCGAACCGCAAAACAATCCTCTGCTGATTTCGCAAACGCGATGAGGCCTGTTCCGCATCAATGCGTCGGCGATAGTTGACCAGGTCTGCCTGGGCTCGCTGAGCCAACCGTTTAAACTGGTCTTTTTCGCGCAGGGCTTCTGCAAGTTCATCATTCGGTGCCTGGTCCAGGTCTGATTTGGAATCTGTCGACGCGTCTGACTCAGTCGACTTGATTTCGTCGTGATTTTGTTTGTCTTCTAATTCTGCCAACGTTTTCCTGTGACCTGTTCCACTGGTGAAATGTGATTTGTTGCCCTGGTCCCGCGAAATTGAGCCGACTCAGACGGCGCCAACATAAGAGAGTATCTGTCGAAGTTCGTCCACCGCTACCCGGGCGGCGCGGGCATCAGAGACTTCAGGACTCGACTCCAGCAGCGAAACGATATCCGTCAGCGATCGCATAAGGTCGAGCACGAGGCTCACACCGTTCAAATTCAGCCCCAACTCGTCGGCGAGACGGCGGATAACGCGCAATCGTTCAACATCCGAATCCGAATACAGTCGACGACTGCCCTCCGAGCGCTCCGGGCTTACAAGCCCTTCCTTATCGTACTTACGCAGCGTCTGCGGATGCATCTCCGCCAATCGAGCAGCCACGCTTATGACGTAAACGCCAGTAATTCGAGCAGAACGTGACGACCGTGTGTAAATCCGATCAAAATCCGCCTGGGCAGACTGTCGCTGCGGATTTGTGGCCGGTACACGTCGATTTTCGTCACCAGCAGATGCAATATCGAACAGTTCCGCTAGCATTCTGTTCAGGGCATCCGAACGCGTCCAGCCCAGGTCCTGGCGTTGAGACTCACCTGGACCACGCGAAGCACCGTCGAATTCTTGCGCCAATACTAAACCTTCTGAACACCAGCACCAGTTGTGTTCACGTATCCGTCAGTGAAGTTCCAGTTGAAATCCGGTGTCACGAGTACAGTCGTACTAACATTAGTAACACGATAAGTATTGTAATAGTTGATACGAGTCGTGTAAACTTTGTACGCCGAATTCGTCGGCCAGATTTGACCGGCTTGCGGAACACTTGGTCAATTGTTACGAAATCTAACCTGGAAGTATTGAATCAGGCGATTATTCGTAGTAATATTTCTGCCGGTTCGTTTTGATACAAGAAATTGTTTACAGGATTCGTAACATAAAACGAGACCCATTATTTTTTGAACGCCCCGACCGTTTGATGGCGGGGACGAAAGTAGAAGGAAACTAAGGTGCTTTACTTGAAGGCTTGCCCGAAGTGCCACGGCGACGTTGAGTTGGTTGTGTACCCGGACAGCAAGACCCTGCAGTGCCTGCAATGCGCATTCACTGTCGACTCGAAAGAGTCTGCCCGCCGAGCAATCGGTGGTGAGCTGACCGCCGTGGCAACTGAAGCTGCCTAACAACGGCTGAAATCAACTCCGAAGGCTCCGGTCCCCACCACCGGAGCCTTTTCTTTTAACGAAACTCGGATCGCCCGGGGGCTTTTGCCCTGGACCACCCCAGGTCTCGGATAGAAAAAACAGCTTGCGAAATCCGCCTGGCCTCGCGCCCATCTGCGAATCACCACCCGACACTGAACGAATAGCGTGCCATTTGCCCTGCATTGTGATACAAAGCACACACGGCTCAACTGTCTTACTCGCTATGCAACGCGCGCCCGATGGCAACTAAAAATAATAGTAGTAACCCGGCTCTCCAAACGGTCGTCCCGGAGGTAGTCATTCAACGGCTTCCTCTGTATGTTCGAGTGTTGTCGCAATTCTCAAATTCCGGGCACGACGTAATCTCCTCCGAGCAGCTGGGGCAACAGCTTCAGATGACTCCCGCACAGATCCGCAAGGACCTCTCATATTTTGGGCGTTTCGGCAAGCAAGGTCGCGGATACGATATAGCCATGCTGGAGCGTCAGCTGAGGACGATCCTCGGGCTGGACCGCACCTGGAACGTAGCAGTCATCGGCATGGGTCGACTCGGGCGCGCTGTTGTTTCTTATCCCGGATTCGCACCCGAGGGATTCAAAATTGTCTCGGCATTCGACTCCGACGATAAGATCATAGGAATGGATGTTTCGGGGCTTGTCGTTCAATCAACGGCCAGTCTGGCGGCTACCGTCAAGAAACTGGACATCAAGATTGGCATAGTGACCGTTCCGATCGCCCACGCCCAGAGCGTCATTGACTCACTCGTAAAAGCTGGAATCAAGTCAATACTGAACTACGCCCCGTTATCACCTCAGGTCCCCAGCGGTGTAATGGTAAGAGGTGTCGACCCCGTTCTGTCGCTTCAGTCGATGACGTACTACATCCGCTGAAATTGGTCTTACCTGCGAAACGGTTCGAAACGCGTAGTTGGCACGTACGCGAATAACCAATATTTGTTAGCCGGGCGCGAGCGGGTTATGCTAGCTTACGTTGCTATGCTTGAAAGAGTTGCGATTTCAGGTGTTTCCCATTGACACATGAGAAAGGAGTAGATCGACAAGATGATGAGAATTGATAAATGGTTCGTAACATCACGACTTATGGTCGTACCGACCAGGTAATCGTTCTGACCGGATATAAACCAATCTGCTCGCTCGACATGCGAGCACTACTTCTGCTCTCGTGACCGTGGAACTGGCACCCAGCCACCGTCGGACACACAACTTCAGAAGCGCGTAAAGAGATTCCATTCTCCGGCAGGACGACCACCTACGAGGTGCATCAGTCCAGCTGTAGTAGCGCGCTCTGCCAACGTTTCAGTACCGGAACTTAACTTCACAGGGCTCGCGCTGCGGCACTACACACACAAGCCAAACGCACGAGGTTCGAGTTGAAAGCCACATACATGCAGCCCCTCGCGGGCCTGTCATTCAGACCTGCAATCGTCTTCAGACATACTGCGCCACCCAGGCACAGCGCATCACTCAGTGAGCGCGAGCTGGAGGTGGCCCGGCTGATCGCGGCCGGATATAGCAACAAGCAAATGGCGAGCGAACTTGAAATCAGTCACAACACGGTCGCACGCCACGTTGCAAGCATCATGCGGAAGATGGATGCCGGTAACAGGACAGAAGCAGTGCTAAACGCGATCAGGCAAGAACTGATCCCGTTCAGCTAAGACCAGATCGGAACAACTGTTTCGACCGACGTTGTTGCAGGCGGTTCGCCGGGTAGGTCATGCCCGGATTTAACAGAGTCCGTCGAAACCAGAAAGACCCGGTGTCACAACCGGGTCTTTTCGCGTTCTGTCCGATCGAATCGGGTGCCAGGAGCCTGGAGACACGTATCTGCCCGGTGGCCAGATGCCAGAGCCCACCGGATGCACCGGCGACTAGCGCCCCCCGGACCGCTCCCGTCTACGTCGGCCGATGTTTACTCGAACCCTGGCACGTCGCATCGAAGCCATAGCGCTTTCGAGGTCAGCGCTGCTCGACTCCGATGCTACACGTTCCATCGCCCGCGCAAGGGCCGCCTCAGCGCGCTCGAGGTCGATCGCGTCATCCCGCTCCGCGGCATCGGCCAGGACAGTCACCTGGTTGTTTGAAACTTCCAGAAAGCCACCGGTCACAGCCAACGACACCGAGTCACCGCCCTGGTCGTATCGAAGTTCGCCCGGCACCAGTGTCGAAATGAGACGGGCATGAGAAGGAAGCACAGTGAATTCACCGACTTCACCCGGCGCGACCACCGAGTCGACCTCGCCAGAGAAGCTCTCGCCCTCGGCTGTCACAACAGCTAACTGAAGTTTCGCCATATCTACTTGATGTCCTCTGAAACCTGCCACAGAGCTGAGAGTCTAGCTCGCCGCGGTGGTCTCTTCCTGCATCGTCTTACTCTTCTCAAGCGCTTCGTCGATCGTTCCAACCATGTAGAAAGCCTGCTCGGGAAGAGTGTCGTGTTTACCGTCGAGTATTTCCTGGAATCCCCTGACTGTCTCAGCAACCGGGACGTACCGGCCAGGCATACCTGTGAACACTTCACCAACAAAGAACGGCTGTGTCAGGAAACGCTGGATGCGGCGAGCGCGTCCGACAATTACCTGGTCCTCTTCAGACAACTCTTCGACTCCAAGAATAGCGATAACGTCCTGAAGGTCCTTGTAGCGTTGCAGGACTCGCCGTACACCCTGGGCGGCGTTGTAATGATCAGCCCCCACAATCGCGGGCTCGAGAATTCGTGAGTTTGATGCCAGCGGGTCAACAGCCGGGAACAGGAACTGCGCAGCCAGCGCCCGGTCGAGCGAAACGTTGGCATCGAGGTGACCGAATGTAGTGACAATACCCGGATCGGTATAGTCGTCGGCCGGTACATAAACCGCCTGGAAGGACGTGATTGACCCGTCCTTGGTAGAGGTGATCCGCTCCTGCAGGTCACCAATTTCGGTCGACAGTGTCGGCTGATAGCCCACCGCCGAGGGCATTCGTCCGAGGAGGGCAGAGACTTCCATGCCTGCCAGGATGTATCGATAAATGTTGTCGACGAACAGAAGCACGTCCTGTTTCTGAACGTCACGGAAGTACTCGGCCATCGTCAGGCCTGTAAGAGCGATCCGTGCGCGGGTTCCGGGTGGCTCGTTCATTTGCCCGAACACGAGCGCAGTCGATTTCATCACTCCGTACTCGATCATCTCGTGCCAGAGGTCGTTACCTTCGCGCGATCGCTCACCGACACCGGCAAATACCGATACTCCGGAGTGCTCCTGCGCGATGTTTCGGATGAGCTCCGTGATGATGACCGTTTTACCGACTCCCGCACCACCGTACGCACCGATCTTTCCACCTTTGGCGAAAGGCGTGATCAGGTCCATTACCTTGATACCGGTCTCCAGAACTTCCGTGGTTCCCGCCTGGTCCTCGAACGCCGGTGGCTTTCGGTGAATAGGCCATCTCTCGGCGTCTGCCGGGATCGGCTCACCGCCATCGATCGGCTCACCGAGCACGTTCATGAGTCGGCCAAGTGACGCTTCACCAACCGGCACTGACACCGGAGCGCCGGTGTCGACAACTTCGATCCCACGGGCCAGACCCTCGGTAGCCCCGAGCGCCAGGCACCGCGCCCAACTGTTGCCGACGTGTTGCTCGACTTCGAGCACCAGTCTCTCGCCGTTGTTGTCCAGCTCGACTGACGAATAAATCTCAGGTATTTCGCCGGCCTTGAACTCAACGTCAACAACCGTCCCAATTACCTGTACTACTTTGCCTTTGCTGCCCTTAGCCATTACTGAGGCTCTCCTGATCTACATACCCGTCCGGCCTGGACGGCTTTTTAAATTAGCCTTCCAGGGCGGCCACGCCACCCACGATGTCAAGAAGCTCGGAGGTTATCGACTCCTGCCGCGCTTTGTTCAGATCGAGGGTCAAACCCTCGACAATCTCGTTCGCATTATCAGTTGCGTTCTGCATTGTAACCATGCGAGCCGAATGTTCACTGGCCATCGCCTCGAGAATCCCGTGGTACACCTGCGTTTCGATATACCTCGGCACGAGCGATTCGAGCACCCCGGAGATGCTTGGCTCATAGATGTAGTCAAGTTCCTGCAACCTGTCTACTTCGTCTGCTCCACGTTCTGGTGGCTCGACCGGCAGTAACTGCTGAATCGTAACTTTTTGCGAGGCAGTATTAACGAACCTGGCGTATATCAACACGACCCTGTCGACACGTTCTGCCGCGTATTCGTCCACCAGCATCCTGGAAATGGTGACCGTATCGTCAAGCCTCGGTCGGTCCGGCACCGAGAACGCCGCGTGAAGTTTTCGGCCAATCCGACTGATAAATCGCTGTCCCTTTCGCCCAACGCCAATAACCGAGATCTGGCCTTCGGTCTCCTGGATAAATCGACCGGTCGCGCGATGCAGGTTCCCTACCAGGGCACCGGCCAGTCCACGGTCTGGCGTTACCAGGACAACTAATGTGTTATTCACCGGTCTGACCTTCAACAGGTCGACGGTTGGGGTGTCTTCTTCTTTTGCTGCGAGAGCCGCAAGGTCGCCAAGCACATCACGGATCCGATCAGCGTAGGGGCGACCACCACGCACCATGTTCTGGGCGCGATTCATCTTGGACGCTGCAATCATCTGCATTGCGCCCGTGACCTTCGCTGTATTCGCGACCGAACGAATTCGGTCCCGTAAATCCTTAGTACTCGGCAATTTTTATCTCGTGATGGGTTCTCTACTCGCAGTACGCTGTTTAGAGGTTTACTGTCTGCTTGAAAGCTGCAGCCGCCTCGTCGAGCTTCGCCTTGTCTGCATCGCTCAGGTCGCCTGACTCCGATATCGACTTAAGGACATCGGGCATGTTGGCAGCCACATACTCGTGCCACTGAGCTTCAAACGAGCGAACGTCTGTGACAGCTACACTGTCGAGCGCACCTTTATTGGCTATATAAAGCAGCGCCGTCTGGCTCTCAACTGTCAATGGAGAGTTTTCGTCCTGCTTCAACAACTCGGTAAACCTCGCACCCCGTGCGAGCTGGCGTCGTGTGACAGCATCAAGGTCGTCCGTTCCGAACTGGGCGAACGTTGCCAGTGAGGAATACTGCGCCATCTCAGCTTTCAACGATCCCGATACCGATTTCATCCCTTTAAGTTGAGCCGACGATCCGACTCGAGTCACCGAAATACCGTAGTCCACCGCAGGGCGGACACCAGCATTGAAAAGTTCGGGCATCAGGAAGAGCTGTCCGTCAGTGATCGAAATAACGTTTGTCGGCACGTAGGCCGAAACGTCACCTGCTTGCGTCTCAATGATTGGAAGAGCAGTGATCGAGCCGCCACCATTTTCCGCGTTCAATCGTGCCGCTCGTTCGAGCAGGCGGGAGTGGAGGTAGAAGACGTCACCCGGGTACGCCTCACGACCCGGAGGTCGGCGAAGCAAGAGCGACATCTGTCGATAAGCCCAGGAGTGTTTCGTCAGATCGTCATAGACAATGAGCACGTCTTGCCCTTGAGCCATGAAGTATTCAGCCATAGCACATCCGGCGTAAGGAGCCAGGTATTGCATGGCCGCCGGATCTGAAGCGTTAGCCGTGACAATTACTGTGTTGTCGAGCGCGCCGTTCTCCTCGAGACGAGCTACAACCTGTGCAACTTTCGATGCCCGTTGGCCGATCGCGACATATACGCCGACTATCCCGGTGTCTTTCTGATTGATCAGCGCGTCGACGCAAACAGACGTCTTGCCGGTCGCTCTGTCGCCAATGACAAGTTCACGCTGGCCGCGGCCTACAGGAACCATAGCATCGACCACTTTTAGACCAAACTGTACCGGCTGATTCACCGACTGTCGGGCTCCTACGCCTGGAGCGATCTTCTCGATCGGGTAGGATTCAGTGGTAGCGACCGCACCTTTACCGTCGACCGGGATGCCGAGGGAGTTAACAACACGCCCCTTCAAGGCCTCGCCAACGGGGACCTCAACAATTCGACCCGTGCTGCGGACCTCGTCACCCTCTTTAATCTTGATGTAGTCACCGAGGATAACCGCTCCGACGCTGTCCTCTTCAAGGTTCAACGCGAGACCGAAAATATCGCCCGGGAACTGTAGCAACTCGCTGTACCGAACTCCGGAGAGTCCGTGTATCCGAGCCGTGCCATCCATGGCCTCGACAACGGTGCCGACATCGACCTGTGTCAGGTCGCCACCGAACTCTTCTATTTGCCTCTTGATAACTGAGGCTATGTCCTGACCTCGAACTGCCATCGGACTCTCTCTCCGGGATACACCCGTATTGCTCTACTGCGTCGGCCTACAGGCCTCTAAATGATAGGTCGCTAAGCCCTAATCCAATGGCCTTTCGGCCAGCGAATTTCGCATTGCCTGCAACCGTGTTCTTGTGCTTCCATCTATAAGCCGGTCACCGACTCGCGCCACGACGCCACCGATGACCGCGGGATCCACGCGTTCCGTAATCTTCACGTTTTTACGCCCTACGAGCTTGCCCAGTCCCGCCGCAAGAAGATCGCGCTGTTTATCCTCGAGCGGCACAGCTGTCACCACATCGGCTCTTGCGATACTCCGGTGCTCATCAGATCGCTCGCCGAAAATCCTGTACATGTCCGGGAATTTGGCAATGTCGCCGTTAACCGTCATCAGGTTAATCGTATTCCTGACCATCACTTCAACATCCGCAAGGAGCTTGGAAACACCATCGAGCTTTGCGCTTTCCGAAACACTCGGCGCATCGAGGAAGCCCATTACATCCGGATCGCCAACAACATCCTTAACGAGCGCAAGGTCCTCTTCCCAGCGGTCGAGGTTGTTGTTTTCTATCGCCAGCTCGAAAGCTGCCTGTGCGTATCTTCGTCCGGTTGCTGCCATCTCTTGTTCAGAACTCCTCGAATAAATCCGAGGTCCTCAATTCTTCCTCTGGCTCAAGCCCTCTTCCAGGACCGAATTGATCAGGCTGGAGTGAGCTTTTGCATCAAGTGATGCCTCGACAATACGTTCAGCAGCAGCAACCGCCAAGCCTGCAAATTCCTTGCGGACCTCCTCAACTGCTGCATCTTTCTCTCGCGTGATCTCGGACCGAGCTCGTTCGAGCATCGATTCAACTTCTTCGCGAGCACGAATCTGCTCCTGCTCACGCAGCTTCGTTGACGCCGAGCGGGCCTCGGCCACGATCTTCTGGCCTTCTTGCCGGGCAGAAGTTATCTCTGCCTCGACCCTTTCAGCTGCAGACGCAGCTTCGAGTTGAGCGGTTTCGGCCGCTTTCAGACTGTCCCTGATCTTCTGTGATCGGCTGTCGAGCATGCCCACTATCGGGCCGTACGCCAGCTTGTACAACAGGAAGAACAGGACTAGGAAGCTGACCAACTGGGTCAGCAACTGCGGAAATGTTATTCCAAGCGATCCCATATTCGTTCCTACTAAAAGTCGTTCGACGGACCAGATCCGTCGTCGCCGGGCCGCAAATGGCTGTTCAAACTCCGGTATTTTCCGGTATTTGAACTCGCCATGCGGATTCCAATTTTCTTAGACGAACAGGATGATGATCGCGATGACCAAAGCATAAATTGCAATGGCTTCTGCGAACGCGAGGGCCAGAATCATGTTCTGCTGAACAGGTCCCGTGGCTTCTGGATTGCGTCCCAGTGCTTCCATTGCCTTGCCGGCGAGGATGCCAATACCAAGGCCCGGGCCAAGTGCGCCGAGACCGATGGCAAGTGCTGCCGCCAGGGGCTTGAGTGTTTCTGCGTCCAACTGATTTCTCCTAGTAACTTCGCTCTGTGCGTCGGTGGCCGATCACGACAATTTCTCATGTCGCCACCACGACTTATTTAAGAGGATCCCTTTTTTAGTGATCCTCCGCGTGGCTGTCGTGATCACCATGACTCGCGACCGCCATGACGCCAAATACAAGTGTGAGCATCGCAAAGATAAACGCCTGGATCACGCCCACAAACAGTTCCAGACCCATGAACGGAATAATTCCAATAAGCGGTAGCAAGAATGCCATCGCTATCAACAGAATTTCCCCTGCGAACATGTTTCCAAATAGTCGGAAAGTAAAACTGATAGTACGGGTAATTTCGCCGAATCCTTCGAGGAATCCAACAAACATTGCGATCGGACCCTTCTTCGGGCTAACCACAAATTTTCCGCCGTATCCCCGAACACCAAGCGCCCGGAATCCCCAGAGCTGAACCGTGAACATCGCGACAATCGCGATGGCAAGGGTGGTGTTGATATCAGTACTGGCACCACGGAGGTACGGAATCAGCAACCCTGCCCGCTGACCGACAAAGTCATAGCTCTTCTCTCGATCACCGCCCTCGTCGTATACGAACGGTTCTTTCACCTCACCAATTTCGATGTCGTGGTGAATGCGCTCGATGAGCTCGTGAGCTTCACCGCTTGCAAGGGCATTGTCCTTGATCGCTGCTTCTATCGTGTGAAGCTCCGCCGAAGTGAAACTCACCACTTTGTTCAGCGGGACCCGTGCCTGTTCGCCCCGGCCCAGCGGAATAATCGCGCCGTCAAAAACCGGGAAGGTGTCACTGCCGTGTTCCTCAAGCAGGTGAACAAGCGCCGTCGTCTCAACCTGCTCGTGGTTGTATTCCGGGTGATCGGTTTCTACTTCAGCTTCAAGACCTTCAGCGTGGTGATGCACCCACTCCTCGATCGTCTCGATACGGCCTATCGAACCGACTCCCGGAAGCACCCCTACCCAGTTGGCCATCATCACGACCAGGAAAATAGTCGTAACCAGCGGGAGGAATCGACGGCCCGACCTGGGCTGACCGCCAGCGACACCGTCAGCGGTGCCTGAGAAAAATTCATAGATCACTTCGACGAGGTTCTGGAGCCCGGTCGGGACGTCCGACATCTTCCGCGTCGCCCGCCAGGCGATAAATACCAGGATTAGCCCTGCGAGCCAGAACATCAGGGTCGAATTCAGGAGCGGATAGCTGCCAATAAACAGGACTCGCTCGGCAGGGATTGAGATGAAAGGAATTGGCCCACCGAGAAATCCCAGTCCGAGCGAAGCACCGAGCGCTCCACCTGCAACGGATACCAGAAGTGCCGCGAATGCGGCGACGGCGATGACGAGGAGTTTGGGACTTGAGAAGAGCTTTCCCAACCGACGTGTACCTGAGTCTCTTTCGTTTGCTGCGCGTTCAATCCCGCCGTATCGCGCGGAGGAGCCGGATCATACCAACGAAAGCTGTCAGCACGCCCAGCGCCAGCCCGATTATCGTGAGGATTGGTGCCGTATCAAATTGTCTGTCGAGCCAAAACCCGCCATAGGCACCCAGGGCGATGGAGATACCGACAAACCAGCCGATGCCCCCCACTCTCCCCAGCAACGCTATCGTCGCAGGCCAGCCACTCTCGGCGCGCTCTTGAGAATTCCGTGACGAATCACCACTTTCGCCACGTAATTCCGATGGTTTTGGTGTGCCTGTCACAGGTAATCCCCTGCTCCAAATGACCGATTGTGCATGCTATCACAAACGATTTGAAACGGTAACAACTGGCACTCATTCAAGCGCAATCACAAAACCGATCTCGAAAACCAGAATCTTCAGATCCCCGCACGTTCAGTAACCGAGACAATCTCGAACCAAACTCAGCCTCGCGAATCGCCCTGAACTTAAGCAAAAACACTTCGCAGACAGCGAGGTGATCTACTGGGCCAGTACCGGGGAACACACCCGACCCTGTCTAGCTCCCCGCAACCGGGTCGTCGCCCCCCGATTTTGAGTGGCCCTGGGAATCCATATCGCCAAGATCGAGCGACTCAATGAAGTCAGCAAAAGCCGATAGCTTTATCCGTTCTTCTTTTCCAACTGGACCACCGGCTTCGCGCTCCTGACCGACCGGTTGATCGTCATCTGTACCCACAACTGCTTCTCCGCTCTCCTTATCCAGCCGAACCCCACATCGTTCCATTACTTCAGGAGCCACGAATATCTGCACGCTGGCACGAACCGCCAGGGCCAGAGCGTCAGAAGGACGAGCGTCGATATCAACCGTTTTGTCGCCCTGTCGAACGACAATCGTCGCGTAATAGGTGTCGTTTTCCATGCTCGACACCACGATATGGTCTATCACGCCACCGAGATCTCTGATTGCGTTAAAGAGCAAGTCGTGCGTCAAGGGCCGAGGGACCGACACATCCTG
>JAQBVG010000208.1 GCA_027623655.1 Chloroflexota bacterium
TGTAGTCGTGGCAGGTGCGAACGTGAATGACTTCAAACTCCTGCGCTCAACCATAGAGGCGGTGGTCGTGGGGCGACCGGAGTGTGAGCAGCACCTCTGCCTGGACAAGGGGTACGACAACCCGGGCGGCCGGGAAGCAACCGCCGCATATGGCTACGTTCCGCATATCAGGCGCATAGGGGAGGAGAAGCTTGATACGAAGGGCAGGAGAACCAGGAAGGCCAGACGCTGGGTCGTGGAGCGCACGTTTGCGTGGCTCTCAAAGTGCCGGGCCCTGCTCGTCCGCTACGAAAAGAAGGCAGCAAACTACCTCGGCCTCATTTTGCTCACGCCAGTCATCTGGCAACTCGCCTGCCTGCTCCTCTGGTTCAGGCGCTACCACAGGCTGACAGTTTTGGGATAGTTACTTAGCGAACAAGGCCCGACCGGTAGGCTATCCTCGTTGCGTCCACCCGGCTTGAAGCACCGATTTTCTTGTACAGGCGGGCGACCTTATTCTTGATGGTCCCGACGGTAAAATGTTCAAGGGCCGAGATTTCCCTGTTCGATTTGCCGCCTGCGATCAGTTTCAGAAGCCTGAGTTCCGGTTCGGAGAGCGTGCCCAGCATCGCCTCGTAGTTCTCGCCCGGGTTCATTTCGTGCGGTCGCAGGGCCGACAGGAACCCGCCCAGCAGACCGGGGTCGAAAATCGACCCTCCACCAGCAACGATCTCGACAGCCTCTACCAGTTTACCGATCGAGATCCCCTTCTGGACGAACCCGGAAGCCCCCGCAACAATTGATTCCGACATCAACGCCTTATTGGCGCGGTCGCTTATCAGTAAAACCGGTACGTGGGTGTCCTCGACCAGCCGCCTAATGCTTGCGACATCCTCGTCGTGCAGCTCCATCATGACCATACTGGCCGATGTTTCGTTCGCCAGATTAACCGCGCTGGTAATGCCATCGACCGCACCGACAAATTTGAGTGGCGTTGATTCGAACAGGGCTGTATACCCAATCCTGCAGATGGGCAGGCCGTCGACCACGACCAGCTTGAGTTGTTCCAAACGAGCAATATCGCTGTCACCATAGCTCGCTTGCAGCGATGTGCGAACTGTCCCAGTTGCCGCAGGGTCGTTTTCCGCTGTGATGCCCACATACCGCCGAGAAGCTGAACTCAAATACCGTGCTGTAACTTCAAGAATTCTGAGATCGTTTTGGTCGAACATGCCTGGTTCAATGCAGCCGACCAGGATGTGGCCTGGCGGAGCTCCTGCGCCGACGACGGGGACCGCGATGGCCGAGCCAATGCCCGACTCGACCAACGTGGTGACGAAGTCCCCGGGGACGGTCCTGTCGACCGTATGATTATTAGCGTCCCCAATTCGTATCGAAGGTCTTGGCTCGTTGTTGGGGGATGTGTCTGTAAACGGCGCGAAACGCTCGGGAAGATTGATATGACCCATGCGGTCGGTCAGAGTGCGAAACGTACTCGTTTTTTCCGACGTGCCGGGTGACAGGGCGATCTCAAGTAAATCCGAAGCCATCAACTCACCGAGATAGTCTGCGACGAGATCACACATTTCGATTGGTGAATTCGTAGCGAATATTTCAGCACCGATCTCGCCCAGTGCCATGTTGTGTCTGATTCGGCGTTGGCTTTTGATCCTATCAAGAATGTGTTCGAAGGCCGGGTTGACGTGTGAGAGAACACGGCCCAAAAGTTCAATTGCGAACTGGTCGTATGCCCCCGGCTCACGACTGTGAAGAAAAAGAAATCCGTACAACCGCTCGCTGACATGCACCGGAATTTGAAGCCACGATTTGAACCCGGGCCGCGTGTACT
Source organism: Chloroflexota bacterium (assembly GCA_027623655.1). Lineage (GTDB taxonomy): Bacteria > Chloroflexota > Dehalococcoidia > Lucifugimonadales > Lucifugimonadaceae > Lucifugimonas. The sequence continues at coordinate 1,829 of JAQBVG010000208.1, forward strand.
GCTGGGCGATGGCCGCAGGCATATCGGCAACTTCACCGAAACTTGCGTTGAAGCGATTTGCCCACCCCGAAGAGATCGAACTGCGGAGCCGATGGGATATAGCCGTCCCTTCGACTAATCCCTCGACAGGTACGCCGTGTACGAACACCAGGTCGCTGGAGCCAGTCTCTTCATTCAGTGAAGTTACCTCCATTCGGTCATACTGGATCAGCGCCAAAAGTCGGTCGCCGATGCCTTCGAACAAGTCTCGTACAGAGGTTGATCGGGTGGCAGACCTGGAGATTTCGCTGAACACCGCCCTTTCGTGAATTGACCGACGTAGCTCGCCGTGCCGGACGGCGATCGCGACGGTGCCCGATATCTGAGCTCCCAGCTGTTCGACAAGCGCTATATCGCGGTCCGTGTAATTGTTCTTGGTCTTCGACAGGAAAACGAGCGATCCAACCGGCCCTCCCCGGTGCTGGAGGGGCACGGCCAGGACAGATTCGTACCCGTGTTTTTCTGACCCAATTTTCAATGACGACCAGCCGCTGTCGGGCTCATTCATCTCATCCGGAGTGAGAATGAAGCCTGAGGTCCTTTCGGCCATCGTCGCCGCGGCTGTACCCGACCACGGGATTGGCACGGTAGCGCGATCTGTCTGCATACCCCCCGTGAGGGAGTAGTCAGCGACGATTTCACCGCGTCCCGGATCGAATGCCCTGAGCCGGACAAGGTCGAACTCGAAAAGTCGTTGAGCCGCGCTCGTAATTACCGGGAAAAATTCGGAAAAGTCCGTTGCTCCACTCAGGGCGCGCGCCAGATCGACAATTACAGATTTTTCAACCAACTGCTTCTGGAGGTCTGCCTGCGCCTTGTAGTGCTGCATTGCA
>JAQBVG010000209.1 GCA_027623655.1 Chloroflexota bacterium
CTGAACCCAAGCATTGGATAGTAACGCTGCTTGATTCCTCGATGATTCTGCTCCATTCGGTTGTTCAGATATTGATTATGACGATGCAAGACCTTACGACCGATGATCCAGCTTATTGCCCTCGTGTACGCAGGATGTTTATGTGTCGTCATTCGTAACGGCTTCTGCCCTGCATGATCGATCAGGCGGCGTAAGAAACACCGGGCAGCATGTTTATCTCTGTGCTCGCTCAACATCGAATCGAGAAGGTTTCCTTCTCGATCTATCGCTCGATACAAGTAACGCCAACGGCCACTGACCTTGATGTAGGTCTCGTCCAGATACCAGGAACGACCAGTAATTCCACGACGTTTGGTTTGAAGATTTTCACTAACCAACGGAGTAAATCGAAACTCCCATATTCGGATTGTCTCGTAGCTGACTTCGAATCCACGTTGCAAGAGTAGCTCAGCGACATCACGAAGTCCGAGCTTGTATCTCAGACGCCAGAGAACAGCGAGAAGGACAATGTCAGTCGGAAACTGGAGATCGTTGAAGGGCGTACCAGTACGTTCGTTGAAACGCCGATCGCAACCCCGGCAGAAGAATGTCCGATAACCAAGCGATGTTTTATGCTTTCTCTTTGATACGGACGTGGACAGGCAGTGTGGGCACGACATGAACAGATCTCCTCAGCAAATGAGGAAAGATGCTATTCTGCCCCGACTCTGAGTTCTGACAGAACCCCCGAATCCCAGTACTTCATCGTTAGGAATTTGGAGATGAATACCAGACAATCTGGTAAGTTCAGCGAATCGGACGTGTGCTACGCAAGCGTTCAGCCCCTCCAGGTACCGCTCAATAAGGACGAACACCGTTGTACGTTGAATCGAATGTCATGGTCCCTATGCGGGACGGCGTCCGGCTCGCTACTGATATCTACTTCCCCGGCGATGGGCCCAATACACCGTCACAGGGTGATTACCCAACGATCCTTGTTCGCACCTCTTACAACAAGACATTTTCTGAGTGGGACGGCGTGCCCGATTGGTACACGGAGAACGGTTTCGTCTTCGTGATCCAGGACCTGCGCTCCCGCTACCTGTCCGAGGGCGATGGCCGTTACTACCACACCTGCAACCCCTGGGAAGGCGACGACGGCTACGACACGATCGAATGGCTCGCAGGGCAGCCATGGTCCAACGGCAATATCGGAATGATGGGCAGCTCTCACCGGGCGATAGTCCAGACGCAGGCCGCGCTCCATAAGCCTCCGCACCTGGCTGCGATCTGCCCGGAGCAAGGCCCGACGAATATCTACCTCCACGAAGCACGAGAAGGCGGGGCTATGGCTCTCCACATGTACACCGCCATCTACAACCACGCACTCGACGCCCATGAGATCAAGGACGACCTCGAAGCGGTCAAGACTGTGGCGAGAGGGCTTGCGGACTCGAGGCAATGGCTGCAGAACATGCCATTTGAGCGGGGTAAGATCCCGCTATCGGTCGCCCCTCATCTTGAGGAGACACTGTTCAACTACTACTTTCGTGGCGCGTACGACGATTGGTGGGCGCAGGAATGCAATGATCAGACGCCGTACTGGGACCGCCACGCCGACATTCCTGTACTAATCACCGGTGGCTGGTACGACCCGTTCGTCGACGCCTGCACCGGGTACTTCACTGCGATGAAGGAGCGGATTGGATCGACCGTTCGGCTGATGATCGGTCCATGGAGTCATGGCATGATGCGACTCCAAACCACTTCACTCGGCGAGGTTGACTTCGGGTCGGCTGCAAAGCAGGGCTATCCTGCTCACCATGAACTGAGGAAGCGGTGGTTTGACCGATGGCTGAGAGATGATGCGAACTCTGTGGAGTCCGATCCGTCGGTCGAGATCTTCGTCATGGGTGGCGGCTCCGGGCGCAAGACCGCCTCCGGCCTGATCGAGCATGGCGGGCAATGGCGGAGCGAGCCTGAATGGCCCATAGTTCGCACCGAATCCCGGACGATGTACCTGGCAACCGGGAACGGTCTTGTCGACTGTGCACCCGGAACCGGAGAGTCGATCTCATACGTGCACGACCCGGGGAACCCGGTGCCGACGGCTGGAGGAAGTATCGCACACCTTGGGGAGATCGGTGAGCCCGCAGATGGCTGGGACTCGATTCCTGCTTTCGGCGACCGGGCGGCAGCATACGGTGGCCAAGGTAACCAGATCGTTCCGTGGGGTCCTATTGACCAACGAGCGCACGACTGGTTTTCCGGTGATCACAGCGCAGGCCGCAAGCTGTCTGAGCGAGGAGATGTTCTCGCTTTCGAGTCGGAACCGCTAACAGAAGACACCGAGCTGACAGGACAGGTCAAAGTGAACCTGCGGGTGTCATCGACCGCCACCGATACCGACTTTGCCGCGAAGCTGATCGATGTCTATCCGCAGAGTGCCGACTACCCGGACGGCTTTGACCTTAACCTGACGGACACGATTCTGCGGATGCGGTTTCGGAACTCGTGGACAGAGCCGGAGATGATGGAACCGGGTGAGAGGTATTCGATAACGATCACCCTTCCGACTACATCGAACCTGTTCAAGGCTGGTCACCGAATCCGCATCGACATATCCAGTAGCAACTTCCCACGGTTGGATGTGAATCCGAACACGGGCGAGCCGGTCGGTCGACACACGCATCTGGTCAAGGCGACCAACACGATCTA
>JAQBVG010000210.1 GCA_027623655.1 Chloroflexota bacterium
TACGGGACGAGCGAAGCCGACGCGGAGTCGACTCGCGTGCAGGTCAACGGGTTTGTGGTCCGAGCCGACTGCGATGAACCATCGCACCCGCTCTCCGAGGGCACCATTCACGATTACCTTCTGAAGAACGGTGTTCCGGGGGTATCCGGGGCCGACACGCGGGCGGTGACGCGGAAGCTCCGGTCGGCGGGTGTCATGATGGGCATTATTACACCGCGAGAAGACGTTTCAGCCGCGCTCGCAGTTCTCTCACGGGCACCGCGCTACGGTGATTTCGATGTCGTTGGCGATGTTTCCACGGACGATACATACGAGTGGAACGGGGATGCCGGGGAACGCTCACGAGCATATTTCGATCTGCGCCTTAGAGCCCGTCAGGGTGGCATGGGGCGTGAGATGGAAGTCGGGCTGAAAGAGAGAGAAGAGTCGGGCGACCTGCTGAAGGTGGTCGTTAGCGACTACGGTGTGAAGCTGAATATTCTTCGGTCGCTGCGTGCACGCGGGTGCGAAGTCGTAGTTGTTCCCGATGATGCCTCGGCCGAGGAGATCCTGTCGCACGGTCCGGATGGCGTGATGCTTTCGCCGGGACCTGGAGACCCCGAGCTGCTTGATCGTTCTGTAGAGGCGGCGAGAGGGCTTGCCGGTAAGGTCCCAATAATGGGCATTTGCCTCGGCCACCAGGTTATCGCCCGGGCGTTCGGCGCGAGCACGTTCAAGTTGCATTTTGGTCATAGAGGAGGGAACCAACCCGTCAAAGACCTTGAGTCGGGCCGGGTGTATGTAACTGCCCAAAACCACGGGTATGCGGTCGATGCGAGCGGGTTGCCCGACGGACTGCAGGTTAGTCACATAAACCTGAACGACAACACCGTCGAAGGCCTGCGACATCGGGATTTGCCGATCATGACTATCCAGTACCACTCGGAGGCATCACCGGGACCTCACGACAGTGAGTACCTGTTCGATCGATTTGTTGGATTGATCAGGTCGAGCGTAGTCGCGAAGGCGGTTGTCCTGTGAGTGAACAATCGACCGATCAGCCCAAGAAAGTGCTGGTGATTGGTTCGGGTCCGATCATCATCGGGCAGGCTGCCGAGTTTGACTATGCCGGGACCCAGGCATGCCGCTCCCTCCGAGAGGAGGGCGTCGAGGTCGTCCTGGTTAACTCCAATCCGGCCACGATCATGACAGATGAGAACATGGCCGATCGCATTTACATTGAGCCGCTCACGGTGCCCGTCCTCGAACGGATTATCGAGCGTGAACGCCCCGATGGTGTTCTCGGCACGATGGGCGGTCAGACCGGGTTGAATCTCCTTGTCGATCTTGAGAAACAGGGCATCCTCGAAAAGTACAACGTGAGGGCACTTGGCACGTCGGTCGCATCGATTGAGATGGCTGAAGACCGCGAGAAATTTAGAGACCTCCTCGAACGTCTCGGTGAACCCATGCTGCCTTCGTTCGCGGTAGAAACAGTCGAAGATGCCGTCGCCGCCGGGGCAAAGATCGGATACCCGGCTGTCGTACGCCCGGCCTACACCCTGGGCGGAACAGGTGGGGGCATAGCACGCAACGAGGGTGAGCTGCGAAAAATTGCTGCTGTCGGTATCGCTGCGAGCAGGGTTGGGCAGGTGCTGATCGAGCAGTCACTGCTCGGCTGGAAGGAAATCGAATACGAGGTGATGCGTGACGGTGCCGGCAACGTCATCACCATCTGCAACATGGAGAACTTCGACCCGATGGGAGTTCACACAGGTGATTCCATTGTCGTTGCTCCCAGCCAGACGCTGAATGACAAGGACTACCAGCGGCTCCGGACTGCGTCACTAAACATCATTTCCGGCCTGGATATCAAGGGTGGTTGCAACGTTCAACTGGCGTATCGGCCCTCGAAAATTATCGCCGAGAAAATGGGATTGGTCTCCGGTAGTGGCGCCGGTTACGACGATGAAGGCTCAATGTACTACGTCATTGAGGTGAACCCCCGGGTAAGTCGTTCGTCCGCCCTGGCATCGAAGGCAACCGGATACCCAATTGCCCGTGTCGCGGCGAAGATCGCACTGGGTAAAAACCTGGACGAGATATCTAACGCTGTCACCCAGAAAACAACGGCTGCGTTCGAGCCGGCCCTGGATTACTGCGTGGTGAAAATTCCACGCTGGCCGTTCGATAAGTTTCCGACCGGAGATCGTTCGCTCGGAACGCAAATGAAGGCGACCGGCGAGGTAATGGCGATCGATCGGACGTTCGAAGCCGCCCTTCAAAAAGCGGTACGGTCGCTGGAAAACGGTCGGGGCTCGCTGCTTTGGGAGAACCCGGAGTGGGCTACGGAAAAGCGAAGAACGACAGTTGCCAACGACGACCGACTCTGGAATGTAACTGCGGCTATACGAGGGGGGCGTTCGGCTGAGGACATATCGCTTGAGACGGGGATTGATCCGTGGTTCACGCGGGCACTTGCACGTATCGTCACGATGGAGCGTGAACTCCTTGCCGAAGAGTTGACGCCGGAGTTGATGCGCCGAGCAAAACGCATGGGTTTTTCGGATCCGCAGATTGGAACGCTTGCCGGTTATCTGCCTGAGCAGGTGCGCACCATTCGTAAGGACTGGGGGGTGAAGCCGGTCTACAAGATGGTCGACAGCTGTGCCGGAGAGTTCGAGGCAGTTACTC
>JAQBVG010000052.1 GCA_027623655.1 Chloroflexota bacterium
CCGCCATTTCAGGCGCACAGGCCGATCCGGACGTATCTTATGGCGACCCGATGGGCGGGGCCGACACGGTTTATCTGACAGCTGTCGATGGTGAAGGAACCGCCTGCTCGCTGATAAATAGCCTGTTCAGCGGATTTGGCACCGGGCTTGTTGTCCCAACTCTCGGGATGGCCCTCCAGAACCGTGGCTCACTGTTCTCGTTCGATCCGGGACATCCCAACTATCTCCAGGGTAACAAGCGCCCGTTCCAGACCATCATCCCGGCGATGGCCACAAAGGATGACGAAATGTGGCTCAGCTTTGGCGTAATGGGCGGATTCCAGCAACCACAGGGTCACCTGCAGGTGGTATCGAACATGGTCGACAACGCAATGGACTCTCAACAGGCGCTCGATGCACCGAGGTTCAAAATCGATGTGACAGGTGACCAGAGCGTTGCGGTTGAGGAGGACCTGGCACCAGAGACGATCAGGGAACTCGAAAGCCGTGGACACACGGTAGAGGTAGTCTCAGGGTACGAGCGCACCGGCTTTGGTGGTGGGCAGGTTATTTCGAGGGATCCCGAAACCGGGGTACTGACCGCCGGATCAGAACCTCGGAAAGACGGTGCTGCTGTCGGCTGGTAACCTCACCAACGTTTGACTACGAATCAGACCGCCCCGATCAGGGCGGTCTTTTTTGTCGCAGAAAATTTGCCAGACATCCCCGCCTGCCAATCAGTTTGATCAGGAACTACATACCAGAATTACCTGTTGTGTAGAATTGTCCGGAATATTAGGTGATGATTAGGAAAAACTAGGAAGCATCATGAGTTTGCGCGTAAGTGATGTCGCCATGCGTCTGAACATGAGCGAAAAGACGGTATACAAGTGGCTGCGGGATGGTCTGTTACCGGCGCGACGCATAGGCAAAACATGGATCATCACAGAAGAAACCGTGGAGGCTGCGATTGCCCCACCGGTCCGGAGCGGGCAGCGCACACTGCGCGCGCCAAACACACCAAACCGAACGTCGTCAACGACGATTGCCGACAAAGACTTGAAGTTTTCTGACGATGCTCAGGCGCTGAACCGTTTTACGGGAATACTGTCGGGCGCCGTCGACCACGGAGTTGAGGCAATACTGGGTCCGAGAGGCCTCGATCCGACTACGACCGGAGTGGTTGCACGATCACTCGAATCAGCACACGGAGAGGTACTGCTGCAGGGTATCGGTCTACGAGAATTCTTTGGCGACAGAGGCCACACGACGGTCCTGAGGCAATTGGCTGCCGAAGATCGAGCCGTTCAGATCCGAGCGATCCTGGTGAATCCTGTGAGCGAGTTCGCCAGGGCAAGGTCGGTGGCCGAAGACGGGTTTCAGTTCCAGGACGAAGGCCGTTTCAGAAGTGGTCCACTTTATGGCGACAGCTGGCGCAGTCTGAACGTGATCGCTGCAATGAAAAAAGAGGCCGAATCGCGCACCCGTTTCGGAATTGACGTACGGTTCGTCGATCACTGGCCATCTGTCTACCTCGTTATGACCGCCGAGTCGGCATTTGTAGAAACGTATCAGTTCGGAAAGCCAGAGGATGCGCTGGACGGAAGTTCGATCGACGGGCTCGTTCCGATGCTCCAGTATGCTTCGAGCAGCAACTATGCAAGGATCCTCCGACAACACTTTAACTATGTCTGGTCGGGGAAGAATCCATACATCAAGACCCATTCGTTGGCTGAGATAGCCCAGGCCATGCAGGTGGCGGTTTAGTTAGTCATGTCGATCACACAGGCGACAATCCGCCCCGGTTTCAGCATCTGGTCGGCAACCGGGTTTCTCTCCACAAATACAAGTCCCTCGGCCTGACCGCGCTTCTCTCGACTGGACCGTGGCGGAGGAATCACTGGTATACAGAACAAGTCTCACGATTCTCGCTCGTCAGTTTCACTGAAACTTCTCACAGGGACAAGCTGGTTCCGGAACATTCAGGAACTACACCGTCTCTTATCGAGAAAATGTTCCAACAGAATCCGCTCAGAGAGAAATAGCCTTCGCAGAGTTACTGAAGCAGCCGTGCGTCGCCAAAAGATGATGGTCTGCTCTAATTCAAGTGTATTTCTACGAATCTTCAGGGGGCTCGATCTTGGGCAATATCAACGTCGCGATCATCGGTGCAGGCAACTGCGCCTCTTCGCTTGTACAGGGGCTCTATAAATACAGCGAGGTCGACGAAGGTTCGAGCAAGATTCCGGGCCTGATGCACAACGTACTTGGTGGATATGCACTGAGCGACGTGAAAATCGTCGCTGCATTCGATGTCGACAAGGAAAAAGTTGGCAAAGATCTTTCGGAAGCTCTTGTTTCCAAGAACAACAATGCACTCCAGTTTCACGAAGTACCCCACATGGGCGTGACGGTCGACCGTGGGATGACCCACGACGGCATCGGCGAATTTCTCGAAGAAATCATCGAGGTCAATCATGACCCGTCAACGCCCGGGGGTAAGACCGCCGACATCGTCGAAATTCTCCGCGAACGAAAAGTCGACGTAGTTATCAACTACCTACCTGTTGGTTCCGAGCAGGCCACGAAGTGGTACGTCGAGCAGGTACTGGCCGCCGGTTGTGCGTTCGTGAACTGCATCCCGGTGTTTATCGCCAGAGAGGCCTACTGGCAGAAGCGATTTCTCGACCGCGGACTGCCGATCGTCGGTGACGACATCAAATCACAGGTCGGTGCCACCATCGTCCACCGGGTGCTCGCCCGTCTGTTCGAAGATCGCGGAGTACGTCTCGACAGGACGTACCAACTGAACTTCGGCGGGAACACCGATTTCTACAACATGCTGGAACGATCGCGACTGAAGTCGAAGAAAATCTCGAAAACTAACGCCGTACAGTCCCAACTAGAAAAAGAACTGCCGACCAACGATGTCCACATCGGTCCGTCCGACCACGTTCCGTGGTTGGAAGACCGCAAATGGGCTTACATTCGTCTCGAGGGTACTTCCTGGGGCGACCAGCCTCTCAACATAGAGCTAAAACTCGAAGTTGAAGATAGCCCTAACTCGGCCGGGGTAGCGATCGACGCCATCCGTAGCGCCAAGATCGCACTCGACAAAGGCATCGCCGGCGCAATCGTACCGGCCTCCGCTTACTTCATGAAATCGCCTCCGGTCCAGATGCGTGACGATGACGCCAGGCGCGCGGTGGAAGATTTCGCTGAAGGTCACCTTTCTTCCACGACTGACTAACGTACGGTCCAATAACTCAAGCTATAAACTGGTGCCCGTCGCCGATAATCCAATATGATTGCGTCATCCTGGTTCGGTAGCGGGCACCATTGCTTTGAACAACGTTCGGAATTCCGGAGGGCAAGAGAATGAGAATCGCTCAGGTTTCTCCTTACGACTTCGCCCACTCTGGTGGAGTTCAGCGCCATATAGGGTCGCTCAGCCGTGAACTTCAAGCACGCGGTCACAATGTTTCGATCCTCGCACCGTGCACACGCGACGAACCTGCCGTAGATATTGGCGATGTTGATTTGCGCACCTTTGGCAGATCCGTACCGGTACCTACTGCCGGCTCGATCGCCAGGATTTCTTTCTCCGTCTGGCACGAGTGGCGACTGAAATCGATGTTGGAGAACGAAAAATTCGACATCGTCCACATCCACGAGCCTTTGATGCCGATGTTCGCCCTTACAGCATCGAGGTTTTCACCGTCGACGACCATCGGCACGTTCCACGCCTACAACGAAGGCCGTGGTCGTGGGTACATGTTCTGGAAGAAGGTTTTGAACCGTGGGGCCATTCGCCTGAACGGACGCATCGCCGTTTCTGAACCCGCAAAGGCATTTGCAAACAGATATTTTCAGGGTGAGTACCGGGTGATCCCGAACGGTCTCGATGTTGACAGGTTCGCAGCTCCGGCACCGAAACCGACTGTTCTCAAAGACGAGGCAATGAACTTGCTGTTCGTCGGCCGTGTCAACGAACCACGCAAGGGACTCCGCTACGCTCTTGGTGCGTACTCACTTCTAAAATGGGAGTACCCGAACCTGCGCTTGATAGTCGTGGGAGCGAGTGTGCCTGACAGAGAGTCGTACCGAATAATGGGCGAGCGGTCGCTGGACGATGTCGTATTCGTAGGTCCGGTTTCAGACTCTGAACTGCCGGGCTACTACCAGAACGCCGACATATTCCTTGCACCGAATACAGGGAAGGAAAGTTTCGGCTTTATCATCATCGAAGCAATGTCGGCCTCAACCCCAATAGTCGCCTCCGATATTCCCGGCTTTGCCTCCGTAATGACTGACGGACGCGAAGGGCTCATGGTTCCCCCGAAAGATGAAGCGGCGCTGGCAGCAGCGATCAGGAAGCTCATCGAAAACCCGGGTTTGAGAACCCAGTTCGGTATTGATGGCAGGGCAACGGTCAATCAGTATCGTTGGCAACTCGTAGCAGACAAAGTTCTCGACTACTATGACGAAGTACGGGAAAAACGGCCGGTTTCGCCAGCGGAATACCGGGGCTGGTAGAACTTGCCCGACCTTCAAACGTTGCGTTATGCGTTGCGCGGCTCAGTCACGAAATGGTTCGAACGCCCGGCCGTATCGTTACTTGTCACACTGAAATTCACGCCCGACACGGCGACGGTTGTAGGCGTACTGATCGCCGGGATCGCAGCCTTCTTTATTAGTGAAGGTGAATTCCTTATCGGGGGAATACTGGTCCTGGTCGGATCGACGTTCGATTTACTTGATGGTGGGATTGCCAGATCGACAGGTCGTGTCAGCAAACGTGGTGCACTGACGGATTCAGTGTTTGACCGTGTTGCTGAATCGGTCGTACTACTCGGATTGGCGGCATACTACCTGGACGGCCCGGACGCCAGCCAGACAGGTGTATTACTGGCGATCGTGGCGACATCCGGATCATTGATGGTCAGCTACGTTCGGGCTCGGGCTGAAGGGCTTGGCGTCAAAGGCACCGCCGGATTTCTGACTCGCCCGGAACGCGTGGCAATAACCGTAATTTGTCTTGTCGCTGGATTTCCGATGGCCGCACTCTGGATACTCGGGGTAGGGACACCATTGAGTGCCGCCTGGCGCTTCGTCGACGCGTGGCGATCGATCGACCCTGAATAAAGTACCCGGTGCATCCCTTAGCATCACATTGGGCGTAAACGAATGATACCCATACTGGTTTGTCGAACAAAGCGAAACCTGTCGATAACTCTGGAACGTCAGTGAAATTGCCCGGCATCATCAAATATCTGTTTACTGCGAGAACCGTCGGAGCTTTGATTGCCCCTATTGCGATTTTTGCGCTGGCCACTGGTGGAGAAATAACCTCCACCCGCTCGGTGTCAGCCCAATCGAATCCTGCCATGAAGGTGATAAGTTCCGGCGTGGTCTCCGAGTTCCCTGAGGGGTTGCGATTCAGTATCGAAATTGAATCCGAACTACGGATTGACGATGTTCGCGTTACGTTCGCAATTGGCAATCGAGGGACCACACAGTACTCATATCTCGAAGTCGACAATACGACCCGGCCACTTGTGAACGGTGAGCTATTTCATCGAACGAACAGTAACGATCGATACATCCCGCCGGGTGCGACGATCAATTACTGGTTCGAGATTACAGACCAGAACGGCAACTCACTGGTGACCGAGCCAGAAAAATTCCGATTTGATGACGCTCGATTCGAGTGGGAAGAGGTGACGCTCGGTCCGGTCACGATCCTCTACCACGGGCCGGTCAGGAAACGCGCTGAGCGGCTTGCGGAAGCTGCCCTCCAGTCACTGGAAATCATGGGGCCCGTGACCGGGGCCGATACCGAATCCCCCATCGTGATGACCCTCTACAATAACAACGCGGAGATGATCGGAGCGGTTGTCGCGCGTAGCCTTGCGGCCAGTCGTGAATTGATCACGGAGGGGCAGGCATTCGACTCCGAAAGCGTAGTCATCGTGTTGGCCGGACGATCGGATATCGGCACGGCTACCCATGAGATGACGCACATTCTCGTTGCCAGAGCAGCTCGGTCGCGTGGTGCGGTGCCGCTCTGGCTGAACGAGGGCCTTGCCGAGTACGGAAACATCGATCAGACGACTTCATACCAGCGTTTTCTTGAATGGGCTATTGGCACGGACCGGCTGATCCCACTGAAGAGCCTGGTTTCGTTCCCCGGCGATCCGAACCTGACACTTGTCGCCTATGGTCAGGGCCGCAGCGTCGTTGACTACATGGTCTCTACGTTCGGCAGCGAGAAAATGGCCGAACTGCTCGCCACGCTCGGCACGGGAATCGATATCGACGCATCACTGCGGGCGGTATACGGATTCGGGATTGATGGGCTGGAGAACCGGTGGCGGGAGAAGATCAAGGCCGAACCTTATATCGAAGCCACCCCGGGACCGACGCCGACACCGGGTGCGGAGCCAACACCGACGTACCGCCTTCTAACTTTGCCGCCCGAGTCGGCAAGCCCCACTCCAAAACCGGTCGCGGCCGCACCAGTTGTCCCGGAGCCGACAGAGAACCCCGATCAGGCCGGGAGCGCAGTCGATGCTAATGGTGAGTCAGAGACCGACGCAGAAAATGCGGTTGGGCGACCAGCTGATCAGGAAACTGGCAGTACCTCGTCAGGAACCTGCTCGGCGCCGGTCGCAGGCTCCGTGGATGGCTCCGCCAGCGCATGGTTGCTGGCGGTGGTCGGCCTGGTTGCAGGTCGCCGGATCACGGCGTTAAGAAGAACCCGGGGCTAAGAAAGCTGGTCGATCAGGCTGCGAGCTCGGTCCCGTCACCTTCAGCGTCGTCGTCAGAATCGCTCCCGCCCTCTTTCGGTTCGTCTTTCAGGTCGTGAATCTGGAACCGGAACGTGGTCCCGACGCCGGGTTCGCTGTCCATTTCAATCTTGCCACCGTGGATTTCAACGATACCTTTCGCGATCACAAGACCCAGCCCCGTACCTTCGATCGAACGGGTTTGCTCGGTATCCACGCGGTAAAACGCTGTGAACATATTTTCCTGGTCTTCAGGTGAGATTCCGAATCCTTCGTCCTGTACTTCGAACTCAAGATGGTCATCAACCCTGGCCACTCGCAGCCACACGCTCTTTTCGTCAGGCGAATACTTCGATGCGTTACTGAGCAGGTTGGTAAGGACCTGCATCACGCGGTTTTTGTCGGCACGAATCAGCGTCTCGGCATCCGGGACTTCGACATTCAATACCTGCAGTTTTGCATCGTATATAGGCGCGAAACTTTCAGTGAGTTCGTTTACAGACTCGACAATGTCAAACTCGGAGGGTTCAAGATGGAGTTTACCCATATCCATGCGAGACACATCGAGCAGGTCCTGGATAAGAACGTTCAGGCGCCGACCGTTGTTGTCGATGATCTCGAGATGACGCATGTTCTTCTCGGACAGGTTCCCTTCCTTGTTCCGCTTTATCAGGCTGGCGAAGGCCAGCATGCTCGTAAGCGGTGTGCGGAGTTCATGGGACACCGTCGAGAGGAAACTGATTTTCGCCTCGTTCAGACGCTGCAGCTCGAGATTTTCAGCGTCAAGGATCAGCTTGGCTTCGTTCGCCTCTGCCAGTTCCATCGCCTGCACAAACTGCCTGGAGTTGTTGATGGCGTTGACAATCTGGCCGCCGATTCGCTCTGCAAGCGCCAACTCTTCTGCTCGATAGGCCGCGGCCCTGCGCGACTCGAGTACAAGTGCCCCGATTACGCTTCCACGAGCGATAAACGGGACGGCCATGAGTGAGTTCAGTCCCATACTGACACTCGCCTCTCGCGAGGGGTGCAACGGGCGCTTCCTGGGTGTATCGGCCATGCCGAGTGTTATTCCCGAGTGATACTCGAATACCGGGTGGAGTGGAGAGGAGGCGATACTGTCTGTCGCACCACGATCCCAGCCCGGGACCGGAATGCCGTACACGTAGGTATATTCGAAGTTCTCGCCCTCTTCATCGGCCAAGACGATGGCGATTCTGTCGGCCGGCAACAACGCTCTTACCTGTTCCGCGCAGCGTTCAAACACAGCCTCAATATCCAGCGTTGAACTGACGACCCGACCAAGCTCCGCGAGAGCGGCCTTTTCACTTGCCTCTTTCCGGGCGGCAGCATAGAGGCTGGCGTTTCGGGCGGCGACCGCAGCCTGCCCGGCTGCGGTTCTCAGGAATTCGATGTCGTCGTCCATGAATCCCGATCCGACAAGTTTCCTGCCGCCGACCAGCACCCCGGTGAGATCACCTGCGGCCACCATGGGCGCCATAACTCGAACGTCGAGACGATCGAACAGGTCCAGTTCTTCGAGGTCGTCTGAAATTACGAGCGCAGTCTGGACACCGGGTTCGTACACAAGAATTTCGCTAAACCGCTTCATCCTTGATATTGCCGAACCTGTTGCCGACAGCTCGAAGTGGGGCGCGGCTTCACGGGTATCTGCAACAGAAACAAACGACTTCCCGCTGTGTGTCGGGAGTAGTACCGCAACCCAGTCGGCACGGGCTGTCTCGCGCACGGCAGTGACGATGCCTTCGGCGACGGTCGGAAAGTCAGTAATGTCCTTCGTCAGGTCATTGAGCCGGGAAAGGGCACTAATACGGTCGTGTTGTTCCCGGTAGAAAGCCTTGTCGATGATGGCCTGCACTTGTTGCATGCTCGGTTGGACCATCACGCCAATGATCAGGATTGCTCCACCACCAAATAGAGCCGTCGCGGGTGCGCTCAGGTCACGTGCGAGCAGCAGAACGAGCCCGATACAGACACCGTAAACGCCGAACAGGAAGGAGCTGATGGCACTGTACGCCAGGCCTCGTCTCAACATCAGGCGCAGGTTCATCATCTGGTAGCGGGTCACACCATATGTGGTCAGCGAGATGAATAGTATGTTTCCGAGGATTCCGAGCGGGTAGACGTTCAGTCCAAGCGACGGAAGGAAGTCTGTGGTCGCTCCCGCTACCGATGCGAGTACACCGAGCTTCAGCAACTGCAGTTGTTGTTTTCGTTGCTCCGATTGCTCATGCCGCGACGCTCGTTGTAGCTGGACCAGGGCCAGGAGCACTGCGGGATACGACGCCAAAAGTACCAGAGGGAACGCCCAGCCAAGTTTCGGCGCAAACCCGTAGAACTTCACGACCATACCCACTGCGGTGAATCCACTGAGCGAAAGCACTGCCGACGTAATCGCGACGGCATAGAAGGAATATAGGGTCAGATTGCCATGTACTGACTTTGTATAGCGCAGTACGAAGTGCAGGAAGAAGATGCTGCTGAACGGGATGACCGCCAGAGCCCATTTTTCACGGGTGAAAGCAGTTTCTGCATCGGGGAACGCGTCCCGCATCGCGAAAATTGTGATCCCCCACGCAGCCATGGTTATCAAGAACAGCGTGAATAGCCGATTAGTACGATCATTCGGGTCGGAAAAATAGACGAGAACCGCCAGGAACGCAGAAATTGCGAACTGTGCGAATGGCAGTGCTATGTAAATTTCGTTCATATCTTCTCGCCCGAAAATTTAGGCAGAGAGCTCCAGTACACGATCCAGCGCTACCAGCCGACCGATCGTTTCGTCCGTCGCATTCATCCTCGGCGGCCGGCTGCCAACGAGAGACGAGCCACGTTTCAGTTGCATGTCCGTGTATGCATCGAATGTGCCGCTCGAAAGCACGGTGACGTTGAGCGGGCAGATCCCCAGCATGGCTTCGAGATCTGCGTAAAGAGGGTCACAATCTTTTAGAGCCTCGTGGAGCACCGGGACAAGCTGCCGAACTTCGTAGGGATTCGAAAGCTCTATGTACATATGCAGTTCCGGGACGATGCCTTCGATTTCCCGTCGTATCGTCCACTCTCGCACCGGGATTTCGGCCTTTGAAAGTGCCTTCCATACGGTGCTCTCGTCGACTCGGGTAAAACCACCGATGTCGATTCGTTCGTCGGAACGTCCAACGAACAGAAACTCGTTCCCGTAGCCGACGTGGTCGGTCGTAAATCGAACGATGTGCCCCAACCGGTAACGAACGAAGGGCATTCCGAAGAAACTGGTGACCACAATCTCATACGATTCACCCGCCTCAACTTCATCGAGAAAGCAAGTACGGGGTACGTAGTTCGGGTCAGCGCGTTCGCACTCCAGTTCAGACTCGGGGATGAACTCGTAGAAGCAGGTGTGTGGGTCAAGGCCCATCCCCCCACCGTCACGGAACTGGATTCCCATCACGCCGATCTCTGTAGAGGCATAGAACTCGTACGGTGGTCGCCCCCAGGCTTCGGCTATCTGGTCGGAATAGAACCTGGTGTCCAGGCCCCAGCCAACGACGCATTTGGGATCCCACAGGTCATTCGGTTTCATCTGGTGACTTGTAAACGTACTTTTCAACTTGGCCCCGGCCAATCGGAAAGCACCCCTGGCGTTCACTTTTTTCAGGAGGCCGGTTGAACTCTGCGATCGAGTCGTTGTTGGATCGAATCGTTCTGCTACCCGCATGAGGACCGATGTCATGGATATGAGGATGTCGACGCGGTCGTTGAGGGCGTTTGCAAAGCCTTCGGCGATCCGGTCCTTGAACCCCATATCCTCACTCGGTTCGAGGGGAAGCAGTGGTTTGAATCCGTATTTTTCAACCAGTTGGAACGCGACATGCCCGGCCAGGTAGGGTCTTGGAGGGATGTTGAACAGGGCACGGTCACCGCGCCGGACTTTCGCAGTTTTGCCGTCGGAGGAAGCAGCCAGCCCTATCGTCGCAACGACCGAATCGGCGAGATGATCAAGGGCTTCTGGGGTATACGGAGCCCACTTCGAATTACCCGCTCCGTACTGGGTGTATGCCCAGGTGGTCGTTCCATTTGAGTCTGGCTTCAGGCTGTCGGCATAGTCTTCCCACGTGCTCAAGCGTACGCGCGCGCGGAAATCGTCGATCGATGTGAAATCGGTGCCCCCATGAGCAAGTCCTGCCACGACAGGATTGTTCGATATCTCCCGGAATTGTGCTCGAAGAGAGTCTGACTGCACCGACGAAAATTTATCGCCTGAATAGTCGAGAAATTTCCACAGTTGTCGCCAGTCGATTTCTGACATAAATAGTTGTTCCGCTAATCCCACTCAATGGCCGTCTGGCCGCCGTTATAAATGATGTGCGGGGACTACTTCGCACCCTGGTAGTGCCAAAGAACGACGCAGCACACGATCATCGGGTATTCAGCACCGACATACCGAGAGTGACCCCGAGTGTCGTACGGTGTGAATTCGGTCATAACCGCCGCTTTCCACTAGATTCGTGGTCTACACGCTATGGCGACATAGGTGAAACACGTATTGAATTGGTACTTACGGCCCAATTCGAATGATCCGTGTAGAGTGGATGGCTATTTTCGGACAGTTTGACCTGTGCGTTGGTGTGGATCGGTCTACTTATTTACGGCACGAGCTCGACTCAGCAGAGCTCCCAGAGTTCCACCCAGGATAGCGATCCTGTCGTTGTCGCTGACGAAATCACAATGAGTGCGGAATGCCTCCAGTGATTGAAGGTGTGTCATCGACTTTTTTACTACTGGAAAGTCGGATCCCCAGACCATATTCGTGCCGAATGCCGCATAAGCTTCCTCGTATACCCAGCGCGAATCGG
Source organism: Chloroflexota bacterium (assembly GCA_027623655.1). GTDB lineage: Bacteria > Chloroflexota > Dehalococcoidia > Lucifugimonadales > Lucifugimonadaceae > Lucifugimonas. The sequence goes on from JAQBVG010000052.1 coordinate 11,621, forward strand.
AATAAGGGAAGTTCCACGGTGTGGCCGTCAGGTAGTGGAAACCCGACAACTTCAGGTAAATGTTCGGGAGTTTGCTCGATTCGGTCACGTTTTCCAGATTTGCGCGTGCACCGTCGCCGTGTGCCCGCATGCCGCCCATGTGGTGACAGAGAATGTTCAAGTTTGGATGGCGCTCAGCCACCTTACGCAGTTCGCCCTGGTGGTGTGGTGCCATCGAGATGCTCGCAATCAGACCGAGCTGCTCGGCAACTCGGAAGAAATCGACTCCATCGGGCGAGTTAAACCAGCCTGCATCGTCCTCGCTCGCCACGTAGTGGGTAAATGCTTTCATCGGCCAGCGCTCAGCTGCCTGTTCGAGTCGTGTTGCAGCACCGGGCGTGTGGTAAGTCTCTGACCACATCGAATCGACGTCAGCGAACTGTTCCAGTCTGTCCGGATAACGCTTTAGAGCTGAGGCTACGTAGTCGTTATTGTCGAAATTTCGGAATATCTGGGCGCAGACAATCGTGGCCCGGTCGACTCCGTTCGTATCCATCTGGTGGATCAGTTGCTCAACCGAACCATGATTTTCAGGATCGGGAACAGGAGGCAAATAGGGCCAGTACGCCCATGAGTGACAGTGCGAATCGATAATCATTTGTCAGACATACTTACCGAATATTCTCGGTCTCACCAGTAGCGCCGGAAGCGATTTCGCGCGGTTTTCACACGTGTAACCGTGGCGTCACACCGCTGCAACATTTCTGAAACAACTTCCCAATAGATTGCATCGTGGACTCTGCGAAAAAGGTTTTTGGGGAGATATTTCATTATGGATTCAGGATCAGTAGCGTGGATGCTAGTCGCGTCCGCCCTTGTGCTGTTCATGACGCCGGGCCTTGCGTTCTTCTATGGCGGTCTTGTCCGCGGCAAAAATGCTGTCAGCACGGTTATGTACAGTTTCGTCGCGATGGGAGTCGTTTCCGTCATCTGGGTACTCTGGGGTTACAGCCTTGCGTTTGGTGCAGGCGGCGCCCTGATCGGAAACTTCGATTTCCTTGGACTAAAGGATGTGTCGGCAACAGGAACGGACATTCATGGCGCAGGGGTGCCTGATCTCGCAGTCGCCATATTCCAGATGATGTTCGCCATCATCACACCAGCGCTAATTACGGGTGCGATTGCTGAACGCTTCAAGTTCACCACCTACCTGATTTTTCTGGTTGCGTGGATCACATTCGTGTATGCACCGATCGCTCACTGGGTGTGGGCTGGCGATGGCTGGTTATTCGAACTTGGTGCTCTCGACTTCGCTGGTGGTACGGTCGTTCACATCAACGCTGGTATCGCGGCCCTTGTCGCTGCCTACCTCGTTGGTAAGCGCCGTGGTGTCGACCGCGGTGTCGAGCCACACAACGTGCCGTTCGTGATTCTTGGCGCTGGCATTCTCTGGTTTGGTTGGTTCGGCTTCAACGCTGGATCTGGACTGGCCGCCAACGGACTTGCCATCAGCGCGTTCCTCGTGACCAACACAGCCGCGGCTACCGCAATGGTCGTCTGGGCCATTCTTGGCCACATACACACTGGCAAAATGAGTGCTGTCGGTGCAGCGACCGGTGCCGTTGCGGGTCTTGTTGCGATAACCCCAGCCTCGGGATTTGTAGGTCCTATGGGCTCGATAGCCGTAGGTCTGGGTGCCGGTGTACTCACGTTCTATGCCGTGCGAATTCGACACAAGTTTAGATTCGACGACGCGCTTGAAGTAATGGCCGTTCACGGTATAGGCGGTATCTGGGGCGCACTCGCCACTGGCATCTTCGCAGTCGGTGGAATCGGTCTAATCGACGGCGACGCAAAGGTGTTGGGCTACAACGCCGTGGCGGTGCTCGCCACTATCGCCTACTCATTCGTCGTGACCTTCGTAATTCTGAAGATTCTCGACGTAATACCTGGCCTGGGTCTCCGGGCCGACGAATCTGCTGAAGACACAGGACTCGACATCTCACTTCACGGTGAGCGAGCCTATGTTGACGATGGGGCCGACTAAGGATTCATACGCAAATTCACGCTGTGTGGACGACAATAGGATCGTTCACGCAGCAGGAGAACTGTAAACATGATCAAAATTGAAGCAGTTGTGCGGCCCGAGCGAGTCAACACGATAGTTGAAGCAATCGTCGCCGCTGGATGTGGTGGATATCACGTCTTGAACATTTCCGGAAAGGGAACCCAGCAGGGCGTTGAGGTATTCACCGGTCGAGGTGCAACCACAACAACACGTGCAGCTCTGCCGAAATCGATCGTAACAACGGTCGTTATCGAGAGCCTGAAAGATGCCGTTGTGGCCGCAATAATCGATTCGGCTAAATCGGGGGTCGAAGGACGAATCGGCGATGGAAAGATATTCATATCCACCATCTCCGAGGTAATCCGGGTACGTACCGGTGAGAGAGACAATGCCGCGCTCTAGGCGATTTCATCGCCGGGTGATCTGGCGCGAAAGAGTCGCATAAACTAACAGGCCGTCGTTTGTCCGGTCAGCATTCATCAAGGTATGATTGAGTGCTGCGGAGAAGCGGCGGCCTGTGTATTAACGGCCAACTGTTCACCGCTCGCAGGAGCGTAGCTCAGTCCGGCTAGAGCACTGGTCTCCAAAACCAGCGGTCGGGGGTTCGAATCCCTCCGCTCCTGCCAACATGTTTTTGGATAGTGTGGGCGGTTCGCCGCAACTGACACCCGGGGTGCTGAAATTGGTAGACAGGCTACGTTGAGGGCGTAGTGTTCGTAAGGACGTGCGGGTTCGACTCCCGCCCTCGGCACCAGATATTAAAACCTGGGGCTGCACGGAGGATTGCCGTGAAAGGCCCGATCGAAATTCAGTGTTGGCACTTTAACTGGCAAGGAATTTCGTAGCTAACGGATCAAACCCGGCAGGTATTTTGATCCCATGGCGACGTAGCCAAGTGGTTTAAGGCGGAGGTCTGCAAAACCTCTATTCAGCGGTTCAAATCCGCTCGTCGCCTCCATATTGCAGTTGAACTAGAAGAAGCTCCGGAGAAATCCGGGGCTTTTTCGCGTTTGACCGTCATTCCGACCATCAATTTGTTTGTCGTCCGTGGTATCGCCAGTCGAATCAGTTTTGGCGATTTACGACCTAGTTCTAAGCTCGTGGGCATGCTCAGCGCACCAACAGCACATGCGCCGACCAATGGGACCAACGACAAGCCCACGTACGGTGCGCCAGTGGTGCCTGGGCCGTCGATCCAGCAATACGCGCTGAGTTGATAACCAAGTTCTCGAGTATGCCGGATAACCGTGGGCCGTTCGCTGACTATCCCTTATCCGGGCCACGCCGGGTACGGTTGGGTTCTTTCGAGCGGGGTTACTCTGCCGGGGTTGTGGTTGTTATGCGCGTGTGGTCAACTACCGTGCGTCAGAACCGGTATTCAAATTGTGTTAGAGGCGGGGACAAATCCATGACCATGCTCGAAGGCAAAGTTGCACTGGTGACAGGCGCCAGTTCCGGAATTGGAAAATCTACGGCACTGGTCATGGCGGCCCATGGAGCTAAAGTCGTGATTGCCGCACGACGGGAAGAAGAAAGCGACGAGGTTGTTGAACGGATCAAGTCTCTTGGAGGCAGCGCGACGTTCATCAAAACCGACGTTACCGACGAGGCGCAGGTCGAGGCGATGGTCGGGCACGTGATCCAGACCTATGGTCAACTCGATTGCGCGGTCAACAACTCTGGTGCCGGCTTCCGTTCAAGCGGTGACTGGCCCGACGCTTCGACCGACGGATTCGACCGCACCTTTGACCTGAATGTCAGGGGAGTCTGGCTGTGTATGAAGTATGAAATCAAACAGATGCTCAGTCAGGGCTCCGGGGCCATAGTCAATACGTCCTCAATTGTCGGCCTGCGCGCGGCTGGTAACGAAACATATGCGTCCAGTAAGTACGCAGTAATTGGTCTCACTACGTCTGCAGCTGCGAAATACGGCAAGTCCGGCGTCCGGGCGAATGCGGTCGCACCTGGGATCATCGATGCCGGGGTGTGGAAACCAACTTTTGAAGCCGATAGAGAAAAGCTTGCCGGATGGAACGAAGCGATACCGATCGGTAGAATCGGTCGCCCTGAGGAGGTCGGCGAGGTGATCGCCTGGCTTTGCTCTGATTGGTCTTCGTACGTAACGGGCGTGACCATTCCAGTGGACGGCGGGAACGCTTTCACCATTAACGCGCCTTAGAGTCGCTCGTCCATCCAGGGATCGTTGCGGTTTCTCTGGCCCAGCGTGGCGGCAGCCGGATTATTCGGACTGTGTAAGTGATTTCGTGGTCATCAGGAGTCCTCGCCGAACCAGTCGAATTCGTAGGACAACCAGGCATTCGCCGAACATCGAGGTCTTCGGTCGCCCGCCTGCGACTGATCAGGTGCCAGTTCAAGTCACCGCTCATATTTCACACAGGGCCGGTAAGCATCCCGAAACGTCGTTCGGCACGAGCCTGCAACCTGGATCAACAACCTCAGGCAACAGCGGAAACTGTGCGTTCGCAACGATCAGGTGGCCGAACGCTCATGATTGAAGAACTATCGCGAGCACGAGCAGAAAAAGCAGTACACTCCAAGCACCCACGGCAATCTGCATGCTTCGACGAGCCTTCGCCTTTTCCCACCAGCGTGCCGGTCGCACACCCTGGAATATGAACGTAGCCACCGCCGTCAGGTATATTGCCGTCAGGTTCAGTAGCAGGCCCGCCCCCTGGCGAGCGTCCAATCCCCGCTTGCGGTAAGTAGCCCGAGAGCCACTGTCGGTGGCAGCAGCGCGACAGCGACCATGACACCGATCAGAGCCGATGAAGCTCCTGTTGTGAACGCAAGTGCAGCGGCCACTCCAGACGCGAATGCCAGTGCGATCTCCGCCACGCCGATGTCTGTGCGTGATATCAGTTCGGTGCTTGAAAGATCGAAGTCGACGAGGAGGCCGACCGCTACCGAGATGACGAGCGCCAGTCCGAAGCCGGTAGCAGCTGCAACGATCGCCCGCTTCATGAGCCCGCTGTCTCCAAGGGTAGCGCCGAGTGAAAGCGCAACTGAAGGGCCAAGTAGCGGGGCAATTACCATCGCACCAATTACGACGCCGGCGTTGTCGCGTATCATCCCGACACTTGCGACAATCGACGAAAGCACCGTGAACACGATGAAAATACGGGTTACCCGACCGCCTTTGGCAGCTTCTGAGTAGAGCTCCTCTCGAGTTACCCGGTTCGAACCAAACTTCGCCTCTTCTTCAACCGCCGTTTCTTTGTCATCTTCTGGTGTCTCGACTCGCGGTAGGGTCGCCAGGAGTTCGGTCAAAAATACTCGTGAGGCGGGATCGTCACCCATGATTGCGGCAAGCCGGTCCATCGCGCCTTCAGCCGCCCTGTGGAGAATCGCACCACGGACGGACGAAAAACCGTCTTCGGCAGGTTGAGTCCAGCACCTCTAGCTGTAGTTCCCACGTAGGTTGTTGACATGTAAGAGGTCTCCGTTATTGCTGTGTGGAAAAGATTT
>JAQBVG010000211.1 GCA_027623655.1 Chloroflexota bacterium
GCTGGCGGTTCGCATCAGACGGTCCCGACATTTGGATCGAAGCCCGTCATGGGCACCAACCCGATCGCATGGGCGGCTCCGGCGCGAAATATGCCGCCGTTCCTGTTCGATGTTGCCACCACGCAGGTCGCGAACAACAAGATCGGTCTTGCCCGCAGAACGGGCGCAAAAATCTCAGGTGGCTGGATAACCGATCTCGATGGCGAGCCGATCTTAGATGAAATCGACCCGCCCAACACGGGTGAGTACTACCTGCTCCATATTGGTGGCACACGAGAAAACGGTTCTCACAAGGGATTCGGTCTCGCGCTGATGAACGAGATCATCTGCAACGAGCTTTCCGGATACGGGCCGGGTCCCGTGCACGGAACACCCGGCGGCCACTTTTTCCAGGCCTACGACATCGAAGCGTTTACCGATCGCGAAAAGTTCCTAGATGACATGGACGACCTGTTGAAGTACATCGCCGACGTGTCGCCAGCGAAGGGTTTCGAACGGGTCCTGTACGCGGGCCTGATGGAGAATGAGGATGAAAAGAATCGTCTCAAGGACGGAATCCCTTACCATCGTGAAGTGGTCGAGTGGTTCGAGTCATACTGCGCGGAAGCAGGAATCGAGTGCAAGCTCAGGTAGGAATTCAGGCGATTACGCTGCAAGCGATCTTCGAATTCGTTACTGAAACCTGCACACGCGCCGTTCGCGCCAAAACATCATCTAAAATTCGATTGCACGGCAAACACCCCTATTAGTGACATCGCACGGTCAGGAGGGATACATGGCGGATGCCACGATAACGCCCGGTGACAACGGTCCGTACCACGTCGAAGGCGATTTTGTATTGATCGATGGTGCCGGCAACAAGTTCGAAGTGACCGACGATGCCTGGCTCTGTCGATGCGGTGAATCGACTAACAAACCGTTCTGCACCGGAACCCACCGAAGCTGTGACTTTATCGATTCTTCGAGGGTGGCCAGATGACAGTCGAAATTCGGATTCAAGACGACGATTCCCTTGAAATTACCGGCGATCTAGAACTGATCGATGCGGAGGGCAACGCCTACAAACAGCACGGCAAGATACGCCTCTGTCGCTGCGGTGCTTCCAGGACCAAGCCGTTTTGCGACGACACTCATGTCCAGGTAAATTTCGAGAGCAAAGTCAGAGCGTAATCGGCGCTCACACAGGATCGTTCGCAGAAGCGTACGCTGGCCGGTGTTTTACACTGAGCCGGCGTTTTCGCGTCAGATTGTTGCTGAACGACCCGACATTCATCGGTCGTTAAAGACGTCGTCAATAACGGCGTGTACTGGGAGTTGTGAATTGCTGAGCGCAGGCGTTGGACGTGTCGATATCAGCCCGCCTGTCGGTGTGGCCCACGCAGGCTGGGGCGCGCAAACTCACCAGGTCTCGCTCGGCAATGACATGCCGCTGCTCGTAACGGCGCTTGTGGTGGCAAACATGGGCGTCGAGCTGGCGATCGTCGATGTCGACATCGGGATCTTCACGGGGCAGCAGGACCAGGACATCCGCCAGCTGATCTCTGACGATTCAGGGATTCCGTTCGACAACATTCGCCTGGCGTACTCGCACACCCACTCGGGGCCGATCACATTTGGCCAGTGGATCAAAGAAGGGATCGAACTCGCCGATCAGTGGTGGAACACGATTCCCGGTGCATGCGTAAAAGCGGTGTCCGAGGCGAAAAGTACGATGAAGCCCGGCAGGGCAGGTTTCGGGCGCGGTAGTTGCGATATCAATATCAACCGTCGTCCGGCACGGAAAAACGGAGAACTTTTCACGGGCCGGAACCGGGACGGATTCGTGGATCACGACGTGGACGTCGTAGCGATCGACGATGTTGATGGCAATCCGATTGCCACGATCGTGAACTACGCGATGCACCCGACGATCATGGCTCACGAGAACCAGTGGGTGACCCCCGACTTTCCGGGGCCGATGCGATCGGTTGTCGAACATGCGGTTGGGGGGTTATGCCTGTTTTTGCAGGGCGCGAGTGGAAACCAGGGACCGGTTAACGGCTTTACCGGCGACCTGCGGGTTTACCGAAAGGCTGGCTCCATGCTGGGCGCCGAGGCCGCAAGGGTTCGGTTCAACATTGACCCGGTGGAACGTGAGGAGCGGCTCGATCAGATCTTGCTGTCAGGAGCTGATCTCGGTATCTACACGGACGTTCAGACCAGCGAGTCGGATGACACGGTCGCTGTGCACAACCTGTGGGTCGATCTCCCGAGTCGTGATGTGGCGACGGTTGAGGAAGCCCAGGCCCGGTTTGACGAGGGCGAAACGGAACTCGCTGCGGTCCGGGCCTCGGGGGCGCCACAGGGCGAAATCCAGCGTGCCGTATCGAAGGTGATGCGTGCGAATATATATCTGAACGTTGCAAGAAACTCTGAGCGGTACGTACGAGACGGACACATTACGATCGGCATTCAGTCGATGCGGATCGGTGAGACGGTCCTGGTTTCGGCTCCGGTAGAACCGTTCGCAGAGCTAGCTGACGAGATCAAACGTCGCTCCGGTGCGCCGAACACGATCTTTTCGGGGTTCAGCAACGGTCACTACGCGTATCTGACGACCGACATGGCGTTCGAGGAAGGTGGCTACGAGGTGAGCGTGACACCGTTCGCACCCGGCTCGGCCGGG
>JAQBVG010000053.1 GCA_027623655.1 Chloroflexota bacterium
TAGTGTTCCCGGGCCTGCGTTAGCGCTTCTTCGATAGTGGCAACTGGCCGGTTCAAATCGGCACGCTTCTCCCACGCTCGCGCCGCCATACCCATTGCGACCTCACGGGCTTGATCGAGGTCGCCGTCGGAAATTGCGATCCACGACATCCCCATTTCTTCGACGTCGGCATACGGATAACCCTCAGAGATCGACGTATCGAGGATGCCGGGCAGTTTATTGGCTTCAACGCAGTCGTCGACCAGGCTTTTCATGGGTTCCTGTCCAGTGAACTGCTTGACGATATTGACCAGCATCGGCGGCATTTCGATGAACTGCACCGGGTTAATTTCGCCTCGGGCTGTGCGGTAAATCAGTTCGGCGGTTTTGCGACCCCGTAATTTGGTGTCGAGATGTGGACAAGTTCGCCACACGATGCACACATCGGTGTTGGCCACGGTGTCTTTCGAAATGTTGGCGTGCATATCAAGCGTGATGCCAACCGGTACGTCGGGGCCAACAATTTCTCTGACGGCCCGTGTGAATTCGGCGTCCATATCTGGAAATTCTTCGGAAACGGCGGCACCGTGATTGCTTATCAGTACCCCTTCCCACGGCCCTCGGTCGCGCAACATGTCGAGCATTTCGATTGAAAGACGGTCGTACGCATCTTTCGTGATCGTACCGATCGGGCCAGTCCTGGCATGCATTAGCAGTTCAGCCTGAAACCCAAGCTCCCGGGCACCCTGCAAATAGCCGGCGATCGTGTGTTCTGATTCCGCGTAGTGATCTGCAATCTGCTGTCCTCGGAGAATGCGGCTCTTCTCGAACTGTTCGTACGTTGCAGGTACTACAGAAAACGTGTTGGTCTCGTGCGAAATACCGAGAATGGCAAATCTCATCATGTTCTCCGATGTCGCTGTGGATTACGGCTGGTAGTCGGGTTCTTCGAATGGGTAGAGCGGGATTCTACGGCGCTTGAACTCAAACGTGCTCAGATCGGCCGAGGTCACACCCGGCGAGTTCACGATGATGATCTCTGCCGCAATCGGCAGATACGCGGGCAGCGGTGAATTTACACCCTTCGCCACAACTATCCGGTAGTCCTCGGGGTTTACGCCCATTGAGTACATCTGGGCACGGGCCGTATTGCCGCTCCGCTTCGAGGTGAGCAGGATCGTCATGCCGTCGGTGGTGTTGAAACGGACTCGCCTGCCGTCATCGTAAAAGCGAAACCCGCCGTGAGTGGGTCGTGTCTCTTCGTATGGACCGTCATCGATTACCTCGACGGTTCCCACGACGTGGACCGGTTTGCCGTGCATATCGTCGGTTTTTCCGCCGACATCGAGTGCTATCTCGGCGCCAACGCCTGCCGCCACGCATGCTTCGACGGCCTCGGGGTCGTAGAGAGTCTGGAGGTAGCCCGTGATTCCCATTTCCTGTGCGACTTTTATGATGTGTGTCGAATCGGCTGACGAACCGCCACCGACGTTGTCACCGACATCCATCAGCACTATTGGCCCGAGGTGGGAGTGCGCTGATGGTTCAGCCTCGGCAAGAGCTGAACCATCGTCAGGTACAAAGTTTTCGGCACCTTCCGGTTTCGGCCCCACATATCGTTCTTCGGCCATTCTCAGTGCCTCTTCGATGCCTGGCACCGGCCTGTTGAGATCAACTCGTTTCTTCCAGGCACGAGCAGCCATCCATCTGGCTGTGGCGATAGCGTTGTCAGGGTCGCCATCAGCGATTGCAATCCACGACATCCCCATTTCTTCAACGTCTGAATATGGATATCCCTCGGAGATCGACGTATCCAGTATGCCGGGTCGTTCGTTGGCTTCGACACAGTCATCGACAAGGCTTTTCATGGGTTCCTGACCGGTGAACTGCTTGACGATATTTACCAGCATCGGTGGCATTTCAATGAACTGCACAGGGTTGATTTCACCTTTTACAGTTCGATAGATCAATTCTGCGCATTTACGACCCCGGATCCTGGTATCGAGGTGCGGACATGTTCGCCAGACCACGCAGACATTCGTATTGGCGACGGTTGCCTGAGAAATGTTCGCGTGCATGTCGAGGGTGATACCGACTGGAACATCCGGGCCAACGATCTCCCTCACCGCACGGGTGAATTCACCGTCCATGTCCGGGAATTCCTCGGAGACCGCAGCTCCATGGTTGCAGATAAGGACCCCTTCCCACGGTCCCTGATCGCGCAGCATGTTGAGCATCTCGGTGGAGATTCGGTCGTAGGCATCTTTTGTGATCGTGCCGATCGGACCAGTCTGGGCATACATCAACGGGACTGCCTCGAACCCCAGTTCCTCGGCTGCCTGCAAATAGCCTGCGATGGTGTACTCGGACTCGGCGTACTCGTCGACCATCTGCTGCCCGCGGAGCAGGTGTGCTTTTTCAAACTGTTCGTAGGTCGCCGGGACCTTCGAAAACGTGTTGGTCTCGTGCGAAATGCCGAGAATCGCGAATCTCATCATGTGCTCCGAATTTGGCTTCTCGCTCCCGAAATGCGGTGCGAGGCGTGTTACTTGCTTATTCCAACGGTCGAGATAATACCTCGACCCACGTCGGTTTAAAGCCTGCCGCGAGGGCTGTTCTCATAGAAGGAATGTTAGAGGCCGACGTTCCGTAGTACGGCAACATCCCTTCTTCTAGTACGGCTTCAGCTACTGCCGACGTTAGAGCGGGGGCTATCCCTCGCCCCTGGTGCTCAGGAATTACGTCGATGCCCAGTTGCCACATGAAAGGTGAGTCAGCCGACGCGCCGCAGACACCGACGATTTCGCCTTCACGCTCTGCGATGGCCGCGATCATCGTGGGACGCGCTGTTTCGGTAGGCACTTTGTATATGGCGTTATGCCACTTCGCCCGCTGGCCGATGCTGTCTGCACCCTCTTGTCCGACAACCCGAACACTGTACTCATCGGGTACTTCGACGAGGGTGAGGCTGCTGTGCGAAACGGCAAATCGTGGTAACGGGCCGTACAGAATGAGTCCTTCGGGTCTGACCAGATCCGCCATCTTGCCCATTCGATCCGGCATGAATAGTTCGTCACGTGTGGTCTTTGGCTGTGGGGCAAAAACTTCCTCAGCCCATTCGAAGTGTTCTTCATCGACACATACGATGCCGCCAATACCAAGCGAGGCGATACCGATTTTTCCAGGATGTGGATCGAACAGCCGGTGGGCCGGATTATCGTGGGCTTCGGGATCGCGCACAGAAATGTGCACCTGACCGTCCGTGAGATCACTTGACGTGCACGATAGCTCGGCGCAGAGCATCGCTATTACCGTGTCACGAACGTCCTGCAGTGTTTCGATCATCGTGTGCCCGGCCCTTTTCGCTTCAGGCAATCATATCGAAGGTGCCAGTCCGCTGAACCCTCTCGCGCAGGGGTAAGCATATGCGATTTACCGATGCGAAAGATCGTCGCGCAGTGAACCGAGCAGCATCTGCCCTGGAATCCCACCCTCGCCGAATCCGGCAGGAACACTGATCGATTGGTCGCCTGTGTCGTTGAACAGGGCGGTGAAACAGGACGTTCACTTTACGGAAATGAACCGCTGCAATACGTGCCATCGACAGCTGAATGGTCGAGTCGTGTTGTGCGCGAAGAGAACAGAGCCCGTGCAAGCGTGTGCTTTGTCGCAGCCGGAGGATTCATCACGGAACGGATCAAGAGTGTCGGTTGAATTACGTGAAGGCCTGGAAAAATCTGGCGTAATATGTCGCCAAACCTTGTGTAATCGATCTGGAGGGAATCTTCTGTTGCGGACAAGCTCACCCATCTACCGTCACGAAGAAATCTCGGCCGAATCGGGGATGGTGGTCGCACAGCACCAGGACGCTGCCCGTATTGGAGCAACGGTCCTGGAGAGGGGTGGCAACGCAGTGGATGCAGCGGTAACTACGGCGTTTGCGGTTGGCGTTTTGCTTCCAATCTGGAACGGGATTGGCGGCGGCGGCGTGATGACCGTACATCTCGACGGCGGCGGTGGAGGCACGATCGATTTCGGGATGCAGGCTCCCCGGCTTGCACGTGCTGACATGTACGAACTCGAGGATGAGCTTGACGTTTCAGGTCCCTCCCGCAGGTACTCGTGGCCGAAAGTAAAAGCGAATGCCAGTACCCAGGGGTACACGTCTATCGCTATTCCGGGAACCGTTGCCGGCCTGGCGACCGCCCTCGAAAAGTGGGGGACGATCGATCTCGGTCAGGCCGTCGGTCCGGCGGTCAAGCTCGCACGTGAAGGGTTTCCACTTTCGCGGACGGTTGCGCTCGCCATGGCTGAACGACACGGGCTTCTCTCCAGGTTTGCTGCGACGACCGAAACTTATCTACGAAACGGCTCACCGTTCTCGGCCGGCGCCCACTTCGTCCAGCACGAACATGCTGAAACTCTCGAGCGATTGGGCCGAAACGGCGCTGCCGAAATGTACAGCGGCGAAACAGGGGCCAGGATCGCAGAGGATGTCGAAAAGAACGGTGGTTACCTGCGACTCTCGGACTTTGCGCAGTACCGGCCCATCATCAGCGATCGACCACTCGCAACGACATATCGTGGCCTCGGCGTTTCAGGGGTTGCCGGGCCATGCGCCGGCCCGACCGCGTTCGAGATCCTGAATGTACTCAGTCAGTTTGATCTGGCAGGAATGGGTCATGGCAGCGCGGACTTTTTCCACACGGTGATCGAAGCGGTGAAACTTGCAGCGGTCGACCGCTTCAGCTTCATGGGCGATCCGGCAATCAACGGCTTCCCGATAGGTGTGCTGGCGGACCGTGAATACGCGAGTAGCCGGGCCGGGGAGATGGATCCGGCATCGTCGAGCGAGTTTGGTCCGGGTAATCCCTGGCCGTTTGCGGGCGTGGATCGTCCGCCTGGCTTTCCGTCGCAGGCGGGTTCAGCTCCCGATAGCGGGACGACGCACCTCACGACCGCCGACAAGGGGGGCAACATGGTTGCCCTGACGCAGACGAACCTGGCGTTCAGCGGCGTTGTAAATCCGGGTGTCGGTGTGATGATGAACAACGCCATGGGCTGGTCCAACCCCAAGCCCGGCACTGTGAACTCGATCGGGCCATTCGCACGGGCACTCAACAACATGACGCCGATTATTCTTCACGAAAACGGACGGGCCGTAATGGCGGTCGGTGGGTCGGGTGGTCGGCGCATTTGGCCGGCTGTCGTGCAGGTCATAGTTAATCACGTCGATTTTGGTATGAGTCTGCAACAGGCGGTTGAACAACCCAGGATCCACGTCGAATCGGACGACTCTGTCGTTGATCCACGGATTGGCGATGATGTGTTGAGCGAGCTGAAGCGCAGAGGCCACAGCTACGCCTTTCCTCCCTCAGAGTTTACCCTGTGGCCGTTTTCGGAGCCGAACGGGATTATTCGGGATGGGAACCTGTGGAAGAGTGGGGTGACCCCGCTGACGAAGCCGACTCACGCTGTCGGTTTTTAATTTGCTGGCTCTTTCTTCGGCTCGCATTCCCTTTTAACCTGAACTTTTCCACCGTGCAGATGGAATAGATCAAGACACTGGTAACAAACGAAAAATGACACAGAAACTTGCTGGCAAAGTGGCTCTTATAACGGGAGCTGGATCGGGTATTGGAGCCGCAACAGCACGTCTGATGGCGGCTGAGGGAGCTTCCGTGGCCCTGGCGGGTATTCCAGATCATGGGGTGATCGCTGTTGCGGCTGAGATCAACGCCTCGGGAGGATCGGCGGTCGCGATCCCGACTGATGTATCCAGTTCGGCACAGGTCGAAGCTGCAGTTGCCCGGACTGTGAAATCTTTTGGCCGCCTCGACATACTCGTGCCCAATGCCGGTATCCAGATGCACAGGGAGGACGTCAATCTGCATGAACTTCCCGAAGCGGTCTGGGACCGTACTCATGATGTGAACTACAAAGGCCAGTATTTCACCTGCAAGTACGGGCTCGCACAAATGGTGAGACAGGGCGAGGGTGGGGTGGTGATTATCGTCGCCTCGGTCACGGCTCTTACCGGAACGACTCCAAACGTTTCGTATTCAACAGGTAAAGCCGGTCTGGTAAACCTTGCACGTCATATCGCGGTGCACTATGGAGCTCGTGGAATCAGGGCGAATAGCGTATGTCCGGGTGCTCTAGAGCGAACTCCGGATCACGACGATCACCCCAATCCAGAGGGTCGGGCGGCAAGGGCTATAGACCGTATCCCGTTGAATCGGCTCGGCACGCCGGACGATATTGCGCCGTTTATCACGTTCCTGGCAACAGACGATGCTTCCTACGCTAGCGGTGCGAATTTCGTGATAGACGGCGGCCTAACGGTCGTTTAGGCGTCAACGCTATACGTTCCATCACCTAACGATTCTGTAAACGCGATCGGAATGCCCAGAGCGCCAGGGACATGCTCACCACACCGACTCCCAGCACAGCTGCGAGCCCGATGAGAAGTGTTTCGAGGTCCCAGCCGGTAGATACAAGCGAACGCAGTGCGTCCAGCAGGTAAGTCACCGGATTGTAGGTTGCAACTTTTGCCATCCAGCCGGTCATGGCTTCCTTTGGCAGAAATACCGTGGTACTGGCTACCGTCCTGTTCGCTGTACTTGGGGCCGGAACGGTCTTCGCACACGAAGGTCGGGATGTCGGTGATTACAGATTTGTGGTTGGCTTCATCAATGAACCAGCCGTCGAAGGGATGCTCAATGGCGTCTCTCTCCGGGTGACCTCGTTGATTGATCACGATCATGAGGCCGGTGTGGATATGGGTATGGGGATGGGGATGGACGACGGGATGAGCCCGACGATCGATCTAGTCTCACATGGCGGAGTCTTCGTTGACGAACTGGCCGCTGGGGCCCATTACGAATTCACTTTCGACCATGATTTCGAGAATTTGACCGTTCCATTTCACGCTCACCCTATCGAAACCCAGGGGTCGATCATGATCGGCCATGACAATCCGGCTGCAGACGAGGTGGTCGTGGAAATTCACGAAAACGGATTTGTTCCATCAATGGTAATGATCCAGCCCGGCACTACGGTTCGGTTTGAGAATCGTATGACAGAGCCGACCGTAGTTATGAGCGGTCCGCTCGGAGAGGTGACTCCACCGATGGGTGAGGCCGCCGCGAATGCCGTTACCGGTTTGGCCACATTGCAGGTCGAAGTGACTCACATTGCTTCATCAGTTTCTCAGATCATGGAGTTGACGGAAGCTTTCGGCAACCCGGGTCTCTACAAGGCCGAGTTCATACCAACGTCGCCAGGTGCGTACAGGTTCAGAGTGTTCGGTGATATCGATGAAACGCCAGTCAACGAAACGTTCGAATCGAGCAATACCACTTTTGATGAGGTAACGCCGGCTACCGACCTTCAATTCCCTGTTCAACTGGCTGCTCCGCGGGAGACCGAGAGTGCGGCAAGAGGAGCGCTCGACGCGGCGAATAAAGCTGAAGTTGAGGCGTCAGACGCCAGTGGCTCTGCATCGACAGCAATGATTCTCAGCATCGTGGCCCTTGTCCTGGGCCTCGGTGGCCTGGTGCTGGGTGGATTCGCCTTCCAGCGATCAGCCAGGAAATAGAGTGTTATAAGGAATCCGTGATGAGTCCGATCCCGTTCGAAACAACGCCCGGAATTAGTTCGATACCGCTCCTTCACGGTGCGGGTGGCGCTTACGACGAGTTGATAATTTTCGGCGGGATCGGCTTGTTACTGATTGTGCTGGCTTACCTTTCATGGAGAGCAAGTGCGAACAAGGAAAAACGGCGTCGCAGGAGAAAGACGAAGAATCTTTGATCCAGCGGCTGATTTCCCGCCAGGCAGCGCTAGTTGTGGCTGTTCTGATGTCACTGGTGGCGGTTTTCGGCGCCCCCCCGGATGCCGTTGGTGCGCATGCGAACCAGATTGACTCAAATCCTTCTCCTAGGAGCGAACTCGATACTTCACCCGACCGGGTGATTATCTGGTTCAGTGAGCCTATCGAGGAGTCGTTCAGCACGATTTCGGTTCTTAACTCAGCGGCAGAACGAGTCGACCTAGGCGATCCTGCGCGTGATCCTTCCGAGCCATCCGCGATGTCGGTCGGGTTACCACAACTTGAAAACGGTACTTACACCGTCGTCTGGAAAAACCTGTCGGCTGTAGACGGTCACAAGGTGATCGGCTCATTTGTATTTGCCGTCGGCGAGCCGTTATCTGCCGGTGCCCAGATCAGCGAGAGCGAACAACCACTCCTGCAGTCAGTGGCCGATCCGTGGCTGCGGTGGTTGGTGTTCCTCGGAATCACCACTGTAATCGGCGGGCTGATATTCGAGCTTGTAGTCGGTATTCCAGCTATCTACGGAGATCGATCTCGAGAGTCATGGCAAACGGCAGGCGCTGAAATATCCGCCCGCTGGTCGCGTTACGCGTGGGCAGGCCTCGGCGTTACCGTCCTGGCCATAGTGGGACAGCTCCTGCAACAGGTCAGCGTACTTACCGATACCAGTGTGTTCGCTCCTGATGCTGGCACATTACGTTCCGTGGCGTTGGACAGCGGTTGGGGGCGGCTGTGGTCCTACCGCTTCGTCACTGCAATGGGTATCGGCGTGCTCTTCTCCCTGGCAAGGCAGTCGAGCAAAGCCCGGAAGCCATCTGAACAAAGTGAACCCGGGAACGATGACGCCGATTATGACTCCGAAGCAGGGTTGATTGGCGACTCTATCTTCGGACAACTTGCGGCCATCGCCGGAATAGTTTTTCTGCTGCTCATTTCCATGAGCAGCCACAACGCCGCTTCGCCCGCTGACATCAAGATGCTGGCAATCGCAAACGACATCGTCTACCTGACCGCAGCTGCGGTCTGGCTCGGTGGCGTTTTTTACATGGCGTTGGCCGTGCCGATTGCCTTGCGGGAGTTGGGCGGAGCCGAAACGTCGAGCTTGCTCAGAATCACGATACCGAGGTTTACTGTCCTCGCGCTCATCAGTGCGGCGATCCTGGTAACAACGGGTATTTTCTCGACTTACATGCAGGTGACTGTTCCTGCTGCCACGGTGACGCCGTACGGATGGTTTTTGATTGGCAAACTGACTCTTATCGGGCCGCTTTTCGCGTTCGCCGCCTACAACGGATTCCGGCTCGCGAAGAAATTCGGGACAGGTAGCGAACTGAAATTTGACCGTTCGTTACTTGTAGAAGCGACGATCGCGGTGCTGGTGTTTGGTTCTGTCGGCTGGCTGGCAAGTTTGGAGCCGGGGCGTCAGTACGCAGGCCGTACCGGAATTGGAGTTGCTGACGCTACTTCGTTCGAGACGGAGTCAGAGGGTACGCGTTTCAGCGTCAAGATCAATCCGGCTAAAGTAGGCGAAAACGATGTGATCATCAGGATCACGAAACCGACCGGAGAGGCGATCGAAAACGCCGTAGATGTTCGGATCAGGCTCAAGTTTCTCGATGACGATCTGGGTGAGCCGCTGGTATCGCTTGAAGACACGGGCGCTGGTATTTGGAGATTGAACGACGCGCCACTGAACATCTCCGGTAATTACCAGGCAGAAGTCGTCGTCCAAAGGCCCGACGCATTCGACTCACGTACGGCTTTCCGGTTCAACGCCCAGTCTGCCGCAACAGCGGCCGACACTATCAAACCTGATGCCGATACCGCCGCCGTGTTGTTCGGGGCCGACATGATGGTTATCGGCGGACTGGTAGTCCTGCTCGGATTCCGTGGCAACATTGCGCCCTCGATTTTTGGCAGGGTGCGAGGGCGGAATGGATTTGTCGTGCCAGGTACGGCACTGGCATTAGCAGGCGTTCTGCTTGTCTTGAACGTCCAGGTGCTGAGGTTAGGATTCACCGACGATCTCAGGAATCCCTATCCGCCAACCGCTGAATCCGTGGCAATGGGCGAACCGGTCTACACGAACTCATGTGCCTCCTGCCACGGAGTTGGCGGGCGTGGCGACGGTAAAGCAGGTTTCGGATTGCCGAAGCCACCGGCCGATCTCTATGTCCATGTGCCCCTGCACAGCGATTCGATCCTCTTCGAATTCATACGTGACGGCATCGTCAAATCCGGCATGCCGGCTCAATCCGGGATTCTCACAGATGACGAAATGTGGCACCTGGTGAATTTCCTGCGGGCTAGTTTCGAGGAGCAGTAGCGTCCCTGACTGGCAAATCCTGGGCTAGAGGTCGTTTGCAGTGGCCGCGCCGGAATTAAGCAAGGCATCGATTTCCGCTTCGGAGTAACCGGTGGTCCGAAGTACTTCGAGAGTGTGCTGGCCGAGGATTGGTGCAGGTTCGGTAATTCTGCCGGGAGTACCATAGAGCTTCGCGGCCAGCCCGATGTTCCGGATCTTCCCTGATGTCGGGTGTTCGAGTATTACCTCCATCTCGCGGGCCAGCACCTGCCTGTCCGCCCAGACCTCCGACATGTCCAGGATCGGCCCGGCTGGCACACCGGCGGCCTCAAGGACCCCCAACCACTCTTCTGACGTCTTCGTAGTAAGGGTCCGTTCGAGCTCGATTTCGAGCGCCTCGCGATTCACCAGTCTGCTTGCGTTGTCTCTGAACTCGCCCCGGGCGATAAGGTCTGCCCGGTCAAGGGCATTTGCGAACCGTTCCCAGTTCGACTGATTTGGGGCGCCGACATTTATATGGCCGTCTTTCGTTTTCAGGGCCTGGTACGGCGCGGAGTTCCGATGCGAGGAACCGAGCGGACCGGCCACATCACCGGTAGCGAAGTAGCCGCTCGATTCCCAGACCGTGTAGGCAATTGCTGCCTCAAGTAACGATATTTCCAGGTACTGTCCTTCTCCCCTACGAAGCTTGTTGATGTACGCGGTCAATACGCCGTACGTGGCGAACATTCCAGCGTTCATGTCGGCGATCGGCACGCCAACTTTTACGGGGGGTGAACCCGGAACTCCAGTAAAACTCATCAGGCCGCTCATGCCCTGGGCTACGAGGTCAAAACCGCCCCGGTTGGCGTAGGGCCCTGTACGGCCAAATCCCGAGATTGAGCAGTAGATGATTCCGGGATTTATCGCCCTGAGATCTTCGTAGCCGAGGCCAAGACGCTCCATCGTTCCAGTGCGGTAGTTTTCGATGACGATGTCGGCTTCTTTTACGAGCCGCTTCATCACTTCAACACCGTCTGGATTCTTGAAATTCAGCACGACACTCCGCTTGTTGCGGTTCATTGCCAGAAATGCGGCCGACTCTTCTTTGACGAAAGGAGGTCCCATCCTGCGGGTATCGTCGCCGCCGTCCGGTTTTTCGATCTTGACGACATCTGCGCCCATATCCGCAAGCAGCATGCTGCAGAACGGCCCGGCGAGGATTTGCGAGCAGTCGAGTACGCGCACGCCGTCGAGCGCTTCTGGCATACCAAATGGATTAGGGAGTGTTTGCATTGTTGTTACGGAGATTGTCGGTTGCTCAGAGTTTTTTGACCGATCTCAACCGGTCTGGCACCGTCGGCACGAAAGGTCGCGGGAAATTCTATTCCCAGAACGACCGGTGGGTGGTACGACGGGCGATAAAAGACTCTGAGATAATCCGGGCGTATCAACATTTCGCGGCGGCAGTCGAGTCACTGGGGCAACGCGTCTGCATTACGGGCACGCCACGCAGACTGTCAGGGGAGAAAAGAATGTTCAATTTGAATGGCAAAGTAGCGTTCGTTACCGGTGGCAACGGCGGGATTGGTCTCGGAATTGCCGGGGGATTTATCGAGCATGGAGCATCGGTGGTACTGGCAGCCAGGACACAATCGAAGCTTGAATCAGCTGTTTCCAGGATAAGTGAGATGAGTGTCTCGGGTGCTGCAGAAAAGGTCCTGGCGGTGCAGTGTGATGTAACCGAC
Source organism: Chloroflexota bacterium (assembly GCA_027623655.1). Lineage (GTDB taxonomy): Bacteria > Chloroflexota > Dehalococcoidia > Lucifugimonadales > Lucifugimonadaceae > Lucifugimonas. Next base: position 11,849 of record JAQBVG010000053.1, read on the forward strand.
CGTGACTCGGTCCAGTCGGCACTGGATGCGGCGGTCGACAAGTTCGGTGGAGTTGACATTGTCGTCAACAACGCGGGAACGAATCGTCGTGCTGACGAACCGCACCTGCTGTCGGACGAGGACTGGCGCTACGTAATCGACACGAATCTCACGAGCATGCACAACGTTACATCTCTCGCGTTTCCGCTGATGAAACCACGCGGGGGCGGCAAGTTCATCAACATTGGCTCGATGATGTCGATATTCGGATCGCCATACGCTTCCGCATACGCAGCCAGTAAGGGTGGTGTTGTGCAGTACACGAAGAGTTGCGCTGTCGCATGGGCGAAGTACAACGTTCAGGTCAACGCAATCCTGCCGGGGTGGATCGTGACAGAGATGACTGACGAGTTCGGTCGATTATTCCCGGAAAGGTACGCGGCGATCGCGGGGCGGACTCCGGCAGGTCGATGGGGGCAGCCGAACGATCTGGCTGGCACGGCGGTATTTCTGGCGTCGGACGCGTCGCAATTCGTGACCGGTGTTTCGATTGCGATAGACGGCGGATACAGCGTCCAGTAGTTTCCAGCGACAACAGGACGCTGTGTACGCGGGCATACAGACGTAGTCCGCACGTTTACGCCGAAAAACCGAAATAAAGTAGGGTTCAAATTATTGAATGAGATGTTCGGACCGGGTTGTGATCCCGGATGAACGATGCCTCTGCCAGGAACGAACTCTGGGACTTCTCGCTTCGATTTATCACGCCCACGGTGCGTCGAAATTTACCGGATCCGAGCCAGGCTGTCGCGCTCGAGCTCGGGTGTCGTGAGGGTCGGCGTCTTGATGTCGCCTCGTTGATGTTCGACCGGGTGATTGGAGTCGATTCTCCTGAGAAGATCGAGCTTGCGTCCCAGCGTTCTGGCAGGGCCGACGGGGTTGAGTTGCGCGTTAGAGGGGATGACCGCCTTCCGGTGGAGTCAGGCTCAATCGACTTTGTGTACACGCTGGCCGGATTGACCGGGCTTGACTCACTCCAGCGATTTCACACCGAGGTCGCCGAGGTTTCGAGGGTGCTGAAGCCGGGTGGGGTGGCCATGCTGTGGTTCGGGCGCATTACACGGCTACCGTTTGTCGTGAACCCACTAACATGGTTTCGCGGTTATTCGTTCTCAGGAGCCGACCCTGCACTGTTGAGAGTCCAGCAGTCGGCTGCACGGAGGTCGTTGCAGAAAGCAGGGCTCAAGCACGTTGCCCTCAGCACGCCGTTGCATCCCGATACCTCATGGCGCCTGTTTCGTGGTGGTTATCTCAGCTACGTGACCGCTGTCAAGCCGGTCTGACCGGATCCATCAGGCCTGTATATCGGCACCTGCGTTTGCGAAAACGTATTCTCGGTACCATCGCAGTTCTTCGACGCTTTCTTTTATGTCGGCCATCGCAAGGTGAATACCCGTTTTTTCCGGGGGGCGATGTGTGCTCGGATACCAGCGGCAGACAAGTTCTTTAATGGTCGAAACGTCGATCATCCTGTAGTGGAGGTAGCTTTCGAGAGCTGGCATCTCCTTGTGCAGGAATCGCCGGTCCACCCAGATCGAATTGCCGCAGAGCGGGACTTTGTTTTCAGGTGCCCATGTTTTCAGGAACTCAAGTGTCTGTTTTTCCGCTTCAGCGATGTCGATCTTCGACGCCTCGATTCGATCAAGAAGGCCGGATTTTTTGTGTTGTTGCGCCGGCCATTCCTCCATGCGCGACATTTCTTCGGGTGTTCGGTGAATGGCGAGCTCTGGGCCTTCAGCAAGCACGTTGAGATTGGCGTCGGTGATCAGCGAGGCGATCTCAACGATCACCTGGTCGTCGCTGAGTCCGGTCATTTCGAGATCGACCCAGAAAAGATTGCTGCTGTTTTGCATTGACGGATTCTAAGGCAGGTTTGGTGCAGATGGCCCACTGATCACCATGATGTGTCATCCTGAAGGCCTGAAATTCGACCGATGAACAACGATAGGACCAGCGAATTGACCCGACAAGTAATCATCCCCGATTGGCCGTGGAACGCTACGGTCGGAATTGCCCAGGCCGTTCGGACCGGGAACACGATTCACGTGTCTGGCCAGACAGCACGAGACGGTGAAGGCAACCTGATCGGTGGATCAAGTACTGCGCTTCAGGCCCGAAAAGTATTTGAGAACATCGAATACGTTCTCGGTTTGGCCGGGGCTTCGATGACCGACGTGGTCAAATTGACAGCCTTTTTCACTGAGGGTGCAGAGTTCAGTGAGTACGCCTCGGTGCGACGAGAGTTCTTTCCAGAAATCACGTTCGCAGCAACGGGCTTGACTGTAACCGCTCTGGCAGATTCGGGCATGCTCCTGGAAGTCGAAGCTGTGGCAGTTGTCGATTAGCTGCGCACCTGCGTTGACCGCCGCCTGCAGGCCACATATCCTCAATAAAGTGAGCGGGAGTAGCTCAGTGGTAGAGCATTTGCTTCCCAAGCAAAGGGTCGCGGGTTCGATCCCCGTCTCCCGCTCCATACAGTACTCAAACGTAGAGGCCTTCGTAGAAATACGGGGGCTTCTACGTTTTGCTTCGTACTAGCGCGGTTCGAGAATTCTCCGGCGGAATATATCCAGCGGTCCACGGTGGGCTTTGTGTATACCATGCTGTTCGCGACTCGCGAAATGAACCAACCCACCTGAACACAGTTCAGGTGGGTCAACTGAGGAGAACATCGAAATGCCAGGAACTCCGCGGATTGAGTTTGGCTACAACCCACCGTCGGGGGATCGAGGCAAAGAGACGATCAGGCCCCGTGAGTATCTCGGCGATCTTCAGCAAGCGCTAGACGTCGCCACGCAGGGATTCAGTTCTATCTGGGTTTCTGACCATTTGAACTATGCTGCGGAATGGCGACTCGAATGTTGGACCCTGCTTACGTGGATAGCGTCGAAGTACCCGGATGTCGACCTCAGCACAATCGTGATGAGCAACTCGTTCCGGAATCCCGCGCTCGTTGCGAAGATGGCAGCCAGCCTCCAGATACTCAGTGGAGGTCGGTTCGCGCTCGGTTATGGAGCGGGCTGGCACGAGGGGGAGCACAAGGCGTTCGGGTTTCGATTACCCACGTTCCGGTGAGAGGGTAGATCGACTCGAGGAGGCGATTCAGCTGATACGTGCACTCTGGACAGAGTCACCGGCAAGCTTCTCGGGGCGCTTCTACTCCATCGATGAAGCTCATGCCGAACCGAGGCCTGATCCGGTTCCTAAGATCATGATCGGTGGCGCGGGGGAGAAGAAAACACTGCGTGTCGTCGCACTACATGCCGACTGGTGGAACGATGTGGCACGTCCACTTCCTGCGCTCCAGCACAAGCTCGATGTGCTACGTGCTCACTGCGATGATGTTGGCCGTGATTTCAATTCGATTCGAAAGACTTTGTCGATCGGCACGTTCATAGACAAATCACACTCGCGCGCTCTGGATCAGGCGGGTCTCAACAACAAGGATGGGAAGACATCTACCGGGCGACCTCTGTATAACAGCGATACTGCAGTAGTCGCGGGCGATCCGTCGGCTGTGCGTGACCAGTATCACGAACTACGTGAGATGGGATTTGATCTGATCGTCACGTACTTCGAGGATTTCCAGGACCTTTCAGCAATGAAACTGTTTATGGATGAAGTCATTCCCGAGTTCTCTTAGAAACTTACATCCGATTCGACTCGATATTCCCGGATTGCGGCAGGGACAGCGTGCTTCCCCGGCAAAGGGTCGCGTGTTCGATCCCTGTCTTCCCGCTCCTGTTGAACTCTACGCAATGTCCGGCTTCAAGCCGGACTTGTTGTTTAACCCGATGTGCGAGTTGCGGCAACGGTCTGTTTGCCGCGGATGGGTGGGCGATCCAATTCCACCCACAGAAAACGCCAATCTTCCGTCCAGGTCATTGCCCCTCGTACGAAGTACGGCAGTCGGCACGGGCAACGCAAAGACTCGAGAAGTACCAGTCACTATCGCTTAGACAGAACCGGGATCAAGTTATGGTACTGAGACCGTAATCTTCACTTCATATTTTGTTCATGGAGGGATTTGTGGCTGGACATTCTCACCAGGCGTCTGCGAATACCCTGAGATTCCAGGTACAGCGTGGAGATGTCGTCAGGGTTGAAACGCTACTCAAAAAGGGTGTGGACCCTAACGAGGCTGAAAATGACGGTCACACTCTACTTATGGAGGCGGTGAACACGCTCCCCGATGAGAATCGACTGCACACCATAGCCATGCTGCTGGAAGCTGGTGCCGACCCAAATGCTGTCGACGATTACGGCATGACCGCCATGGATCACGCGATCTTTTTTCATACTCCATGGGAAATTGTCCACGCGCTGCTCGATGCAGGTTTCGACCTGCACCGTTTCCAGGGAACTGCCAGCGAGCTTCTAAGCGAGGCGCTCTTGTACGAGGAACCAGCCGTTGTTCGGCGGTTGTTGGAGGCAGGCGCCGATCCGAATCGTCTCGACAGTTCTGGCCAAACTCCACTGATAGCTTCGGTAAGGAAACGCCGGGTCCGGGTCGTCAAGTTGCTTGTCGACCATGGAGCAGACCGGGATATAGCCGATGGATCAGGTCGCACTGCTCTGCAGTTGGCCAGGCGATACGGCTACTGGGGCTCGGTCGAGGTCCTGGATGGTCAACGACCTTTCCCAGGACTGGCGCAACTGCGAACAGGTATAGGGTTCTTCGTCCGAATTTTCGACCAGGATCAGCTCAGAGTTTTGCCAGAGAACGGTGATCAGGCGCCGAGCCCGGTAGCCAATTGCCACGATGGTCACGCACTTTCCAGGCAGAGGGTCGCGGGTTCAATCCCCGTCTCTCGCTCCAAGAATGAATTTAACTGAAGCCCAGCGCAATGTCGGGTTTCTTTTTTGGACCGATTTACGCCAATGTTTACGCCAATCAGGCTGGAACAGTCTGGTATTGATCAGAACTCGAAAGGGGTAATTCGGGTTAAATTCGGCACGGCCGGTTCTGTCGATTACTCTCTCAAATTCATGGTGTCGCGCCGATCTGTCAAAACTCAGCGCATGACCCGAACAAATTCATCATGGACAGAGCCTGAATCAACGACCCGTATGAACTGAAGGGCAACCTTCGAGAGGGCGGATTTCACAGATCATTTGGCCCGGCGACTTGGGCTCTGGCGCATCCCCTGCGACGTTGTGCTTCTCCGAAGTTCACCAGTGTCTACGGCGCGGTGAATGTCCACAGTCCTGAATCCATCAC
>JAQBVG010000212.1 GCA_027623655.1 Chloroflexota bacterium
GTCTGAGGAACGTGAAGTAGACGGGGCAGTTTTGGCCTGGTCCGCATCGCGGGCTGGCGCTATGGTTCGATTCACAATAGAACTTCCCGTTGGGTGAGAATTGTGGCGTTTGTGAGGGGATCAATATCGCCGCGATTACTTGTGTTCGAAACCGGTAATACCAGCGGCGCTGCTGCTTCCAAAACGGTCGGTTTCCACTCCCATTCGTTGAGCCAGCGACACATACAAGTTCGACAGTGGTGTGTTATTAGCCTGGTCTCGGGCAATGTGTGAACCATGCCGGTATCCGCCACCGGCAACAATGACTGGAAGGTTGGTGCAGTTGTGTGACGATGCATTGCCGAGATTCGACCCGAAGAGCACGGCAGTGTTGTCGAGCAGCGAAGCATCGCCTTCACGGACGCTGCGGAGTTTGCCAAGAGCAAAACAAATCAGGTCGACGGAAACGTTGGCTCTAGAATACCTCCGTGTCTCGCCACCTATCCCAAGAAGATTGACTTGAGCATTCGCGCAACCGATACTGTGGAGATCGCGCCCGCCGAATCGATCCCCCAAGCGATTTCAATCATTCGAAGGTTCCGCTATGCCAACACGGCCCCCACGACCTCGGACCTCCCATAGACTCAACCATTTACGCTACCGAATTTCTGCGTTCGTACTTATCGCCTCTGTGCCAATACTGTCAGCTCCTCTGAATAATAAAGCACTGGGAGCCGATTCACGCAGCGCACCCAACGTCGTACTGATGATGGCCGATGATTTGGGAGCGGGCGAATTGGCTTGCTACGGGCATCAGAAACACCTGACCCCGCACTTGGATCGGCTGGCCAGCGAGGGCATGCGATTCCGCACGTGTTACGCCACGCCGATCTGCACGTCGACCCGGGTGTTGATTATGACCGGCCAGTATGGATTTCGCACCGGTTACTTTAACTTCCTCAAGCGAGTCTATTCTCCCAAGCCCGACTCGCCGCAGTACGACATCGGCTCGAAGCTGACCTTTGCTGACGTGCTCAAGACCCGCGGCTATGCGACCGCGACCGTTGGCAAGTGGCAACTGACCGGTCAAATCCCCGCGCTGATTCATGACTGTGGTTTCGACGAATATCGCATGTGGACGTGGCTGCATAAATTGCCCGAGGGGGTCAAGCACACCGGTGCGTGGCAATCGCGTCGTCGCCGGGTGCCCTCGCGGTTCTGGCACCCGGGCATTCTCGAAAACGACAAGTATCTGCCGACCGAGCCAACGGACTACGGGCCCGATCTATACTGCGACTTTGCCATCGACTTTATCGAGCGGCATCAGGACAAGCCCTTCTTGCTCTACTTTCCGATGGCGCTAACCCACACGCCCTGGGACCCTACGCCCGACTTGAAACATCCTGGCCAGAAGACAAAACCGGGCTTGCTCGCGAACGTCGAATACATGGATCATATCGCCGGGCGGATCGTTGGGGCGCTCGACAGGCTCAAGCTGCGCAACAACACGTTGGTCATCTTCACTGGCGATAACGGCACCGAAGGCGACGGCAAAGCCTCGGTGACTGAAAAGGGTGCCCGCGTGCCGTTGATCGCGAGCATGCCTGGCACAGTACCGCGGGGGCGTGTGAGTGACGAGTTAGTCGATCTATCGGACATGATGCCGACGTTGGCCGAGTTGGGGGGCGCGACGATCAATCCGAACCACAAGATCGATGGCGTGAGTTTGCTGCCCACATTGCGAGGCGAGCCTGAGAAGCATCGCGATTGGATCTTCAGCTATCTGTCTGATCGACGGTTGCTGCGTGACCACCGCTGGCTACTCGAAGGCGACGGTCGTTTCTATGATTGCGGAACCTCGCGCGACGGCCATGGATATCGTGAGGTAACCGATTCGACTGATACTGAGGTCGTTGCCGCGCGACAACGGTTCGACAAGATTCTCAAAGACCTGCCCGGACCACAGGGGTACGCGGGTTTAGTGCCGCCGAAGAAGAAGGAGAAGTAGGCCTGCCCTACGAGCTCGATGGCAGTTGGGTCTTGAGCGTTTGAACGACGCCGACCGATTCGAGGCCCTGCAGGCCAAAGCATTCCCAGAGCAAGGAAAGCGAGTTGTTGAAGTTGCCTGCGGTCAGTTCGTGACGCAGACGGACCGCCTTCATGACGACCTCGGGGTTCTCGCGAAACTTGCCGTAAAACACTTCGGCACAGTCCCGGCCGCGTGGTTGGTCGACCTTGAACAGTTCGGAGAGCGCCTGGCCGGCTGCTTCCAGCTTGCCCTGTTGAATATGAAAGGCGAAGGTCTTAAACGTGACCGGTTCTTCGGACGGCAGATAACCTGCTACTGGGGTCGGGGCCGGTAGCGCCGCTTGCTGGCCATTGACCGCTGGGCCTGGCGAGGAAGATTCATCCGCGGGGTTCTCCAAAGGTTCTTTGATTTCCGGCAGGCTGGAAAGCATCGAACTAACATGGTTGAGCCGTCCGCCGAGTTGCTCATGGATCGCGTCGATTGCGCTTTCGAAGGTCATCCCCAACGCGTCTTGCAGAATCTCTTCGTGAGATTCCAAGACCCGCTCAGTGAGACGTTCAGACTGATAGGAAATTTGATTTCTCCTGAGCCTACCAGGGAGACGGGCTAAATCAAGAGATTC
>JAQBVG010000213.1 GCA_027623655.1 Chloroflexota bacterium
GGTCACACGCCTGACACGCATTGGGGCTTACCGGTGCCGACCTGGGGCGTCGAAGACAACGCTGAAGTCGTCAAAGATGAATGGAATGAGGTTGACTACGACGGTGCGCGGGCAGCGCTTCGTTGGGAGTTCAATGACGAATGGGCGGCCACCGTCAGCTACATGTTTCAGAATATGGATGGCGGGGGCGGCAACCATTTCGATCCGTTCGTGGGCGATCTCCAGGTCGTCAAGTTCAATGACGAGACCCGCTGGGATGACTGGAACCTTGCTGCCCTCACAATCGAGGGTGACCTGGGTTGGGCACAGCTCGTGTCGGCCACGTCGTATTTCGACCGGAAATTGGGAAACATTACGGATAGCACGCTGTATACGAAGTACTACCAGTCCTGGGCGTGCCTGCCGCAGCTGGATCCGACAATTTACACCGGCTACTTCGTCGACCCGACGACCGGCAACGCGTTATGGTATCCGCGTTACTGCTTCGGTCCCTCCAGCCTGGACGATCAACTGGTCGAGCAGGAGTGGGGTCAATGGATAGACAAGTTTTCCCAGGAAGTACGGCTCACGGGTGGCAGCGACCGGGTTAACTGGATCGTAGGCCTGTATTACGAACGCGCTAACGATGACTATATTTCGCCGTGGGGCCGGGTCACCAACTTCGACTACCAGGACTCTATCGCGTTACAGTACTGGGAGACGATCTGGGGCGTCGGGTTCGCGCCGGACGCCACGTTCGGCTGGAAGTCAGTTTCCGATATCGAGTTTGAGCAAAAAGCCGTGTTCGGTGAATTCACGTGGCGCCTCAACGACCAGTGGACGGCGAACATCGGTGCTCGCTGGTTCGACCAAACGCAGGACAGCGTGTTCTTTGTGAACAACCCCGACACGCAGCTGAATGCTGAATTCGTGGCCAATGGCATCGCCCGGGCATCGGGCGGCACCACGGACGTCGTTCCCAAACTGAACATTTCATTCCAGCCTACGGATGATGCGACGGTTTATGCCTTGTACACCGAAGGATTCCGGCCGGGCGGAACCAACCGTGGTCGCGGCAATCCGATCCTGCCGGTGGTCTTCGACGCGGATAAGCTGAAGAACACCGAACTGGGCATCAAGACGCTTTGGGCCAACGGACGTGTGCGGGCAAACCTGACCTTCTACGATATGGAGTGGGATAACTTCCAGCTTTCTGTCGTCGACCCGAGTTTCCTCAATGGCGAGGTTTGGCAGACGGTCGTCGCGAACGTCGGTAATGCCGCCGTTACCGGTATACAGGGCGAACTGGACATCGCCGTTACGGAAGGTCTGAGTTTCGGTATGAATGTGTCAAGCCTGGATGCCGAAGTGACGAATGATATCGATCTCGACGGAGATACGTCGACCATTGAAATCCCGAACGGATCGCGGCTGCCCAATTCTCCCGAGTTTAAAGCTGCAGGCTGGCTCGACTATAGCTGGACCGCGAAATTTATCCCCGGCGAGGCGTTCGCAAGATTGCAGGTATCGCACACCGGCGATTCGCTCAACCAGCTTACAGCCTCCCAGAACTTTGCCAGTGGGGCCAACCCATTGGTCAAGACTCCGTCCTTTACGATTACGGACTTCAGGATCGGACTGGCCATGGACAACGACTGGCAGGTTGACTTGTTTGTCAACAACCTGACGGATGAGCGCGCGCAATACAGCGAAGCCTCTGGCTTCTTTGAATTACCGTTCTCCAGCGTCCAGGATGGCCGGGACGGCACCTCTCGGATTTATACTAACCGGCCGCGAGAGTTCGGTATTCGTGTAGCGAAGCGCTGGTCGCAGTAAGCGTAAAACCGCAGGAAAAGAAAAGGCCCCGATTTCGGGGCTTTTTTTTGCTTGCACACTAAAGATCACAAATTCGCCGGGAGCGAATTTGGACGCCGTCAGGCGCCGTCGCGTCGCGACGGTCACGTCCAGGGACGGACGTGATCAATTTGCACCGATCTCCTAATTACTTTGGTCAACGAGGGCGGATTGCGGCCTTTTTTTATGCCCGGCCTAAATTTTCCGCAGGCACGTAATCGAAGATGAACGTGATGCGGTCTTCTACGCCTTTGTTCGCCACGCTGTGGGTCATCTGGTTGTTGATCTCGTAGGCTTCGCCCACTTTGAACTGGTACGGGCGACCATCGATCATGAACCTGACACGGGGATTCGAGGTAATCGGCACATGAATGCGGTGGCCTGCGTGAAATGACGGGTGCTTGTCCGTGTGCGGCGTGATTTTGCAACCGGCCAGCAGTTTTGCCGCCATCGCCCGGATAATAGTGCCGCCTGCAGGGTAGTGCTTCGCAATAATCTCGTGCATGAGGGGCACTGCGACATCGGCAAGCCGATCCCAGCCGGGCTCTTTTCGTATTTCACTGCTTGGCCAGTTTTCGCCGTGCGTGAATACCATCACGATCGATTCCGTTTCGCGGTGCACGTCGTATTGCTGTTGTCGATAGTCGTCCTCATGCCAGGCTTTCTCGTCCTGGCAGAGTATGCGTTCAACCAGCGCCGCCGAATCGACCTCACCCAGTTCACGAAGGGGCTTATCGATATTCACAGGAGCGT
>JAQBVG010000214.1 GCA_027623655.1 Chloroflexota bacterium
GTATCAAGGCCCATGCATCCGAACTGGGCCTCGATGAACAAGTCCTGTGGCTCGGTGCTCGTAATGATCCAGAAAAACTGATGGCCGCATGCGACATCACAACTCTCACTTCTGATAGCGGTGAGGGGTTTCCCAACTCGGTCGCAGAGTCGATGGCCTGTGGCATCGCCTGTGTTGTGACCGATGTAGGGGATGCTGCGGAAATCGCTTCGGAGTTCGGCTTGGTCGTAACACGAGCAAGTCCAGTAGAACTCGCCAGGGCGTGGGAGACGGCAATCGACCAGAACGATGTCCAGGCAGCAGTCGACGTACGTCAGTCGATAATCGATCGCTACTCGCCAACCTCAGTCGTCGAGGCGACGCTGGAGGTGCTGCGTCGGTAGGTCTTGCATTCGCGTGGACGGGTTTCAGCCGCCCGAGTGAGGATTTCGATGCGAGCGAACCGAGCGCAGGGATCACTTCGGTCGCGATCAATACCGATGTCATTCGGCCCGAAGCAAGAGCTGAACTCGCGCCAATCGCCGCGATGATAATGGACATGACCAGCACCACCTCTCAGCTCTGGACAACGTAGTCTGGCTTTTTGAGATTTCTGTCAGCCCTGATCATCCTTCTTGCCAATAATTTCGATAGTTTTTCTGCACTCGCTGCCCAGAAACCAGCACATTGGAGAGCAAATACCAAGAGTCGTCTACGGAGGGACATCTTTCAAGTTGGTTCAAGCGTTGCGATAGTTTCATCGTGAAGAGGATCAGCAAAAATGATGATTGACCGTCAACGATCGGGTAAAGCTCATGTCCTGCGTCGTACTCAAGGTATTCACCATTTCTAACTAATGGCTCGTGGGTAAAAGGTGACACATGCTCAATCGACAGTTCACTGTTGCTCTGCCCAACCAACTCCGCTTGCGTACAGGGCATACGATGGTGAAACAACAATACGGAATCGTCCGATGGCGCATCATCCGACGTCAGGAGGTACCACGTATTATTTCTGTCCTCCAACCAACCCAGGTCTCAACGAGATCATCTCGGGAACTGGTCATTGGTTCCAGATGAGGCGTGCGGTCAGATTTTTTCGTCGACAGGCGACTACCGCTTGAGCATTACGATCATCCCCTATTCCGTCCTCTACTCGATAAGAGCGCAAGTAGTTTCAAGCGATACGATTGTTCGAAACGATTGCGATCGGCACGCGCCGGCCTCACGCGGAAGCGGGTAACCGTACATGTCTTGGAGAATATTTCTAAAATTATGTGTGGAATTTGCGGAATAGTCGATTTCAACAACTCCCCACCGATTGAGGCGGACGAGTTGAATGCCATGTGCAAAACAATTGAGCACCGGGGTCCCGACGGCACGCGCACGATGATCCGCGATTCTGTGGCGTTCGGGCACACGCGACTTTCGGTCATCGACACCGAAACCGGATGGCAACCCATCGCCAATGAAGACGAATCGGTCTTCGTGATCTTGAATGGCGAGATCTACAACTTCCCGGAGCTGCGGAAGGAGCTCGAAGCCAGTGGCCACAAGTTCACTACGGCCTCCGATACAGAGGTTGTGGTCCACCTGTACGAAGAAGAGGGACTTGATTTCGTTAGGTACCTCGATGGCATGTTTGCCCTGGCAGTATGGGATGAACCGAAAAACCGCCTTGTGCTTGCCCGAGATCGAATCGGAAAAAAACCACTCTATTACTCGGACAACAACGGACACCTGCGGTTCGCTTCGGAGACTAAGACCTTTGCCGGTAGTGTTCGACCCCCCGGCCGGTTTGAACGCGAAATCGATCCGGTTGCCCTGGCTTCCTATCTGACATACGGCTACGTCGCTGAACCACGCAGCATTTACAAGGAAATCTCGAAGCTTCCACCGGCGCATTACCTTGTTTACGACGAATCCGGGCTAAACATACATCGGTACTGGGAACTGAACCAGGAACCTGACAATTCCATTTCCCTCGAAGATGCGGTGGAGGAAACGCGGATCCTGGTAGACCGCGCGGTATCTTCACGTCTTATAAGTGACGTTCCCCTCGGGTTCTTCCTGAGCGGAGGGCTGGATTCTTCGATTATCGTTGGCGTGGCGTCACTGGTCTCCTCTCGCAAACTCAAGACGTTGTCAATAGGATTTGAAGAAGACTCGTATAGTGAACTTGGTTACGCGAGGGCGGTGGCAGAGCGGTTTGAGACCGATCATGAAGAGTTCGTCGTCACCTCTGAGCTGGTCGGCGATCTCGAATCGATCGTTCGATTCGCCGACGAACCGTGCGCCGATTCATCTATGGTGCCGATGTACTACCTCTCGAAGCAAACCCGTGAGCACGTTACGGTGGCCCTAAGTGGCGACGGTGGCGATGAAGTTTTCTGCGGCTATGATCGGTATATTGGCCTCGGCCTCGCTCGAATGTATCACCGAGTCCCCGGATTCATCCGGAAGGGTTTGATTGCTCCTGTCGCAGGTACGATCCATGAATCGCCTGGAAAACGTAGCAACCTTCGCAGGCTCAAGCGCCTCACTTACCCAGCCTCCGACTCGGTGGAACAGTGGTACACAGGTTGGATGCAGCAGT
>JAQBVG010000215.1 GCA_027623655.1 Chloroflexota bacterium
AGTCCTCATGCGTACCTTTCACATGTACGGCAGGAATGCCGCACATGTACATCGAATAGTTGTAGTACACCGACATAGCATCACAGAACGCCGCGTAGCGTGCTGAGCGAGCTCTCCTCGTCGTTGTAGTAAACTCTGGCAGGAACTCGTCGATCGACGTCGGCACGACGTTTCGCAACGCGTCAATGACCAGCCCCAATGGCAGCACCGTCAGCGATTCAGACGGCACAATAATGTGCTGCTTCTCTTCAGTCTCCGAGAAAAACTTCCGGAAACGCTCTGGGTCGCTCTTAATGACGGTCGCCAGCTCGCACAGCAGGTCGTACCACAGCATGTCCGGCGTCAGTACGGCAACATAGTGGTTAGACCAGCAGTGCTCGAAATAGGCCATCGTGCCACGATGGTATAGCCGCCGCTCGTTGCCAATGTCGTCCGCGATCGGAAACAGTGATTGGCTGTGGAGCCGGCTCTCGTAACTCCAATTCTTGTCCGTAAGCCCGGTCAAGAATTTTTCATGACTCTGAGCCTCACTCGGTACGCCAGGCTTGAGATAAGGTTTCAACTCAACTAACATCGCTACCTCCTCGTGTAAAGCGAAGTTGCCCACAACCCATCCGCCGACGAAATCCTTGAGTCGGTGTTGCTGCTTGGACAGGGCCAAGTGGCTGAGCAACTCGTGAGCCTGCTTTCTGCGGTACACCACTGAACCGCATTCGGGACATTCGCCGCTTGGTATCTTTCCACTGACGTCACGGTAATCTGGTCCGGCCCGCTTAATAGCTCCCGCATACTTACGGGATCACCCTCCCAGTCACAATTTAGACAGTAATCAGTGACTATCGTTTTGTTTGCTTCAGGCCAGAAGCTGTCCTTGGGCGCTTCTTCGATCGAGTCGCTATTGATTATTGTTTTACCTTTTTGTCAAGGGGAATACAAAAACATGGAAAGCGATTGCTCGGATCGTTCGTCAGTTTCCGGGATGGAAATCTTTCGGCCAGCTACAATTCCATCCCATGGCCGGGCCTGCTCGTCTCGGACTTTCGCTGGCCGATTCAGGCCCTCGGCCCGTATTGGAATTCCTATCAGTGATCGGGTGGTTCTTGAGCACCGTGGTCAGGTACTGCCGCGTTGTAGCGGCGGTCTGAAATCGATACTTCTGCGTTTCGGTATCAAAAAAACAGCACATCGAGTTGAATTTACCGAGATCCAATGCGAGAATGTTCATGTTAAAGCTCCGTGGTCTTGGGGTTGAAAAGTGTGACACGCCACAAACGTGATCACGAGCCTGAGTCAGCATACAAAAACCGACTCCGCCCCAAACCGCGGACTTACATGGATTCTTTTTCGGAACTCAGATCGACCTTCGGGGCTCCTTTTCTCTACTGGGCGATGGCTTGTGCCGAGAACTCGTGCGGAGAGGGGTTTAACCCAGTCTGGTCTGCATCAACAGCCCAGCTGTCTTGTGGGAGGACCGCGCGACTCTGGGCTCAGCGGTAATATGTGCTTACCTCCTAGCAAGAGGTTCCATCTTGGGACTCCGACAAAACGTGAGGTGCGTTTGGCTCGAACCGCCCGTGCCGGTATTCTAGTTTGACTTATGACCGCACACATTCTTGACTGGACCCGGACGCACACTACCGGCATGTGGTGGATGGCGGGACTATCTGCCCTGGCTTTTGTCGCGACCTTGATCATTGTTCCCGTCGTTGTCGTACGGATACCGGCCGACTATTTTGCGTATGCCTCGCGTCACCCCGGCCCCTGGGCAAATCAGCACTTTGTCCTTCGGATGCTTGTGATCGCTGTCAAGAACATCCTGGGTGGGAGCCTGATTGCCGTGGGAACGCTGATGCTGGTCCTGCCAGGTCAGGGACTTTTGACCATCGCCATCGGCTCGATGCTGCTTGATTTCCCCGGAAAATATCGCCTGGAGCGCTGGCTGGTTTCACGCGGTTCCGTATTGCTGGCCATTAACTGGCTGAGAAAGCGTGCGGGCCGTGTTCCGCTGGAGCTTTAGGAGATTAGAGTTCGGGGCAAGGAGCAACGTGAACACAGTCAAGAAAATCGGACTGGCAGTGACGTGTTTGGTGAGCTTGCTGCCGCGGCTTTCTGCGGTTTAATTGCGGCGACGCGAACCGATTCAGGCCAGGGACGCGGATTCAAATTCCTATTAGCCTCGCGCTGCTTTCGAGGGGTGGCTGCTTGACGCACTAATATCAAATATGAAATGGAGACAGCATGACGAATCCAAAATACGAGGCTCCAGAGTTCTTAGAAGTCACTTCAGCCAGTGGCGCCACCTTCATCCCGTTCCAGGAAGCCATCGCCGATCCTGCAATCATCGCCCGCGTCGTAGCCAGTGCGCTGAACGACGCAGACAAATGGTTTCGTCGATATGCAGCGTTCTTTGATCGGATTGGTGGACACGAGGGATTAGAGATTGTGGAAGCCATCGAGCGAGCAAAGCGTAACCTGGGCAACAGCTGGCCGGACGTCCAGATGTTTGACATTCGTCGCGATCCCATCCATACTAGCGCTCGCGCGGGCCGATTCAGGCCGCCGAC
>JAQBVG010000216.1 GCA_027623655.1 Chloroflexota bacterium
TCGCACTGGGACTATTTGCGGGGGCGATCGGTAAATCGGCGCAGTTCCCGCTCCACTCCTGGCTACCCGACGCAATGGAAGGACCGACATCAGTTTCCGCATTGATCCACTCTGCGACGATGGTTACCGCCGGCGTATTCCTGGTTGCTCGGTTCTTCCCGCTGTTCGAGCATTCCGACGTAATGACACTGGTAGCGTTGATCGGCGGTGTCACGGCGGTGTTTGCAGCGACGATGGGACTGGTAGCAAACGACATCAAGCGGGTGCTTGCTTACTCGACCATCAGCCAGCTCGGATACATGATGCTGGCACTTGGCGTTGGTGCCTACGCACCCGCAATCTTTCATCTGTTTACCCACGCGTTCTTCAAGGCCGCACTGTTCCTGGGTGCAGGATCTGTTCATCACGCGTCCGGTACGTTCAATATGAGGTACATGGGTGGGTTGAAGAGACATATGCCCTGGACCTACTGGGGCATGGTCATCGCCGGCGTCAGCCTCGCAGGTCTGTTCCCGTTCTCCGGATTCTGGTCCAAGGACGAGATACTCGCTCACGCTGGTGAAGTCGGCACGGCGACAGGCACGATCGTGCTGGTGCTTGGTCTGGTGGCTGCGGTGATGACGGCGTTTTACATGTTCCGCACAATATTCCTGACGTTCCACGGCGAGTGGAAGGGTGGAGGCGAGAAGGAAGACGAAGATGCAGAACTGGCCGGCGATCCGGCGCCGGTCGGTAACTCGCACTCACACCTCGGCGAGTCACCGTGGCTGATGGTCGGCCCGGTCACTCTGCTTGCTGTGCTCGCGATATTTATCGGCTTCCTCTCGAACCCAACGATCGGGATTGGACCGATCGACAAGCACGCATTCGCTCACTTCGTGACGGTCGAGAACCACGATGTGTTCCCGACCCACGAAAAGGCCGAGCATGGGGGTTCAGAACCTCAGTTCGATTTCTTGATTGCCGGTATTTCGACCGTCCTGGCCCTGGCAGGTGTCACCCTTGCATATTTGATGTACATGAAGGGGTCGATATCCGCACGAGCGCTGGGCAAACGATTCCCGATGTTCTACAGGCTGATTTTCCGCAAGTACTACTTTGATGAGTTGTTTGAGGATCAGATTGTTCGCCGGGGTTTCTACAGAAATGTTGCCAGCGCAATTGGTTGGTTCGACGAACACTGGATCGACAACGCAAACGTACACCTATCGGTCTGGATTGCCCGCATAGGGAAGAGTGGTGCGGTAATCCAGAACGGCCAGACACAGACCTACGCCGTTGGAATGATCGTCGGTGTCGTTGCAGTGGTAGCTGCGTTCCTTATCTGGGGCTAATGAAGCACTTGAAGTTCATCTCGAAATTAATCGAATACATGCCAGCGCCGGGTTCTGGTAATGCAGGGGCAGTCCATGTTTGATGGTCTGCTTTCGATAACCGTGTTCCTGCCCGCCGTAGTGGCCATTTTCGTGGCCATGCTTGCGCGGGGCGAAAAAGCCGATCAACAGATCCGTTGGATGTCCATCGGTGCGACGGTCGTTACGTTCGCATTGACGCTGCTGATCTTTGTCAATTACGACCTCGCAATCGGCGGTGTCCAGATGGTCGACTACTTCGAACGTTGGATTCCGATAGACGCACTCAGGTCGTCGTACATCCTTGGGGTCGACGGTTTGAGCGCTCCGCTGGTGTTGTTGACCGGAATACTCGGCATGGCGGCGGCCTTCGCCTCATGGCGTATTACTCATCGCGTTCGCGAATATTTCCTGTGGTTGCTCCTGCTACAGACTGCTGTACTTGGAGTGTTTACTTCGCTTGATCTGCTTCTGTTCTTCATTTTCTTCGAATTCGAACTCATCCCGATGTTCATGCTGATCGCGATCTGGGGTAGCGGTCGCCCGCGTTACTCGGCGATGAAATTCGTGCTATTTACACTCGCTGGCGGCGCGTTCATGCTCGTGGGTATCCTCGCCCTCTATGTCAGCCCCGACATCGGCACGATGGCGATGGTTTCAATTCCAGAACTTGGGATCACAGGGATACCGGAACTGGTTGCTGCTTCGGATCTGGTTATCCCTGCGGCACTGATCTTCTCGTTCTTCTTCATCGCGTTTGCCGTGAAATTGCCGCTGTGGCCGGTGCACAGTTGGCTACCCGACGCCCATACCGATGCACCAACTGCAGTGTCGGTGATGCTCGCGGGTGTTCTACTGAAAATGGCCGGATACGGACTGCTCAGGATCAACCTGGGATTCTTTCAGGAGACCCGGGGATTCACCATCCATGATGTAGCTGGCGCCATGTCAGTGCTGGCAGCAATATCCGTAATTTATGGCGGCATTATCACGGTACGTCAGACCGATATGAAACGGCTGATCGCTTACAGTTCCGTCAGTCATATGGGGTTCGTGCTACTCGGGATTGCGGCGATTGGCAGTTCGGCGATCGACACGTCGGCTGGTGGACTTAACGGTGCCGCGTTGCAAATGTTCACCCACGGCACGATAACCGGACTGGCTTTC
>JAQBVG010000054.1 GCA_027623655.1 Chloroflexota bacterium
GATTTCATACTCAAGGAGTCGACCTTTCTTGCCGACTCAATGCCATAAATCGAGGCTGAGCGCTGAGTTCTGACAGGACCCTCAACGACTGATCATGAATGAGTACTCGATCGAGAACTCCTAAGCGTGGAACTAACTGCGTTCGAGGGCAATCCCACCTTTCACCGCCGCGGCCACTCGGGGACGAGTCAGCTGCGCCGGTCGGTGAGCCTGTCCGTGGCTTGTGGGCTTGCTGAGTGGGGGCGGATGTGGGTGACCAGCGCACCTAAGTGGCCAACTAACGCGGCCATCGACGAGTGGTTGTAAAAGGTCACTTTTGAAACGCTTGTGACCAGTTAGTGACCATTTAGCGAAAAGACCCCGGACAATGCCGAGGTCTTGTCTAGTTCAATTTGAGATTGGAGCCCTAGGGAGGATTTGAACCCCCGACCTACTGATTACAAATCAGTTGCGCTACCACTGCGCCACTAGGGCTCTGAAAGTTGAAAACAACCGCAACCAAGAATATCCACCAACCCAATCCAAGGTCAAGAATCAGAACAACTCATCTCCACCTGCTCGTCAGTCAGGAACCCTCCGTCTTCGGGAGAGATCCAGGGTTGGCCACGTCGCAAACATGCCGACCAATGGCGAATGCCCGCCCCAATAATTAACCGCCGCGACCGGCGCTAAACAGGACAATCCTCGTACTCGCCGCGCTTGTCCTTGCGAGCCAGTTGAAGTCCCACACCATCAGGACCCCTGAAGCTGAATATCGTTCGACCCGACCGCGACTGGTAGAAGGCGTCGTGACGCGACTCGAATCCCATTTCCTTGATTTGCGTCGCGTCATCCTCCACCGTCTCGGTGAAAAACGCGATGTGATTCAACCCCGGCACCATACCCTCGTGCACCGTATCGAGCTGAATCTGCAGCGGTCGATCTTTAGCCCCATCGGTCAACATCACGATGTCGCCATCATCAAGCGAACCCTCAACCACCATACCCAGCTTCTTGAACGCCTCAGTAGCCGCCTTGATATCCGTCACATTGAGAGTGATGTGATCCACATGTCCAAGTTTCACAATCGGTCGCCCCTTTCTATGCGGGAAAATCCAGACCAAACATTACACCCGCAACTGCCGGGAGCGACAGCAATCAACCGCGGCCAGGAATCACCCCGCCCCGTCATCGCGAGGAACCTGAAGCGAACATGTGGTCAGTTGATCACAGCCCCTGCCCTCCGACTCAGCCAGTTCGTAACCGGACACCCATTTCCCGCGCCCCCACACGCGCGGCGGGACCGCGGTCGCCGAGCGCACCCGCCCGACTCCGACAGAATCGTCCAATCTCACACTTAAAAAGGGGGAAGGTGGTTCAGGCGCCCGGGCGCAGGCAACTATGCCACCCGCACCAGTCCTCGTTCGGTGTAAAACCGGTTCAGCGCCTTACGGCCCTCCAACTCGATCAGGTGAGCATCTTTGGCCCACTCACGAAGTCGGACCGGACGTCTTTCTCTAATACCCTTCCGGTTTTTCACAAGGAACCACAGAAGTGAATGTCGCGAGAAAAAAGCTCTGCGCCAGGTCTCGACATTCTCCCCGCAGATGAGTCGCTTATCACGCGCTCTCGCGATAGAGCGCAAGAAAATCCGCCACATCATCAGCGACCATGGCATGTTCACGTAAATGACCGTCTCTGCCTCTTTCACAATCATTCCCTGCAAGTCAGTCCCGTAATTGCCGTCGATCACCCAGCCCTCAGGATTATCAACCAGCACCCTACGTACGATTTCCCGAAAATCGTCTTTGGGGCGCGCTACCCAGTCTCGTAGATAAGAAAGAGCATCAAGCTCGATATTCGGAAGATTCAGATCTGCGGCCAGCGCCCGCGCAAGACTGGTTTTGCCTCCCTGTCCCGCAACAAGAATTTTTCTTCCCAGATCACTATTGCCAGCCAAATTTTTCTTCTGAGAATTCAGTACGCCCAAGAATGACCAGTCCGAATCTAGAGAGTTGCCCGGAAAAACTGGTAAGCCAGATCATTCGCCTCTCGTGCCTCATCGCGCGATGCAAGATGCCCGTTGTGTACTACAGGAATGCGTAGCTCTTTGTTCAGCCGCCCTTTCAGTTTGGCGTGCAACGAGGCGTACGCCTCATCCCCGCCAAGGTAAGTTTCGATCGAATCGGCTTCTCCAGCGATCCGACCCAGCTTGTATCCGAGTGGCTTGTTCTTATATTTGGTGATTTCGCGTTGATGAATTTGGTCCCCTTCCATCTTCTCGACAACGTAGGCGGTAAGTCGCGATTCCACAGCCGCGGCCGCCAAAAACACAGCCAACGAATACTGACCCTGTTCCGCCTGAATGGAGGCGTTCGTCAACATTAGATTTCCAATAGGAAGTGAATTACCACCTGTGACATATTCTCTGAATCGCTCAACTTCATCTCCCGACAGCGAAATATTTGTCCCGCTGCGAAACGGCCATCGGTCTCGAACGTCATCTCCATCCAGATAAATTTCTGCGAATAACCGCATGTAGCTAGTGCCAACTGGCGTGATGAATCCGCCGTTGTCGACTTCTCCAGTAGTGGCCTGGTATGCAATCACAACGCGATTCACCAATTCGCGGCAGTTGTTGATGGCGAACGTGTTGATCACATCATCAGACGGCCTCGCGTCACAACTGATTTGAATAGTGATTGTTGTACGCTGATGAAATCCGAATGACGAATTATCAATATTTTCGGCATCACGGCTCGCAAATGAGATGCGTAGCTCCTGACCTTCAAAATCGGCAACCGGGCTTTCCTGACATACATCGCCATATCTAGGGTTCATGGGCTCCGCCAGCCTCAAGAAATACGGGAGTTCAAGTCTAATCTCTATCGTTGACATAGTTATCGACACCACTTGTCACCGGAACGGTTAGGCGGCGTTGCGATCACCCGACAACAGCCCCTGCCTTCCGACCCGGCCAAAACCCACCGACCTCCCGTGAAAGCGTCAAAGCCGCCCGGCACTATGTGCACCTGATGTACACGTGGTCATGCATGCCAACTAGCTTGACCACGGCGACCCGCGCAACAACGCCTCGTTCGTCACCTGCCGCATCACCTCGGCCAGCGGCAACCCTGTGTCGCGGGCAATCACCCGGCAGGCCTCGTACTCCGGGGCAGCCTGTGCAATTGTGTCCCCGATTCGCTTCAACTTCACCGGCACCTTGCCAAACGAAGTATCGACCTGAACCAGCTCGCGCTCGGCCTCGTAACGCCTCACTGCGCGACGCCGTATTCCGAACGTCGAGGTCTCCCTTAATATGAGTTCCGCGGCCACGTCGACCAGGTCACGCCGCACCAGTACCGAAAGCATCGTCCCCGGGCGGTTCTTCTTCATCTGGATCGGAGTGAACCACACGTCCAGCGCACCCATGTCCATCAGTAGTTCATGCACATAACCCAGCGTCTCACCCGTGGAATCGTCGATGTTGGTCTCGAGTTCCATCACCTCAGGTCGATCCCGACCCGGACCGCCCCTGCCCCACTGCGACCGGGCTTCGCCAATCCAGAATCCCACAACGTTAGCCATACCTTCGGGGTCGCGCTGCCCGGCTCCGTAACCGATCCTGTCAGCAGTGAATTGAACCGGATCGAACACTGCAAGGGTCGAAACGATCGCCGCTCCAGTCGGAGTAACCGCCTCACCGACCGGCTGCTTACCCCCCGCACGGACAGGGGAGCCTGTGGCCCTGTAAATCGCGGCGGTTGCTATCGACGTTGCACCCATCGAACCGTGACTGCTCGACGACCCACCTGACCCCACCGGGAACGCCGAAGCATGCAGGGGATCCACACCAAGCAATCTCATCCCGATCACTGCCGATGCGATATCCACCAGCGTGTCGACCGTCGCCAGTTCGTGCAGGTGCGTCGACCCTGCCTTGCCACCATGGGCCGAAGCCTCAGCCTCGGCCAGCACGTCGAATATCTGCCTGATTGATCGCCTGTCAGCGTCTTCCAACGTTGAACTGTTTACCGACGAATAAAAGTCGTCCCAGGTCCGTTTACGTGTGCCATCGCCATCCAGCTCGACATCCACGAGCGTGGCCTCAAGTCCCCCGCGTTTCACCAGCGATTTGACCAGCCGGTATCCACGGTCTGGCAACTTGTCCAGCTCGACCTGTAGCTCGTCCAGGTCGAGACCGACCGCAACCATTGCACCCAGCAGCATGTCGCCACTGGCCCCACCGATCATGTCGATATATGCCGCTGTCTCTGCCAGGTCAAATTTCCTTGTCATCCCGAATTCAGTTCAGGATCGCGACGATTAGGAGCGGTGGCGATAATCAATGGGTCGAAAACAACCCTCAATCCAGCCAGCGACAGCATACGGCACACCGCGCCGACTGGCCCGACCGAAGCGGCCAACCCGTTAACGTTTTACGAGAGCCGCGTTCAGGCCGCCCGACTTGAACCCGTTAGGCTCCAGATCCATGGACTTGTAGCCCGCGTCTAGAACGATTTTCTCCGCGGCCGACCTGACACCCTCGAACCGCTCAAAATCCCCCAGTGGGATCTCTACCCGCCCCGTCTCACCGTAGTGGCGCACACGAACAACCGGGAATCCAAGCTCCCGTAGTCCCTTTTCTGCCCGGCCGATGTGGGTCAACGCCTCAACCGAAACAGCCGTTCCGTAGGGGATACGCGACGACAGGCACGGCTGTGCCGGCTTGTCCCAGGTCGGCAGGTTCATTTCCCTGGAAAGGTCGCGGATATCTTGCTTGGTCATGCCTGCCTCGACCAGCGGTGACACCACTTCAAAATTCCTGGCCGCTTCCATCCCCGGACGATAATCGTCGATGTCGTCCATATTCGCACCGTTGGCGACCTTCGTGATCCCCTCGTCGTCAGCCACCCGGTCTAGATGCGTGTACAGCTCCGTCTTGCAAAAGAAGCACCGGCGGCCATCATTCGCCAGGTATCTGGGATCGCTCATCTCGTCGGTGTCGACCACCAGGTGCCGCCAGCCTCGCGCACGCGCAAGCGCGCTAGCGTCCTCTAACTCTTTAGGCGCAACGCTCGGCGAACGAGAAGTTACCGCCAGCGACTTTACTCCGAGTACCTCATGCGCCACGGCCGCCAGAAAAGTTGAATCGACCCCACCCGAGTAGGCCACGATTAACGATCCATAGCCGCCGATCATCGACCGAAGCAGAGCATCCTTCTCTTCCAGCGAAATATTCGCCGCTGGCCTCTTTTTTCCGGCACTACTGGTCAATTAAAACGAATCTCCGAGTGTTTCTCGATCAGCACTACTGCCGATTCAGCCCCCGGGAACACCCGGCGCGTGCAGTCTCCGTTACCGGTCAGAAGCACCCAGGCTGCCATTTGCACCCCTGCTGGAACTCACGGTTCGCTCCTGTAATGCAAATCTTACCGCTTCC
Organism: Chloroflexota bacterium; assembly: GCA_027623655.1. Taxonomy (GTDB): domain Bacteria; phylum Chloroflexota; class Dehalococcoidia; order Lucifugimonadales; family Lucifugimonadaceae; genus Lucifugimonas. Next base: position 5,423 of record JAQBVG010000054.1, read on the forward strand.
GCAATGTTAGTAGGCCGCACAATCGAAATAGATACTCTCGTTCCACTGGCTTTCGCAGCTTTGGCGTCGTTCGTAGCTTCGGGAATCATGCACGTTGCGAAACCGAGACGACTCGCCTCGGCCACCCGACGGTCTGCCCGCGGAATCGATCTTAGTTCACCCGAAAGCCCTATCTCGCCCGCCACGGCAACCGTCTCGTCGACCGGTCGATCCATCATCGACGATGCAATCGCCAGTGCAATCGCCAGGTCCGCAGCTGGCTCGCGCACATCCAGCCCGCCGGTAACGCTGATCACGAGGTCGTGGTTCGAGACTGGCAATCGCATGTGCTTCGCCAGCACTGCCGTGATCAGGTGGACCCGAGACATCTCAACCCCGTTCGCCACTCGACGGGGCGAAGCCAGGGTCGAAGGTGTGGCGAGCGCCTGGATCTCTACCGCCAGCGACCGAGTGCCCTCCACGACAAGTGCCACCGCCGATCCCGAGACCGGACCGTAACTGGCACCGCGCCGACCCATAAACAGGTGTGACGGATCTGAAATGCCAATCATGCCCTCTTCGCGCATCTCGAATACGCCCACCTCGTCAGTCGGCCCAAAGCGGTTCTTCACGGCGTGGAGCAAACGTAACATTCCACACGAATCGCCACCCATCTGAAGCACGGCATCCACCTGGTGTTCAAGTACCCGCGGCCCGGCGATCGACCCGTCCTTTGTAACGTGCCCGCTCAACACCAGTGCAAACTTCGACTGCTCTCCGCCCTTTCCCGTGATCGTGTCCGTATCCGTGCCCGGCCCGATGTCCTCTCCCTCGGACCGGGAGGGGTCATCGGCGGGAGAACCAGGGGTCCCAGGCGGTCTATCCGCACCCGGACCCCACGACCTTGCCACTCCCGATAAAAACGCCGCGCACTCTCGAATCTGCGATACGGTCCCCGCCGGGGAATCGAGATCGGGATGAGTTGACGTCTGTATCGAGTCGACGATCACGACCGCCGGATTCAGTGCTGCTATATGTCCGGCAACCTCAGCTACATCGCCAGTGGCCGTCATGAACACACCGTCGCCCTTCACACCAAGCCGAGATGCGCGGATTCGGATCTGCTCCAGAGCCTCTTCCCCGGTCGCGTACAAAACCGTCCGACCGGTGGAGGCAACCGCAGCGGCAGCCTGCAGCAACAACGTCGACTTCCCAATACCCGGATCACCCGCAAGCAAGGTGGTCGATCCCGCTACGAACCCACCGCCCAGTACCCGGTCCAGCTCTGCAATGCCGGTCGCCATGTGAGTCGTACCGTTAGTTGAAATCTCGGTCAACTCAACCGCAGCAAATGGGTACGCTATCCCGAACTGGGATGGAGTCAGGGGATAGGTGGTTCTGGCACCCGGGGAAGGAAGTCCGCCAGCACGCCCGGCGCCGATGCCCGTTCCGCCCGGTGCCGAGCGATGAATAACCCGCTCGACGACGGTATTCCATTCACCACACTCGCTGCAATTACCAACCCACTTCGCGGTCGTTCGCCCACAGGAACTGCACTCAAAAACCGACTTTGTTGAATTTTTTGCCATGAAATTTATCCTCCTTCCCCGACTGGGAAGGAGTTAGAGGATGGGAGAAAGCGATCAAGTCTGTTTCGGACGCCCGGTACCTGACGCACCCGAGTATGCAGCCTCACCCTCGAATCCGTAAAGATTCGATGGCACTCACAACGCTCCAACTCCAATTTCCAAATGTCATTGCGAGGAGCCCAAAGAGACGTGGTAATCACCGCATCTAGCTCGATCCAACCAACCCGGCCGACATCCGGCTGCTCCGCAGAAAACGCGCCGATTGCGCCCAAAAGAAAAGGGAGAGCCGAAGCTCTCCCTGCTCAAATCGCAACCTGAAAGCGGTTCCCGCCTACCCGGAAGTCACCGGCTCTTTGTCGTCGTCGTCAGCGTTACCGCCACTACCGGCACCCGCCTTGGCCTTGCGGGCCTTAGCCTTCTTCGGGACCTGCACTACGATCGAGTTGTCCTCGATATCCAACATCACTTCGTTTGACGAACATTGGGTTGATCGACCAACGATTGCGACGTTACCAAAATATCACGCGAATTTTTCAACGACCTACCAGCAAATTGAAAAAATACCGCCGCAATCAGAAACGGCACCGATATTGACGGCCCGCCCATAAGGAAGGTTGAGATCGCCAGCAACAGAAAAATTATGCTGCCTATAGAAGCGACACGCAGCATTCGCCCTGTCCGGGATCGATGCAAATACCCGAGCGACACACTCACCACGGCGCCAGCAATGCCTACAACGACGTGAAAGCCAACTACCCGTAAATCAAAGCATGATGGAGTACACCCACCCTCATCTCTACCTTGATAGCCAAGATACCCGTATAGTAAAACACCTAACAAAATGAGTATCGCCAGCACCCAACCGCCGATTACGAATTTCATTGAGAATTCTCCCAATTAGTCAGGGGTCTAGCTACTTTACGAGGTACTGTGCTTCGGAGGCCTTAGTCGACCCCCGAAGCACAATTATTCTTGGTCTATACCGGATTGATTCCGCCAAAGCACGACCAGTGCGTTACTAGAGGGGCACCAGTATTAAAAGACCCGCTGCGTGTGCACGTGATAACGCCGTTGCCACCTAGAGAGGCCGTGACCTCTGTCCAAATCTGAAAGTCGTTACCAGGGATGATGATGTTTTCGAATTCCCCGGTGGCTTTGTGCGAGATCGAACTTAACCCCGACAAGCTGCTCGAAACCGAACTACAAGATTGCTCCCACCATCCCGTTAACTGGAGCGCATGGCAGTCGTATTGTGTGTTGTGACCACCCCAGACATCAGAACCGTCATCATAGTAGTCGACTTCTGCTTCAACGCACGATAAACAAAGGTGCGGGGCATCGTGAAGTGCATACTCACCGGTTATCCGTTTCTCGGTGGTTGTCGCTTTTGCGATATTCGGTGTCAATGCCTCTCGAACAGCTCCAACAAATCCGTCGCCGTAACGCCCTTTCACTCGAGCCGTAGTTACGACGGCCTCGCATTGTTCGTTGAGTTCTACTTCGATTTCGAATGTAGGTGAGTCATTGCTCACTACGCCAATGAGTTCAAAGTCAGGGACGTCACAAACCCCATCATCAAGCGCCGTACCCCGCGCAACGACGCTCCCACTCGAGATAGCCGACCGTACGCCGTCGATCTCGACAAAAGTTCCTGTTTCCGATTTTTCATTTGCCTGAGTGGTACTAAATCCGTAAACCCCTGTGCTACCCGCTATCACTGCCAATAGGAGAATCAGTTTGACAATACCAGTGATTCGCATATTTTTCCTTCCGTCTGCGACCTAAAAGATTGGCTGCGATGTATAAAGCATGCCTTGCGGCGGTTTATCTGTTGAACAACCGGCCGTGGGCCAGTTTGAAAAAAACCAAGTTATGATATTATGCATTTCATAGTCTACGCATGTGTTTTACTTATACATAGAATTAGTAGTTTTCTATATATCGTTATTAACAATTAGTTATATTAGGTTTTATACATACTCATTAATGAGCGTTCGTCTTCTAGTCTCAATGCATGTCGTTTAGCATGGGTCAATACGAAAACAATCCTCACCTGGACCCCCTCTTGCGCTTTGGTGCTAGTTGTACTTCCCATAGAGGTTGTTAGCAGGTGATGGGGAACCTCACCGTTACTGCTGTAAACGAAAAACACAGTTAGTAGCAGGAGGTTCCCCCGTGTTGCATCGTAACGCCCGGCTGACAGTTCGTGCGCGCCTTGAAATGGTCCGGCAAGTCGAATCTGGCTGGTCCCAGGCCGAGGTTGCGAGGCAGTTCCGTGTATCCCGCGCCACTGTCTCGAAGTACGTGCGCAGATTCAAGGAGCAAGGAGAATCCGGCCTACTTGACCGCAGCTCCAGACCTCTCAGCAGTCCGCTGCTTACACCAGCCCGGATCGTCCGGAATATCTGCAGGCTCAGGCGTAAGCGCAGCTGGGGGCCACATCGTATCGGCTGGCAGCTGAAAATACCTCGTTCTACTGTGTATGCCGTACTAAAGCGCACTGGTCTCAACCGACTGGCATGGATGCACCGTGTAACACGAGAGATAGTTCGCTACGAACACGCTTCACCTGGAGACATGCTTCATCTCGATGTGAAGAAACTTGGCCGCATACCCGATGGCGGAGGTAAGCGCTTCGCACCAGGCTTTGCTGAAACCCAATCTGGACCGCACTCGAAACGACCTCTCGGCCATGACTATCTACATGTGGCGATCGATGATCACTCCCGTGTCGTGTATGTGGAGGCACTCCCCGATGAAAAGGGAGTAACCACAGCAGAGTTTCTCGAACGTGCACTCGCCTTCTATCGTGCAAACGGTGTGACAGTCAAGCGCATCCTCACCGACAACGGCGGAAACTACATCTCACACGTTTTCGCTGATATGGCACGAACACATTCTGTGCGGCTGAAGCGAACACGCCCGTTCCGTCCCCAGACGAACGGGAAGGCAGAACGGTTCATCCGAACCCTGCAACAAGAATGGGCATACTCGCGACCATTCCACTCGAATCGACAGCGGCTAAATGCACTCCAACGCTTCATCAACTACTACAATCGTCGACGACCACACGGCGGTATCGGAGGGGCAGTACCCGCATCGAGACTGTAAACAACGTCTGTGGGAACTACAGCTAGTCACCTTAAAAATCTAAGGGAGAGCCAAAGCTCTCCCTTTAGTAGTCTCTATTCAATTCGCCGCGGGTACCGTTTCTCACCGGGCGTACATTCGTAGTTGGGCGCAGGAACATGCGACCTCTGACTCCCGCCGAGTCGGGTAGGCAGAATCGCCCGCACCGCCTACCCGGAAGTCACCGGTCCAGGTCGTCCAGGTCTATGCCACCACCCGCCTTGGCCTTGCGGGCCTTAGCCTTCTTCTTCGGGACCTGCACTACGATCGCATTATCCTCGATATCCAACTCAACGATATCGCCCGCATCGAACTCGTTCCTCAGCAGTTTCTCCGATAGCTGGTCCTCGACCTCGTCCTGAATCAACCTGCGCAGAGGCCTGGCACCCATCTTCGGGTCAAACCCACGCTCGGCAAGGTAGTTCCGGGTCGCATCCGTCACCTGCAACACCAGTCCGTGCTCAAGCACGCGTCCCTGGAGTTCTTTCAACATGATGTCGACAATCTCAAGGATGTGCTCACGGTCGAGAGGCCGGAACACGACTGTAGCGTCGATGCGGTTCAGGAACTCGGGCTTGAAGCCATTTCGAGGATCCTTCACCGCCTCCAGGACACGTTCCTTCACACGCTCGTAATCGAGCGCCTCGGGACCCGACTTGCTCAGGTTGAAGCCGAGACCGCCGCTGCTCTGGATCAAGTTCGATCCCAGGTTCGACGTCATCACGATTATCGTGTTCTTAAAATCTACCCGGCGGCCCTTTGAGTCGGTCAGGTGACCATCTTCAAACACCTGCAAGAGGACATTGAACACATCCGGGTGAGCTTTCTCGATTTCATCGAACAGGATCACCGAGTAGGAACGACGACGCACAGCCTCGGTCAACTGACCACCCTCGTCGAAACCGACGTATCCGGGAGGTGCACCGATGAGACGTGCGACCGAGTGCTTCTCCATGAACTCCGACATATCGAGCCGGATCATGGCGTCTTCTTCACCGAACATGTACTCGGCAAGCTTCTTCACACTGTGAGTCTTACCGACACCCGTCGGACCCAGGAAGAGGAACGCACCAATCGGGCGCTTCGGATCCTTCAGACCCGCTCGCGACCGACGAACGGCCTTAGATATGACGTTGAGCGCCTCATCTTGACCAACGACATTGAGGCGTAATGCCTCTTCCATCTTGATCAGGCGTTCTTTCTCTTCCATATCCAGCCGAGTAACAGGTATATGCGTCCACATCCCAACGACCTCAGCAATGTCGTCGGCTGTGACCTTTGCCTCACCAAGGCCGGGATTCTCTTTCTTCCACTCTGCATCCATCTGCTCGATCCTGGTGACCAGCTTCAATTCGCGATCCCTTAACTCAGCAGCAGTTTCGTACTTCTGAGCCGTAATCGACTCGTCTTTTTCGCGCCGGACCGCCTCGAGCTCTTTCTGCGCCTCGCGGAGCGGCTTCGGGACGGTCGAGTGTCTAATTCGCACACGTGAAGCTGCCTCGTCGATCAGGTCGATAGCCTTGTCAGGCAACTGTCTGTCGGCGATATAGCGATCAGCCAACTGTGCTGCAGAGATAATCGCTTCTTCAGTGATTTCAAGGTCGTGGTGATTTTCGTACGCACCCTTAATGCCCCGAAGAATCTCTACGGTCGTTATCACATCGGGAGCCTCGACAAGGACCGGCTGGAAACGACGCTCCAGCGCCGGGTCGCGCTCAACATATTTGCGGTAATCGTCCTGTGTCGTTGCGCCAACAACCTGCAACTCACCACGTGCCAGCGACGGCTTGAGGATGTTCGCAGCGTCAACCGCACCTTCGGCGGCACCGGCTCCGACCATCGTGTGCATCTCGTCGATGAACAGGATGCAGTTACCCGCGGTCTTCAGCTCGTTGATCACCTTCTTTAGGCGTTCCTCAAACTCACCGCGGTACTTGGTTCCGGCGACCAGCGCACCCATGTCGAGTGTCACGACCCGCTTGCCCTGTAGCGTCTTCGGCACATCGCCCGCAATCACAAGATGAGCCAGTTTCTCAACGATCGCGGTCTTGCCAATGCCAGGCTCACCGATAAGAACTGGATTGTTCTTCGTACGCCGACTCAGAATCTGAATGACCCGCTGCAACTCGGTATCGCGACCGACCACCGGGTCGAGTTCGCCATCGGCGGCGCGCTTCGTCAGGTCTACTCCAAGTTCATCGAGTGTGGGCGTCCTGCTTGAGCGGGGCGCCGAAGAGACGCCTCCACCCTGGCCCGATGCCTGGTTCTGGATAATGCGGTTAGTCTCCCCGCGCACCTTCTCCAGGCTCACGCCAAGACTCTCCAACACACCGGCCGCGACACCCTCACCTTCGCGCATGAGACCTATCAGCAGGTGCTCCGTGCCGATGTAGCTGTGATTCAGCCGACGGGCCTCGTCAACAGCCAGTTCGATGACCTTCTTCGCACGGGGCGTGAGGCCGATCTCGCCGGGAGTCGGGCGTTCTCCGCGGCCGATAATGAACTCGACCGCGGAACGAACTTTAACCAACTCAACGTTCAGATTTGAAAGTACTCGCGCGGCTACACCTTCCGTCTCTCTCACGAGACCGAGCAGAATGTGCTCGGTTCCGATGTAGTTGTGGTTGAAGCGCTGTGCTTCTTCCTGCGCCAGTGAAAGAACCCTTCGGGCCCTCTCAGAAAACTTTTCAAATCTGCTCGGCATTTAGCTTCCCTTTTCTAGGAACTGCTGCTGCAGTTCTGAGTACTACTCGTTGTCTTCGAAAATGTCTCCGAAATCCGAACCGTCGTCCGTCGCTCCAGCCTCTTCACTCTCAACCACGTCACCGCCATCGATTGTCTGCTTTAAGCTCAAACCAAGACGACGACGTTCAGGCTCAATTCTGATGATTTTCAACTCGAGCTCGTCGCCCTCATTGACCACATCTCGCGGGTGCTTGATCACCTGGTGAGAAAGTTCGCTTATATGTATGAGTCCTTCTATGCCGCGATCGATGCGGGCAAATGCACCGAAATTGGCCAATTTCGTAACAGTTCCGGTAACCGTCTGACCTACTGCGAACTTCGCCTCGATCTCGTCCCACGGTTCGGGCTGCAGGCGACGCAAACTCAGCGCAATCTTCAGGTTTTCCCGGTCAACACGTAGCACGAATACATCGATTTCCGAGCCAACGGTCACAACCTCGTCTGGGCTCTTGATCGGCTCCCACGAAAGTTCTGATATGTGGATAAGGCCATCGGCTCCACCAAGGTCTACGAACGCACCAAAGTTTGAGATGCCAGCAACGCGGCCCCGGCGAATCTCCCCTTCAGTCAATTCCTGGACCAGGCGCATCTTCTGTATCTGCTTCCACGCCTGGAGCGCAGCACGCTCCGAGAAGATCGCACGGTTGCGACGCCGGTTAAGTTCAATAATCTTGAACTCGACCTGCATGCCGATGAAACCTTCCTTCGGCGGCTCGCCACCCGGTACATAGAGCTCTCGTGCCGGACCGACCAACTGCGAGAGCGGAACGAAGCCCTGGACACCCTCCGACTCAACAACGGCACCACCACGGTTCGACCCCGTGATAACACCCTTGCACGACTCGTTGTTGTCCATGGCCTTCTCAAGAATTCGCCACCCCTGTTCGCCACGTGCGCGATCGATGGAAAGAATCGACGAACCTTCAGAACCCTCAGGATTTATTACATAAGCGATGATCTCGTCGCCAACCGACAGAGCATTCGCGGTTTCCGATGCGATCGATCGCATTTCCTTCGTGGGCACAAAACCCTCTGACTTGTAGCCAATATCTACAAGGATGCCCTCAGACTTACGGCTCATAACCCGGCCATCGATGATCTCGCCACGTCGAAGAATCTTCGAAGGGAGATACTGGTCGAGGAGGTCAGCCATCGTCAGTTCGCTCTCGGGTTTTTCAGCTACGGCCACGGCCGTGCTACCCACCGATTCAGCCGCCTCAGTTGCGGTCTCGGCCTGCGGTGCAGCTTCCAGCACCTCGGCAGATCCAACGACCACTGGTGCCTCGGCTTCTGACGGCGTTTCGGCAACGGGGGCTTCCGTCGCTGCAGAATCCGGGGCAGCAGGATCCGGGGCGGATCCCTCTAGAACTGCGGAAGCGGTAACTACCGGAGCTGCCGCCTCGGTCGCCGGGTTTTCTACTACGGGTGATGAGGGGGTTTCTGAAACCAGTGTGGCTTCTGGTGCGTCGCTATTCTGTTCAACAGGCTGCTCCAATTTTGGAGTCTCCGCCTGACTATCTGGGGTGTCTGCTGTCGCCAATACGAATTCCTCGGTCAAATGATCTTCCGACTATCTTATGAAATCGGAAATTCCATTATATGAAGGCTGCAACTGAGCCGCAAAGCTAAAATAACCGTAAAACATGGCTGGGCGGACAAAGTAACTACACGGCTCCCGATAGAACAACACTAACGCCACGACATCACGCTACTAAACAGACGGTTAAACACCGGTGGTGGTGTCACATAAGAACCATGTGTGCACGCCGGAGCAACAAGGTTTGATCCTTCATTGATCAACACCCGACACACCCCGACCACCCGGTAAACCTGGCAACGCCAGCCCAACATGTTGAACTGAACACACTACGGCACCATAATTATCGTTTGGCTCAACAACGGCGAATCCAGAAGCGACGAGAAATTTGCCCGCACCTAAGGTCTACATAGACGGCTCAGCTGGCACCACCGGACTCAGAATCCAGGACCAGCTGGTGCAGCGCGGCGACATCGAACTCTCGATCCTGCCCGAAGGCGACCGCCGCGATCCGGAAATGCGACGCGCAGCCATCGCCGACGCCGACCTCGCGATCCTCTGCCTCCCCGACGACGCGGCTATCGAAGCCGCCGAATGGGCGGTAGAAGAAAACACGAAAGTAATCGATACCTCGACGGCACACCGTGTTGACGAAAACTGGGTGTTCGGCCTCCCCGAAATGGACCCTGTTCAGCGCCAGAAAATAGCCGATTCAAACGCCGTCTCCAACCCCGGCTGCTACCCGACCGGGGTCATCCTCAGCATCCGCCCACTCGTAGAGAACGGACTGCTTGATCAGGACGCGCCAGTAACAGTCCACGCCCTCTCCGGCTACTCGGGCGGCGGAAAAAAACTTATCGAAAAGTGGGAAGGCGGCCAACCAGAACTCGCAAACCTGCCGTTCGAATCGCCCTACGCACTGCACACGAAACACAAACACGTCCCAGAAATGACGAAATACTCCGGGCTAACCCATGAACCACAATTCATGCCGTCTGTTGGACCGTTCATAACGGGAATGCGTCTTGAAATTCCGCTTCACAAAGCAGTCTTGCCCGAAAACGTCACGGCGAACGACATCTGGGAAGTTCTCGATCAGCGCTACATCCACGAAAAATTCGTCAGGGTCCACCCGATCGAACACGCACTCACCTACGCCGATCCCGCATTTGATCCCCGCGCCGCCGACGGCACTAACCGGATCGACTTTTCGGTAATCCCGAATCCTCTCGGCCACGTCCTGATCGTCATCCAGCTAGATAACCTCGGCAAAGGCGCCTCGGGAGCGGCGGTTCAGAACATGAACCTGATGCTCGGCTTCCCGGAAGACCGCGGGTTAAAAGTTTAGCCAGGAGCAAATCGCTACCCGACGGCGAGCCCTGTCATAAGTGGCGAGGGCTCATGGTGAGGGGCAGTGCCCCCCAGACGCCAATTCACGCCCCCAGTTCAACGCGCCATCTACACCCATACACCCCATAAATGACTACCTGCCCTAACGTCCATCAGGGTAGTCTGGGGCCATGTCCAGAAAAGGGGTAGAACCAAAACCCGAATGGCGCTCCGTCCCGGCCGCGGTCCGGGAACAGGTAACAAAAACACTCGTCTCCCCCGTCGCAAGGGCGATGCGTATCTGGGGCGGATACGGACTCTCCCCAACTTACCGACTCCGCCTCAACAACGGCAAAAAGGCCTTCCTCAAAGCCACGTTTCCCGGTTCAAATGAATACCAACGGTTCTGTCAGAACTCAGCGCCGGGGCAGAATAACATCGTTCCTCATTTGCTGAGGAGATCTATT
>JAQBVG010000055.1 GCA_027623655.1 Chloroflexota bacterium
CCGGATCGCCATGAAGTTCGTCGGTTTTACCGCCTATTTTCACCGTTACCGTCGATCCGATTCCGGCTTCGAGGCAGGTAGCAATAGCCTGCGGGTCCCGCACCGTCTGCAGCCACGACTTCGCACCCTGTCTTACGGCCTCTGCAAGTAGAAACGTGCTGTCGCCTGAACTTCCTGCTCCAATATTGTCCCCGACATCGAGCAAGACGATCGGTCCTTCACTGGCTTTTGAATCGGCCCCGTTCTTCGCCTTTAGCGCGTACTCGACCGCCTTGGCTGCCGATGGGCCAACCGGCGAGTAAAGCGCTTCGCGATTTTCCCATGCTTGTTCAGCTATCCATCTAGCTGCATCTCTTGCGTCCTCGACCGAGTCTTCGTGGAGTACGTAGACGGCGAGCCCGCTTTCATACACGTCCGACCAGGGATAGCCTTCTCCTATTGAGCCACCAACGACTCCCGGACGCGCCAGCACGGTTTCAAGATCGTCGATTACCGCCTTCATTGGCATTTCGCGGGTGTCGTGCCGAAAAATCCCCACGACCATTGGCGGTTGTTCGAGCCACTTCGCGGGTCGCCAGTTTTCGGTGGCCATGCGTACGATCAGATCGCAGGCATCAAGCGCTCGGGGCACAGCGTCGGTATGTGGGTTGGTCTTGTATATGACAAGGGCGTCAGTCTGTTCCGCCATCTGCCTCGAGACGTTTGCGTGCAGGTCGAGAGTCATAACCACCGGCACTTCCGGTCCTACTGTCTCGCGGACTCGGCGGGCCAGTTCACCATCCATGTCCGGGTAGCTTTCACATACTGCGGCACCCATCTGATTCAGCAGTACCCCATCGAAAGGTCCCAGGTCCCGAAGCATTTCCAGGGCCTCCCCCCCGAGTGTCTCCAGCACCTCGTCAGCGATCGTGCCTGCTGGATCCGTTGCCGCAAAAATCAACGGTACAAGTTCGAAACCGTGCTTCTCGGCACCCCTGATAAAGCCCGACATCGAAGTCTGGGACTTCTCATGCATGTCGTAGTACTGCTGACCACGCTGCACTGCGTATGTTTGCAGACCAGAGGTTCCGAATTCGGCCAGGGTGGTCTTATTGCTGGCAAACGTATTGGTTTCGTGGTGAATCCCTAGAGTGGCGATTCGGAGCTTTCGTGTCACTTGCGGTTCCTGTTATGCGGGAATAATTCGGAATACAAAAATCCGTCGGCTTTTTGTATTCCGCCGGCTTCTGGTTCTTCAGGGCTAACTACTCTCCATGACCGTAGATTTTGCCTGCAGATCCTGGCATACGCCGCTTCTGCTCGAGTTTCGCGGTAACTTCAGGATTCTGCCCGGCGCTCGGCCATTCACCCCTCAATACCGCGGCGACCTGTTGAGAAGCTCGTTGACGTGACAACCACCCGCTCCTGGTTGACGACCCCGCCATGTGTGGCGCTGTGATGACATTCTCCATCTGGAGAAGCGGGTTTTTCGGGTCGCAGGGCTCCTGTTCGAACACGTCGAGACCTGCGCCGCGAATTTTACCCTGCTGAAGCGCGTCGATCAGTGCCGACTCGTCGGTAACCGAACCCCTGCACACGTTGATGAAGAAAGCGGTTTTCTTCATGTGGTTGAACTGCTCTTCACCGATCATGTGAAACGTTTCGGAATTCAAAGGCACGACGATGATGATGTAGTCCGATCGCTCACAAAGCTCGTTGAGCTCAAAAACCTGCTCGACGTTGTACTCCTTGGTGATCCAGGGTGCGACGTATGGATCGTAAACGAGAGTCTCCATCCGCCAACCCTGTCCGAGTTTTCGGGCTACCTGTCGGCCGATATTTCCGAATCCGATGATTCCCAGGTTTGCCAGATCTATTGGCTCGATCGGCCAGTAACCTGAACGTTCCCAGACGCCACGACGCATCGTGTTTGTCGATTGAACAACCTGACGGTGCAGAGCAAGGGCCATCGTTACGGCCTGATTGGAAACTTCTTCGGCACACATGCCCGCACCGTTCGTAACGATGATTCCCATGTCGGTCGCCGCTTCGACATCAACGTGATTGAATCCGTGGGAGTAAACAGCCAGCACTTTCGCGGAATCAGCGGCTCGAATCACCTGTTCGGTTCCCCAGCCACCTCGCAACATGATGGCATCGGCGCCACGCACTGCTTCGATTGCCTCACCTTCGGATTTTGGCGCTTCCTGTACGAACTCGACGTCGAGATCGGCCATTTCGGCCCGTTCATGATAAAGCGGGTCGTCGGTGGTTGGTCCAAGTACTACAACACGTTGTTTTGTCATTTATTCCACTCCGGAAATCATCAAATCCAGCGGGTAACAGGGCCCGGAATCTACGGGCCATTCAAACGATAAAAATCACTTCCCCTGTTCGGCGAACATTACCTCCCAGCTGACCGCCCAGTTGCGTGGTTCGACCGTCGATCGAACATCGGGATTTATCAGCGACATGGGCCAGTAACCCAGCGCAATTCGCATGGCCTCTTCCCCAAGTTGTGTGTTCGCCCGTTCCCAGGCCACCTCACTGTACGAGGCATAGTGGTTTGTAACTGAAACATTGTCCATCTTCAACAGCGGATTACCGGGGTCAACTGGTTCGTGCTCGAACACGTCCAATCCTGCGCCTGCGATTTTTTTCTGCTGCAGAGCTTCGATGAGCGCTTTTTCGTCGACGACCGGTCCACGTGAGCAGTTGATCAGGTATGCGGTGGGCTTCATCAGGTCGAAGAACTTCGAGTTCACCATGTGGTGGGTCTGCTCGGTCAGATAAGTGTGAGGCGATACATAGTCGGCTCGCCTGGCAATGTCGAGAGGGGTAGCGACCATTTCGACGCCGTACTCTTTTGCGTCCCACGAAGAGACAAACGGGTCGTACGCGATCACGTGCATCCCGAATGCACGGGCTTTACGAGCGACCGTGCGGCCGATGTCGCCGAGTCCGATGATTCCAAATGTTTGACCAACTATGTGGCCCATCGGTGCGAGGTGTTCCCTGGTCCAAACACCGCTCTTGACCAGTTTGTCGTGGAGCACGAATTTTCGAGAACAGACAAGGAAGTGCATCATCGTCTGGTTACTGACTTCCTCGGTGCCGAACGAAGCCGTATTGGCGAGAATTACACCGTTTTCGACCGCCGTATTTAGGTCCATACCGTCATAGCCGTGACCGAACGAAACGAGGCCCTTGCAGCGTCCGTTGTTCCCTATATGTGAAAACAACTTGGGGTCTATGCCGTGGCCCTGGCTCATCGCTACATCGGCATCCCTGAGGGCTTCAATCAACTCGCCGTCACTTTCGCCGTCGTACACGACGAACTCCGCCCCCAGTGTTTTGGCTGCTCGGCTCTGTGGCTCGAAATTCATTCCCCTGGCACGGGGGCCCCGCGGACCGAGAAATAGCACACGAATATCTGTTGCGTCTGGACTCATTTTTGATCGGAATTTCTTGTTGTAGATGGACTGGTAGTTGAAAGGCGCCGGGGTGGCGCAGTTATTCTAGAGTCACGATGCTGTCCGGCTCACCACCGCCCCAAACCTTCACCATGTTGTCGAAGGCGAATCGTACTCTTCTCGGGTAGCTTTCGTAACTCTTACCGGCTACATGAGGGGCCACTACAACATTCTCGAGTTTGAGGATCGGGTTACCGGGATCGACTGGTTCCTGTTCGAAAACGTCCAGTCCTGCGCCCCAGATTTCGCCGTCGACCAGCGCTTTGTGAAGTGCACCTTCCTGGACGACAGGACCTCTGCAGGTGTTGATCAACAGCGCTGAGTTTTTCATTAGCCTGAGTTCCCGTTCGCCGATAAGGCCATATGTACTGGCGTTCAGAGGCGTGTGCAACGTCACCACATCTGAACGCTCGAGCAACTCGTCCAGATCGACACGCGAAGCTCCGAATCCTTCGGCTTTTTCGCTTCGACGCACGTCTGTGTAGAGGGTAGTGGTTTCGAATCCACGGAGCATGCCGGCTACCGTACTCCCGATCCGGCCCGCACCAATAATCCCGACAGTCGTCCCAAACAACTCGTGGGTATCGCGTCCGTCGACCTCGGGACGCATCCAGTCACCTTTGCGCGTATCGCCATCTGTAACGATCAGGTGTCTAATGGTCGAGAGCAAGAGGGTTATTGCGAACTCGGCCACCGGGATCGCATTCGCTCCACCGTTGTTGGCCACCGGAATGCCCATCTCGCCGGCGAGTGCGAGGTTAATCCCGTCGAAGCCGGCTGAACACAACTGGACCAGCCTGGTTTTCTCCGCCTTACGCAACACATCGTCAGAAACACCGTGACCGAATACGAGGATGAAGTCAGCCATCCCGGCGGCATCCATAACCTCGGAATTTTTAGAATCCCGGGTCCTCACGTGGAGATTCCACCCTGCGGGTTTCATCTCTTCTGCCATGGCGAGCAGAGGTAGAGCGGGACCAGAAAAAACGAGCACTTCGGGCATGACGGTATGCCTCACATCTGCCTGGTAATTTGTCTTGATAAGAACGGGCGCATTGTAGAACCCGAACCGAGCCAAAGTACGCTATCTGACACCAGTCCGCCAATGAAGAGTGCCAAATAGCAAAGGCGTCCGTATGCTTCATTTCGGCATTTCGATCCTGAATCAAATAACCGATCTTGCTCCGCGAAGCAGACATGCCAACAGACCGAGAGACCCAATGACCACCGATCTAAACCGAATCGAACTCAGTGCCATGGAAATTCTCTCCGATCTTGGAAAGTTCACTGCCACTTCTTTCTGGGAGGATGGTCCCGCCGGTTACCTGTCAAAACGAGCCGAGTCGGCTGGACTGCAGGTCACCGCCGACCCGTGGGGGAACGTGCTGGCCACCAAAAAAGGCACGGACCCCCAGGCGCCCGGGATAGCGTTCGTCGCACATATGGATCATCCGGGTTACGAGGTTGTCGCCCGGGTTGGAGAAAACATCACGCTGAACGCGCTTGGTGGTGTCGGGATATATGCGGGTCGGCCTGGCACCTCCATATCGGTAATAAACGCGGAGGGCGAGCGAATTTCCGCGTCGATAACGGGTTCCGATGCTCCTGCGGATGACTATGCCAGGTCCCGGGAGGCGGACGGCTGGCTTGGCACTCGTACTGTGTACGCAAGGCTAGAAACCGACTCTGATCTGGGGGTACTTCCTGTTCGGGCTGTGCCGGACTTGCCTGATTTTGTGCTCGACGATGGCATTATCAAAATGCGGGCTGCTGACGATCTGGCGGGCTGTGCCGCAATCCTGGCTGCGCTCGAATCTGTGGTTGGGATACCTACCGATGGAACAGTGTATGGTCTGTTTACCAGGGCCGAAGAAGTCGGTCTTGCAGGTGCCCAGCTCGCAGCGAAAAACGAACTTTTCCCGAAAAACACTATTGTAGTTTCCGTCGAAACCAGCTCCGCCCTCCCCGGGGCGGAGATCGGTGGGGGCGTCGTAATACGGACGGGCGATCGTGCATCGACGTTTGACTACCAGGCTGAAGCCTATCTCAGCGAGGCGGTTCAGAAGATCAGAACGTCATATCCGAACATCAAGTTTCAGAGGCAACTAATGAGCGCCGGTGGTTGCGAGGCATCGGCGTTCAAGGCGCACGGATACACGGTTACGGGCACAGCGTTCCCGCTCGGCGCATGGCACAACAGGGGTGAGAATGGCGTCGAGTGCGAGTTTATTTCAAAAGACGATTTCGTCGGAGGTACCGTGCTGATTTCGGAAGCGGCAAAACTCGCGGGAACGAAACCGCCCGGGGTGCTTGCACGCCTGGCAGAGTCGCAGGATGAACACGCAAAGCGGCTCTCGTCCAGCCTTTCACGACACAAATAATCACGCCGTGTGGCGTATTCTGTTGCGCGACTTACGGTGCATACCAAATCGACGGAGTAGCTGAGAAACGACATGGAAGTAGACGGCAGTTATCTTTTAGCCCGCACACTCAAAGAAGAAGGGGTCGAACATCTCTTTTTCTTAATGGGTGGACCGAACTACGAAATCGTCAATAATTCAGAGGACTTCGGAATAAAGACGATCGATTTTCGCCATGAACAGGCCGCCGCGATGGCGGCCCACGGCTACGCACGGGTAACCGGCAAACCGGGTGTGACAACCGCCGCATCGGGTCCCGGAACATTGAATTTACTGACCGGTCAGTACGTCGCGTGGGCCGACTGTGCTCCCATGATCACCCTGGGTGGCGCCGGGCCTATCTCGGATTTCGGCCGTGACGGTTTTCAGGAAGTCGACCAGATTAGTGTTTTCGAGCCGATATCGAAAGCGGTCATGCGACCGACCGATCCCGCCAGGTACCCGGAGCACGTATCGGCGGCGTTTCGTATCGCCACGTCCGGTCGACCGGGACCTGTCTACATAGACTGCAACGAAGATGTTCTATACGGCAAAGTCGAAGAAGCCGACGCCGTTGCACCGTCCCGTTCAGCCAGCAACGCTCGTCCTGCCGGTGATCCAGAACTCATTAAAAATGCCGTGAAAATGTTGGCGGAAGCGAAAAGCCCCATGGTCTTCGCTGGCGGGGGAGTCTGGTGGTCGCAGGCCTATGACGAGCTCAGGCAGTTGGTCGAACGGATGGGGATACCGTTTTATACCTCGCCAATGTCGAGAGGTCTGTTACCAGACGACCACGAAATGTCGTTCCCGGCCGCGCGATCAGGGGCGTTTCAGAAAGCCGATGTGGTGTTGATTGCCGGGACCCGTCTTAACTGGATGATGACATTCGGTAGCAGGATCGCCCCGGGGTCGAAGATTATTCAGATTGATATTCACGGTGCAGAACTGGGGCACAACCGGTCGATCGATATCGGGATCGAAGGTGATGCGAAATCAGTGCTCAGGCAAATGGTGGACGAAGCCGAGCGCACAGGTTTCGAATCGAAAGCGAAGTCTCCATGGATTGAGTCCCTAAGGGCGGCTGATCTGGAGCGCCGTGAGCGGGTAGCCCCGCTCGAAAACTCAGAGCAACGACCGATCCACCCACTGCGGCTCTGTAAAGAGTTGAGAGAAGTGATGGACCGCGACGCGATCCTGGCTGTCGATGGAAACGAGATTCTTCACTACGGGCGGCAGTCGGTGCCAACGTTCGTACCCGGCCACAGGTTGAATTCCGGACCCTCAGGCTGCATGGGGGTAGGCCTCCCGTACGCTCTGGGAGCGAAGATCGCCAAACCGAGCAAACAGGTAGTCGCCCTGCACGGTGACGGTTCGCTGGGGCTGAACATCCAGGACTTCGATACCGCAGTACGTCATAACCTGCCGATTGTGATCGTTGTTTCTAACAACGAAGGGTGGACCGCCAGAGTTGAGGGAATCAGAAAACCTGGAAGAGAACTGGGCTTCACCCGGTTCGACAAGGTAGCCGAGGCACTGGGCGGGCACGGAGAGCTTGTCGAGGATCCGAAAGACATCCGGCCTGCACTTGAACGGGCATTTGATGCGGGAGTTCCGGCGATCGTGAATGTGCGAACCGATCCAACGGCCAGGGCGCTCTCCCGATTTGTTGGATCGAAGATGGAGTGACCAACAACAATAAGTTGGCGAAAACGAACTGAGGTTGAAACGATGCCCTACTACCTGATGCTGTCGAAGCTGACCGAACGCGGTCGCGACCGGGTAAAACACGACCCCGATCGAATCTTGCAGGTAAACATTGAGATTGAAGAGAAGGGCTGTAAGGTTGTTTCTCAGTATGCGCTGCTTGGTCGCTACGACTTTGCGACCGTTATCGAAGCTCCCGACAACGCACACATGAGTCGGCTAGCCGTCGATCTGGGTGCTCGCGGAACAATAGAAACCGAAACTCTTCCCGCAGAGCCGACCGAATCGTTCATTGCAGCTATGAAAGCTCAATGAGTTTGCCAGCACCCGGCACGCCAGTTGCTTTGTCCCTAGAACTTCGACCGGCCTCGGGGTATCACCATGACGTCCGGAGGGCAGGGCACGATGACATCTGATCGAGAACTTGGCTTCATGCCGACGTACGAACTCCGTGAGATGATCGGCTCGAAGGAGATTTCACCCGTCGAGCTAATGGAATCCCACCTCCGAAGGGCCGACGAACTTGACCCACAGCTTGGAATTTTTATCACCAGAATTTCAGACAGGGCAATGGACGCCGCACGAAAGTCGGAATCTGCGGTTTTACGCGGCGACCCGCTCGGTCCACTTCATGGAATCCCTGTGCCCTACAAAGACACCGAGCCAATGGCCGGCGTCAGGTGGACGCATGGCTCGCTTCCGTACAAAGACAACGTAGCCGAGACGGATTCGATTCCTCTCGAACGAGTCGTGAAAGCCGGTGGGATCATTACCGGGAAAACTAACACTCCTGAAAATGGATTCGCTGGCACTACCGAGAACCTGCTGGGTCCGCCTGCACGCAATCCGTGGAATCCCGACAAAACGCCGGGTGGTTCGTCGGGTGGCGCTGCCGCTGCAGTAGCATCGGGGTTGACCAGTTTTGCTCCCGGTGGCGATGGTGGAGGATCGATCAGGATCCCGGCTGCATTTTCGGGTGTTTACGGAATTAAGGCGACGCAGGGCAGGGTGGCGCGTGCCGCGAATCTCACCAGGAACGCCGGATACAGCGTCGTCAACAACGCGACTTCCGGTCCGCTATCTCGAACAGTCCGTGATGCGGCAATCACGCTCGCAGTGATGTCCGGCCATGACCCGCGTGGAGAGTTCGACACACTGCCCGACGAAGTTCCGGACTATCTCAGTGCATTGAACAAAGGCGTGAAGGGACTGAAGATAGGCTGGACCCCCGATATGGGAGGCAACCCGGTCGATCCGGAAGTCGCCGAGGTGGCAGAACAGGCAGCAAGGTCTTTCGAGGAGATGGGCGCGACGGTCGAGACCGTCGAGTTCACCCCGTCGGACTACGAGGAGGTTTTCTGGACGTTCTTCGACTACTTCACGATAAAGGGGCTGCACGCCACGAAAGACGACTTCGAGAACAATCGGGAATTACTTACTGAGTATTTCGGGGAGTATATGGACAGAGCGAACACGCTGTCTGCCGAACGAATGTGGCAAATCCTCTGCAATATCGGCTGGGACAGGAAGTACGTGAACGAATACTTCGATAGTTACGATCTGTTGTTGTCACCGACGCTTGCGGTCCCGGCGTTCGATATCGGTAAAGCCCCGGACGTAATCGGAGGTAAACGAGTACCTCACCGTCTGTGGGGATTTACACCGTTCACGTATCTGTTCAATCTCACGGGCAATCCAGCGGCCTCGGCGCCCGCGGGTTTTTCGTCAGGAGGTCTGCCGATCGGACTTCATATCATCGGCAATATGAAGGACGAAGTTACGGTTCTGGCGGCCTCGGCAGCGTTCGAGGAGGCCCGCCCCTGGGCCGACAAACGACCACCAGTTAGCTAGGCGGCTTCCTGGAACCAGGGCTTCCTCTTGCTCTCAAAACTATCGTCGAAGTGATTCAGGCAGGCCGGAATCCTTCGGGAAGCCAATGGGACTTCGGATTCTGTTCAGGTGTGGGTCAAGATCTGGGTTGTGATGCTTTCGTTTCCGGAAGATTCCGAACTCTCCAGACGCCGAACAACAAGAGCCAAATTGCTGACGACGCTACTCCGAATCCGGCAACGAACAGGGTGTTGCGTACACCAATCTCTTCGCCTAAAAATCCTCCGAGAAGCGCACCGACTGGTACAGCACCTCGCGAGACCGCCAGGAAGATCGAGTTCATTCGGCCTTGAAGGTGGATAGGTGTTACCTGTCTGAGGCTCACCTGTTGAGCGCTGTAGATCACGAAGCTCGCTTCTAATGCGATAGCAGCGAGAGCAAATACTGGAACGATGACCGCGAGCGGTCCAGAGGCAATCAGTATCGCTGACTACCCAAGGTCAGCGATCAAACGACCGAGTGTCATCAATCTTCCGACGCCGATTCGAGCACTGTATCTGGAACAAATTATCGGCCCAGAAACTAATCCGATGCTTCCGGTTCCGAACAGCAATCCAATGAGGGCTACGTCGATTTCGAGGCGTCTGACGAAGTAAATGAGCGAAACCTCCCCATACACACCCAAGAAAAACGCGAGACTGACTCCCGACATGGCCAGACCAACAACCGGTTTACTCGACCGGACATAGTTGAGCCCTGCACGGATTTCTCAACCAGCGCTGTTTGTTGTCCGATTAGCCGCTATTTCTTCGTCGACTTTCATGCGACTGAAAAACGCTGCAGAAACCAGGAACAGCGCCGAACTAAATATCACTGCAACAGGCGCCACAATGAACTGAACGATCGCTCCCCCAATAGCCGGACCGAGAGCAACCGATCCTGAATTGGCGATCTCGAGTTTGCTGTTCGCTTCGAGAAGCTGATCGCTCTCAACAACAGATGGCAACAGCGAGCGATGAGCGATCTGGAAAACGATACCCATTGTGGCGATACCGAATGCCACAATGTAGATCATCTTGATCGAAAGAATGTCGAGCAGATAAGCGATAGGCAGCACAAGCAAAAGCGCGAACCGTCCGAGATCCACTCCCACAATTATCGGCAATCTGAGGTGGCGGTCTGTCGAGGCGCCAATAAACAGTCCGAAAAGCGCCGGGGTACCCTGCATTACGGTGACAACACCCATCTGGAAAGGGGTTGCATCGAGCACAACCACGGCGGTGATTGCCATGGAGATGTACATCAGTTGACCGCTGCCAAGCGAGACAGCTTGACCAACCCATAGCTTTCTGAACTCAGCGTGCAGCCAGAATCCAGCGAGTTTTGCAATCATGATTTATCGGAATGACGCGATCGATCTCGACGTGAGTATCGACACGCTCAGGCCAGCCTCTCTCTAGGGGTTCGTCCAAGGGACGTCGGGACCAGGGCTAAATGGCCGCTTTCACGGGGGCGTTTTTGAGCGCGGCGCGGAGGATATCGATGTCTCCGCTTACCGTTCGGACCTGGATGGTCAGCTCGTGAGTATGTGGTGTGTTGTCGTCAGCATCGAGGGCGCTGTTGATGCTGCCGGACAGAGAGTTCAGGTCGAGCCACACTCCGATGCCAGAAACTACGCCGACAGATCCGCGTCCGGAGGCAGAATTTGCAGATATCGTTCCGCCACGAACGGTGCCAACCCTCAGATTGCCAGACGCCGATTTAGAGTGCACATCGCCACCGGCCGCTGCGATATCGATGTCGCCACTGGCGGTTTTCACCCGGACAGGACCTCCGATTGTCGCAGCTGTGACATCACACGACGCTGTGCTGGCGGTCAGTTGGCCGCCGACATCGGCAATCCGGGCGTCTCCGCTCGCAGTCTGGATTTTCGCGTCACCTGTGACCTCATCAATTGATACGTTACCGGAGGCAGAACGCACATCGACCCGGCCGTACCGACCGCGGCAGTTGACAGTCGCAGACGCGACGTTTACATCAGCGCTACTGTCGATCGGAGCATGCACGTCGACCTTGATACGGTTGTCGCGAAACCATCGCCTCTTGTCCTGATGCGTCTCGATGGTGAGTCGATTGCCTTCGAGGATCACATCGTCTGCCGCAGAGCGACCATGCTCACTGTCACTGCAGGGCGTCACGACAACGAGGGTCGTGTCACGCTCTTCGGAAGTTATACTGACTGAGCCCGAGGCGATGGAGACGTCAATAAAGAGTGGCGTAGAACCAGGGAATTCAGGCATAAGATTTTCCTTTGACGGTGGTGGTAACGGGAGTCATTTCTGTTTTAGGCAAACTTTTATGAGCGCGCGAAACCTGTGAAGCTGCGCCGTCGTCCGCCCCTGTGAGGTTTGTAACTGCGGTCGGGGTCATCATTGACTGCGGCGGCAATTACACGGACCAGCCATCCATTCACTGAAATGTTCTCGGCCCTAGCGGCCTGTTCGACGGACTCTTTAATTGATTCAGGCAGACGCAGCGATATGCGGGCAACGTCGTCAGAGGAATCAGCTTTCGTGGAATCTGCGGGAATTTGTACGGCGTCTGGATGTTTGATTTCGCTTACCACGAACTCAAGTTCGCGGCCATGAAGCCGGGCTTCAACTGTCGCGTCGCTGAGTGTGGCAGTGATCTCGTCCGCGGCATCGGCCATGGCCTGAAGGAGACACAGCCGGGTAGCAGGCTCGAGGGCATGCGAGAGCAGGACTGCAGCGTCGGCGACCTCTTTTCCGGCGGGAGCTGCGGTTGAATTGAGGCTCTTCTGGAGTGATTCTACGTACGATGAGATGTCCATGATGTCATTATGACGTCAATAATGACATCAGTCAACAGTCACCGTGATGTCACGGAGACGGATATGAACATTCGTTCCAGAGTCAGCCTGGCATCTGTTGCGATAAGCCAGCGGTCATCATTTTCGATTAACCCCGGCTGTACTTCCTGATCACGTCCCAGATCTCGGGCTGCATCGAGTTGTAGATGAAGTAGCAGTAGCGAGTAGCACCCAGTGCCCGCATTTCTGCGAGCAACCGGTCGAGTTCGGACGCGGTGAGCCAGTTCGATCCGAAGTGCTCAAGACCGACCCATGGCAGGTAGCGTTCCGGGCCGCCACTGTTCGCAATCATTTTTGCCGTCTGATCACGTACCGATGTGGTGAACCATGCGTCGGTCGCCTCGCCGTTATATGCACTGACTGGATAATCGGCGGTCATCGGATAGTCGAACATTGAGCCGAACAACGTTGACGCCAGATCGTGATCGAGGCCGTCGTTCCAGTCAACGAGGGTGTCGACCCAGTTGA
Source organism: Chloroflexota bacterium (assembly GCA_027623655.1). Taxonomy (GTDB): domain Bacteria; phylum Chloroflexota; class Dehalococcoidia; order Lucifugimonadales; family Lucifugimonadaceae; genus Lucifugimonas. The sequence goes on from JAQBVG010000055.1 coordinate 12,744, forward strand.
CGATCGTTCCCCTGAATCCGGCAACACCGCCAGACCACCAGTACTGTTTCGGCTGTTGAAAATCGATGTATTTCTGCTTCCGCATCGTGTTGTGACCTGTCAGCGGTTCGGCGAACGGCAGTCGAGACGAATTGCCCACCTGCGTGTTGGGAAGGTGCTCTTTTACGCCCCTGTACGAGGAGCTGACGCTCCATTCGACAGCTGCCTGCTTGAACGAATACCAGGCGGTAAATTTTGGGTGATTGCGCCACCAATCATGGTTCGCCAGCGCCCCCGGCGCTTCAGCAATGAATTTCCGAGCGAAATCGGGGTTCAGCCCGTGCAAAAAATCGTTGAAATGGTCGCGGCCGTCAAGCACAACCTGGAAGTCCATTCCCCTAGTTGCTGCAAAGGCCCTGTTCTCGGGCGTATCGATCCGCTCGACCCAGAGATCATCTCGATGTCCCGGTTTGATCTCCCATTTGAAATCAGGCCCATCGAGTAATAGCCCTGTTATCTGGGGGAAGTTCTTCGCAGTGTCCCGTGCACGTGCCACGGTCATTGCTGGCATTTCAGGATCGGTGAAACTGGGAGCGCGCCGTGTCGTGTCGAGCTTGCCTGAGCCGAATCCACCGTGACGGAAGTAGCCTTTATCGTCGACCGCGTAGAGCGTGAACCCCATTGACCGACCCATCTCGAGGGCTGCTGACAGCTTTTCTGCGTGACCGCCAAGATGTGCGGGCATAGTCGGTGGTTGCCACGAAAGACCCTCATAGAACTCGGGAGTTGGATTAAACGCGGCGGTCGGGACCCGCTTTACGCGCTCCCCACCCACTGCCGCCAATCCTCGTGGGTGACCATCCTCGGGCTGGGGGTAGATGTTGCCCTCATCGAGGTCAGCATCGTCGAGCAGGCACAGCCACTGAAATGCGATTTCGTTGATTCCGGCGTCAGCCAGCTCTTCCCAGAATGACTTCTCAAAAATAATGTCGTTTGGCGGCCGCAGGGTCATCACGGGTTTCAGAGGTTGCCGGCGTCCTGGATTCGATGTCATCGATGTTGCTCCGCGTGCTGATAGCTATTACGCGGGAAATGTACACCCAATCAGACCGCTGTCGCGCTCGAAACTATACGAGAGACGGGATTGCTGTGAACTGTTCTTCATACCGGCGGCGGTAGAGTGCCGACCGCTGGAGTAGCTCTTCGTTGTTCCCCCGCTCGACAATCTTTCCGCCGTCCATCACGAGAATCTGATCGGCTGCGATCACCGTCGACAGCCGGTGCGCAATCGCAACGGTCGTGCGGCCCTCTCGCAGACGAGTGAGTGCCTGCTGGATAAGTCGCTCAGACAACGTGTCGAGTGAACTCGTCGCTTCATCGAGAAGCAGAATTCGCGGGTTCGACAGAATCACCCGGGCGATAGCGAGGCGCTGACGCTCTCCGCCAGACAATCGATAACCGCGTTCACCAACGATCGTTTCGAATCTCTGGGGCAAGCGGTCGATCAGGTCAAAAATCTGCGCGGCTATGGTGGCGTCGATCATCTCCTGTTCGGTAGCATCAGGCTTGCCGAACACAAGATTCTCCCGAATGGTCGTATGGAATAAGAATGAGTCCTGCGACACTACTCCAATCAGTTTTGAAAGATCTGCCTGCGCCATATCTTTTACGTCGATGCCGTCGATTCGCACGGAACCGGAACTGACATCGTAGAGTCGGGCCAACAGGTACCCGACCGTGGTTTTCCCGGCTCCGCTCGGGCCGACAAGTGCGGCCAGACCGCCGCTTTGAACGGAGAAATCGATGCCACTGAGTGCGAACGGGGACTCGACAGCGTTGTGGGCATTTTCCGTCTTCCGGACTCCCGAGTAACGGAAGCCAACGTTTCGATATTCGATATCACCGCGAAAGTTAGACGGGTTCACCGCTACGGGTTCTGCGGGATCTTTGATCTGAGGGTCGATATCGATGTACTCGAAAATACGGTCGAACAGGGCGATCGAACTGGAGATCTGGACTCCACGGATGAACAGGCCGGCCATCGGGAACAGCAATCTGGCCTGAATTGCAGTGAACGCGACGATATCGCCTAGTGACACAGTATCCCGGCCACCAACGATGAACAGACCACCGAGTAGCCAGATCATTGCCGGTGTCATCGTGAAAAACGACTGCATGACGACCGAAAATCGCTGCCCGGTCATCGATTGACGCAGGCTCAACACCGTCAACTCCGCGCTGTTTTGTTCGAACTCGATGAGTTGGTCCGCCTCTCGCCCGAACGTTTTCGACAGCATCACGCCGGACACCGATAAAGTCTCGCCCGTTCGCGAGGTGAGGTCTGACAGCGATCTCTGGGCTTCACGGGTTAGCTCACGTCTTCGCCGCCCGACCCTGATCATTGCGACGGTGAAAATCGGCAGCGTGACGAGTGCCACGATCGACAACTCCCACGAGATGATCAGCATTGCCACGACCGCCGAAATGACGATCACCGAGTTCGAAATCATGATACCGAGGGTGTCGGTGAGAAGCGTCTGCGTGTTCGCGATGTCACTGGAAATCCGTGTCTGAAGATCACCTTTACGAGTCGACGTAAAGAATGAAAGCGGCAGTTTTTGGAGATGGGAGTAGACCACCAACCGGAGGTCTTCCATCACGATGAGCCCTGTGCGGGTGTTCAGGTAGTTGGTGCCGTAAGAAATCGCGCCACCGACCGCCGCCAGACCGATCATCCATCCTGTAAGCCACCCGAGTTGTTTCCTGTCGGCATTTGGTATGGACTGATCGATGATCTGACGGATCAAAAGCGGGGTGGCGATCATCAACACCGCCGAAACGAGTATTAGTACGGCCACGGTGATTAGTGCCGAGCGATATGGTCGGTACAGTTTCGCAACTCGTACCAGGGTTTTGCGGTTTACGGGGCGTTGAGGCGCATCGTCGAAGGCGCGTCCCATCCCGTGTCCACCGCCACCGTGTTCACATACCAAACCGTTCTCCTTCACCTGAGCAACGTCGGCCAGGTTGGCCCTGGTCAGGTTATAGGTTGGCCATACCCGGGTCGGATATAGCAAAAAGCGGTCAGCAAATATGCCGACCGCTTCATTTTGCTACTACATGGTAGCCCCAAGGGGATTTGAACCCCTGTTTCAGCCTTGAGAGGGCCGTGTCCTGGGCCACTAGACGATGGGGCCCTGATGCAACTGTGTTCGTCAGGTCACACCTGTGCTGCTGATTGATGATTCAGCGACAAGATCTCACGAACTCTGACA
>JAQBVG010000056.1 GCA_027623655.1 Chloroflexota bacterium
TGAAATCGCGACCGCTCGGGCGCTCGGCTCCGATGGATTTACCCTCGACGACAGTACGGCCAGACCCGGCGATAAACTCATTGGTACGATCGTTCCGTGGCACGGTTTTTATGTCGATTTCAACATGGCGTCGGTGCGATCAGGCATCAGGTCTACGATCGTTGAAGACCTCTATGTGATACCCCGCGATTTCCTTGCCGATGGCCGTATATCGCTGGCGGTCAGCATCAACCCGCTTGCGTGGTGGTTGTGGGCCTCGGGACCGGTGTTCATCATCGGCACCATGGTGGCTCTCTGGCCTCATCCTGCGGTCGAACGTCGGTCCACGAAGAACCTGGCGAGAACTGCGTCAGGAGGCAATACCTGATGGCGATAGCAATTGGTACGTTGTTCGCGCTGCTGTGCATTGCCGTTGTCGCTTACCCGTTTCTGGGCCCCAGACGATACCGCCTTGCCTCAGAAACCTTCGTAACCCGCGAGAAAATTCGAGCCGGGCGGCTGAGGATTTATCGCAAAATAAATGATCTGGAAGCCGACTACACGTCTGGTGACCTGACCGAATCTGATTTTCAACTGCAACGAGATCAGCTGAGAATAGCGGCGGCCGAGATGCTGCGAGAAGAATCTCGATCAGTCGGTGCCCATCGAGACGAACAATTGGAGCAAGAGATATCCCGTATCCGAAAACAAACCGCAGGCCCAGTCGAAGGCGGAGACACTCTGGAATGAACTTCTCCCCGTTGCCCGTCCTTAAAAACGTGCTGGGACCCTGGTGGGTTCGGCTCCTGGTGGTCTCGGTTTTCAGCCTTGCCCTGGTTACGTTCGACATTGATCCATTTGGCGGCACCAACGTTGTGCAGGCCCAGGAGTTCAAAAACGAGATCAGGGGAGTGGTCGTGAATGGCACAGAGGGCGGGTCGATTCCGGCCGGTCTCGAAGTGCTACTCCTTACGGTGAATGACCAGGCAGGCCAGATCATCGAACAGAAATCTATAGCCGTTGACACAGACGGAACGTTCGCGTTCGGAAATCTGATATCAAGCCCTGGGGTAACCTTTCGGGTAGTCGCTAATGCAGGCGATTACACCCCCTCGGTCGATCTCGCAGAAGTTGACGATTGGACCAACGTCCGGCTGACAATTTACGACCCAACAACATCGTTGGACGATCTGACCATCAATTCGTATGTGATGATGGTGCCAACGATCGACGCACGGTCACGCCAGGCCGGAATACTGTCGGTAGTAAATGTCAGCAATCGTGGCTCAAACGTTTGGATTCCAGATCTCGCTGATCCCACATTGACCGGTCTCGATCTCTTGCGGTTTAACCTTCCTGACGGCTTCTCAGACCTGACTGTGGAATCAGAGTTGCCTGCCGGAAACGTACTTGAGATCCAAACTGGGTTCGCCCTGACCAATCCGGTACCCCCTGGCGATTTCGCAATCCTGATGAGCTACATCATTCCTTACCAGGGAGATGGCTTCGAGTTCACGTTGAAACTGCCCTACGGGGCGGACGTTGTTCGCCTGCAGTTGCCCGACGGCGGCGGCACGATCACTGGAAACGGCCTCGGTTCCGCCGAATCGGTGGTAGTTGCAGATAGCGTATTCAATTCCTTCGAAGGTGCCGGCTATGCCGCTGACGAAAATGTGGAGTTGTCGTTCACGGGTATGCCACAACCTACACTCCTGCAAACGCTGGGCGATTTCTTCAACGGCCGCACCTATGTGATTGTGATCATATGGGTGGTCGGCATCGCACTGTTGGCTGTACTCGGATACGCCTTGTATTCATCGAAAAGGGGCAACATGGCAACCAGTGAGGACGACGATGAGCCGGCAACGCGAGCCGATATCGTCGCGGAAATTGCAGCCCTGGACGAAGACTACGAAGCCCTGCGGATCGGCGAGGACGACTACAACGAGCGCCGTGGCGAACTGACGCGACTGGCACTGGAATTCGATCGAGATGTGGCGTCGGAAATGTCGGAATCTGAGAACCACGGAAAGTCCGATCTCGGTGACAGTGAAGACACGTCGAAGCCCCAAGAGTTGGCAGAACCGGAAAAATAACAGTGAGCCAGAGGCGCTCGGTACTGATAGGCGTCGGGATACCGGTCGCGCTCGTGCTTGCCCTTTTCGCCTGGGGGGTCCTTCAAAATGACGGCGAGGCGGGGCGGCCGGGCATAAACGACAATTTTGGCCAGGTCGTGCTATCAGTCGAACCATTCGCAGATTTCGAGTTGACAACACTTGCAGGCGACGTTGTCTCTCTAAAAGACTATCGAGGCAAGATCGTTGTCGTGGACTTTTGGTCGTCGTGGTGCGCGCCATGCCGCGCGGAAGGGCCTGTACTGGCCGAAACCTACAAAACCTGGCGTGATCGAGGTGTCGAGTTCATCGGGATCGCGATCTGGGATTCAGTCGGACCTGTTGAGGAGTTCATAACCCGCAACGGTATCGAATACGTCAATGGAATCGACGAAACGGGCGGACTCGCTGTGGATTTCGGTGTGAGTGGAATTCCTGAAAAGTTCTTCGTGAACACTTCAGGCGAAATCGTGAAGAAGGTTATCGGTCCGAACACCCGCCAGACCCTGGATGCCATCCTGACCGACATGACTGACGAAGCGCTGGGGATTACCAGCGGAGGTTGAGCATTTTTCAGCCCTCGGAAGTCTCGAACTGAACGGCCAAAACAGCGGAACTGTGGTTCAATTCATACGAATCCCACCGTCAACGTTGAGCGCCTGACCTGTGATCGACCTGGCCCGATCTGAAGCCAGGTACGCCACTGCATTGCCGACATCCTCCGGGGTCTGCTCGCGTCCCAGCGGAACCGATTCCGCAACAGCACGTTCGAATACCTGCCTCGAGGTCATCCCCGTGTGTTGACGACTTGTCAGGCTACGCCATTCACCAATACTCTCCCACAGCGGTGTCCATATTAGTCCCGGGCACACGGTGTTCACATTAATGCCATGGGGAGCAAGCTTGAATGCCCAGGCCTGTGAAACGTTTATCGCAGCTGCCTTCGAAGCACCGTATGCAGTGAATCCGGCACCCCCGCTACGACCTGCGATGGATGCGATGTTTACGATCTTGCCGTAACCGCGATCGAGCATGTACTTCTCGACCGATTGAATTCCGTTCACGATTCCAAAGACGTTGACGTCGAAAGTAGCAAGCCAATCATCAATATTTGGTGTTTTTCGAAAAGTAAAATCCCTGGCTCCACCCACACCGGCGTTGTTCACCAGTACATCCAGTTGCCCGAATTCCTCCAGCGCCGCTTCTACCATCTCGTCGGTCGACCATTGCGCTGTAACGTCCGTCTCGCAGAAGCTCGCATGGGCTCCGAATGCCATCAGCTCCGCGACGACCTTAACCGCCGATTCTTCGTTCGTGTCGGCAATCAAGACATTCGACCCGCGTCTCGCCAGTGCGTGCGCAATGCCTCGACCGATACCCCCGGCGCCGCCCGTCACGACAGATGTTTTTCCTTCGAAATCCATGATCTGCAAAGCACCTCAGCGCATGAAAAGTCCACCGTCGACATTTAATGCCTGACCTGTGATGTTCTTCGCGTCGTAGGAGGTGAAGAAAACCACTGTCTCGGCGATATCCTCTGGAGTCTGTTCTGATTTCATAGGGATTCGATCGGCGATCATAACGTCGAACACCTGGCGAGCCGACATTCCTGCATAGGCAGGCACCTCGCGGGCATACCTTTCGCCAACTTGCTCCCACATAGGCGTCCAGAGCAGACCGGGACAGATCGCGTTCACGGTGATGTTGTAGCGAGCGAGTTCGAGTGCGGTCGACTGTGTGAGACTGATTACGGCAGCTTTGGATGCAGAGTAGTGCGGGAGAGAAGGTCGCCCCTCTCGTCCGGCGATCGATGCAATGTTCACAACTCGCCCGGATCTGCGTTTGGCCATCTGCGGTTCAAACGCGGTCACAATGTTGGACATTCCAATCACGTTGACCCGGTACGTCATCTTCCAGTCTTCTTCGGTCGAAAATGAGCGTTTTTGCCAGTTTGGTGCACCGGCAACACCGGCGTTGTTAATCAGAATGTCGGCCGGACCCAGGACTTCCAGGGTTTTGGCCGCGAGGTCCGAGCACGCACCGACATCGGTAACGTCAACACGGAAACACGCCGATCGCCCCGCAATCTCCGCAACCTCTGCCGCTGTAGCCGCCGAAGCTGAATCGTTGATGTCAGCGACCATAACAGCCGCGCCCCGATCAGCCCGCTTCCCCGCGCTCGCTCTTCCGCTGCCTGTCGCGCCACCGGTCACCACGGCCACCTGACCCTTGAGATTCAAATTTTCACCGTGTCGGTCCCGTTGCTTCCAATCTGCCTGCCGGGCCGGGATTATACTTTGTTCAGCAATGCTCACCGCCCAATACTCGGAATTAGAAAGTACAGGTTCGGTGCGGGACCGGGAGATCTGAATGACCGTTTCCAGGAAACAGGCACTCAAATACGGATACAGCCTTCTGGAGCTTCCCCGTTCTCACCTCCGGGTCGAATTGAACCAGGACAAGAGCGGTATCAGCGTTACTCACAAAGGGCGCGTTCTCACGCGCGTGTATCTGAATCGCAGTGGAATGAACGCCGCGGTTGCCATGTCTGAGGCAATGGCGATCGACCTGCCGGCTGTCGGGCATAGCAACGCTGGTCTGGTGTCGACGGGACTGCTGTACCGCGTCCTCGCCATTTCGCAATTGGATTTCCGAAACCCGGCAGCATACGAACTGGCCGCAGAGCTTGTCGACGAGGCAATTTCTATGCAGCGGTCCTCGGGGGCAACTTCCGGCGTTTGACCCGTCAGCGCTCCCGACAGCACATCGTTTTTTTGCTCGACGCACAGAGTACATCTAGAATGCGTCTTCTTTACTGGATTTCATCTAGACGAAGCCTGCACAGAAAGCCCCGGCATAACTTTTGGCAGAACCCCTGATTTCTACCGCGGTCATCGGCCATGAATTTGGACCATACGACGTGACGATCGTTGGTGAGCGGGCCACCGCGTATTCGGCAGCAGTCGGGGGCGACGAATCTCCTGACTACGGTGACACGTTGGCTCCAATTATTATCGTTGCCGCGGCGCTAACCGAGTTGATCGACGATCTGGGTCTCTACTCAGGTGGCCTGCAAACGGTGCATGCCGGACAGGAAGTTAGCTGGGGACGAGCGGTGTATATCGGAGAAAAAGTAGAAGCCAGGGGGAAACTTGCAGCGAATTCGATTCGGCGAGGCAACCACTTTGCGACAGTCACAGTTTCCTACACAGACGGCAACGGTGCCGAGATCGGAACATCCTCGACCACGATAATTGTTACCGGTGAGCAGTCTTGATAACTCGATCCAGGTCAGTCGGGGATGCACTTGCTGGCTTCGAGCGTCTCATCGCCCAGGACAGGGTGAACGACTACGCATCTGCATCCGGGGACCACAACCCCATTCATCTTGACGAGGCCTACGCGGCCACAACACAGTTCGGCACTCGAATCGTCCATGGCATGCTCAGTCTGGCACTGGTAACGGAGATGTTGGCCGCCGAGTTCCCCAATACATGGCATTCCGGTGGAAAGATAAAGGTACGGTTCAACGCGCCGGTGATACCGGGCGAGACGGTAACGGCGTACGGAGAGATTACCTCCATCGACGAAACCGATCACGGTCGTATCGTGACCTGTAATGTTGGCTGCAAAAAGCCCGATGGAACGGACGCAGTTTCCGGGCGAGCAACGATCCCGTTGGAATAAGATGAACAGCGGCCGATGCGCCGCCGGACGTGAACCGGCAAGACGGATTAATTAATGACAGGTAGTTCCGAAGGCATAACTGCAATTGCTCTCGACGCCATGGGCGGCGACCATGGCCCGGTGGTCACGGTTCCCGCTGCTCTGAAAGCGGTTGATGGTGGCGGGATTGCAGTGTTACTCGTCGGCGATCAAGCGGTCATTCAGGCCGAGTTGGACAAATACGATCTGCCCGGAAAACGGCTCATTCAAATTGTTCCGGCCGAGGGGGTCGTTAACGAAGGCGAAAGCCCCGCCCTGGCTTATCGGGTGAAACCCAGGGCTTCGGTGTTCGTCGCAGCGGGAGTCGTCAAGGCAGGAAAGGCGGCCGGTTTCGTCAGTATGGGTTCGACCGGTGCGTCAATCGCAGCTGCCACTGTCGTCTTCGGCACACTGAACGGGATTGATCGCGGCGCACTGGGTGGACCAGTAGTCGGATATGCCCCGAACACCGTTATCATCGATCTCGGCACAAATGTCGATACCCGACCCGGGCTCCTGGTCGACTTCGCTGCATTAGGAAATGTGATGTCGAAGTTGATCTACAACAACGAAAATCCGCGCGTGGCCCTGCTAAGTGTTGGTTCGGAGAATGGCAAAGGCAACGCTCTTGTAAAAGGGGCGACTGAACTCCTGGCGTCATCCCATCTTAATTTCATCGGAAATATCGAGCCAAACGACTTGCCACGGGGTGTGGCTGAAGTTGTTTTATGCGATGGTTTCGTCGGGAACGTGGTGCTGAAATTGACTGAAGGACTCGGGAATGCAGTAGTCAATCACGTAAAAGATGTGCTCGGGGATACTGAGCAATCCAGAAATCTTTCAAACGAGATATTCGAGCGCATGAATATTCTGGAGGCGTTCGGTGGCGGTCCGCTGCTGGGTGTAAACGGCCTCGCAATCGTCGGCCACGGGGCATCGGGTGTAGACGCTGTGGCGAATGCGATCGGTACAGCAAAATATGTAAAGAGCACCGGGTTGATCGAGGCTCAACAGGCGGAACTTGACAGAATAAGAGAGACGGTAAGTAAGTAGTTGGACCGCATGAAATCGCAAGTTACTACTGGGAGCGGATAATGAGCGGCAATAAGCCACGGAGTGCGCTGGTAACGGGAGGATCCCGCGGGATCGGTCGCGCCACCGCCATTCGACTGGCCGCAAACGGTCACCGTGTCGCCGTCAACTACAACACGCACGCAGAAGAGGCTGCAGAAGTCGTAGAACAGATTCGGTCCGCTGGCGGTACGGCGGTCGCCGTCGGCGGCAACATCGCCGATAAAAAGAGCGCCCTGGCGATGATCGATGCAGCCGTTGCGGCACACGGTCCAATCGAAATTCTCATCAACAACGCGGGGGTGATAAGCGACTCGCTGTTGCTGCGAATGAAAGACGACCAGTTCGAACACACGATGCAGACGAATATGTTCGGAACCTACTACTGCACCCATAAGGTTTTGCCAGGAATGGTCAAAGGCCGGTGGGGACGGATCGTAAATGTATCGTCCGTAGTGGGAATGCGGGGCAATATAGGCCAGTCGAACTATTCAGCGTCAAAAGCCGCCGTTTTCGGATTCACTCAATCGATTGCCAAAGAAGTTGCCACCCGAAATATCACAGTAAACGTGGTCGCCCCCGGCTACATAACAACCGCTACGTCCGCGGTGATCTCCGACAAACAAAAAGAGACCGTGTTGACCTGGATACCGCAGGGCCGTTTCGGTGAGCCAGATGAAGTGGCTCCAGTAATTGTTTTTCTCACTACTGACGAAGCCCAGTACATCACCGGCGACATTATTCGAGTTGATGGCGGAATGGCGATATAACTGGCTCGTGCCTCGCTGGTGAACTTCGTCATGAGCCTGAGCGATCTATCGGCAGTCGAGCGAGTAGCAGGTTAACTTGAACGAATCGACCACATCTGGCAAGAGTCTCGCTGGCAAGATAGCCCTCGTGACTGGCGGTTCCCGTGGAATCGGAAAAGCGATAGCGCTCGAACTCGGTCATCGAGGCGCAACCGTCGTGATCAACTATCTCAAGAACCACGCGGCTGCGAAATCAACAGTTGAAGAACTCAATGCACTGGGAATTTCCTGCACGCGAATCAAGGCTCACATCGGCGACGAAGCGGCCATCGAGTCGTTGGTCACCAAAATCGACGATCAATTCGGCCATCTCGACATCCTGGTAAATAACGCTGCCTCAGGTGTGATGCGCCCGGCCACCGAGCTCAGTGCCAGGCACTGGGGTTGGACCATGGACATCAACGCTCGCGGTCCGTGGCTACTATCGGTCGCAGCCGCTCGTCTCATGCCAGAAGGCAGCAGGATTATCAATCTATCGAGTCCCGGGGCAACCCACGTCCTGCCAGCCTATTTCGCAGTGGGAGTTTCAAAGGCGGCAATCGAAGCAATAACACGATATCTCGCCGTGGAACTGGGGCCAAAGGGAATCGCGGTAAACACCGTCTCAGCTGGCTATGTCATGACCGACGCCATCGACGCATTTCCCGATGAACTGGGAATAAGGGAGATAGCTTCCCGGCCAACCCCTGCCGGCCGGGTGATCACCGCTGAAGATGTCTCGAAGGTCGTCGCGATGCTCTGCAGCCCGGATGCGGAGATGATTCGAGGGCAGGTGATCGTGGTCGATGGCGGAGAGACCCTCCGTCGGGGATAGTAGTTTCGCGGTTACCGAACCACGGCTTGTTGATCGCCGACAACAAGGGATGTGCCATGTTTAGCGAATGCTTTGCGAACCAGCCCCAGCGCCAGGAAGTTCCCTGACCCTGCTCTGATCGACGACGCACTGGTGACTGTACCCGCCGGCTTCGAACCAAACTGGAGTTTTGTGCCCGGCTCAATGGGGGCGCTCGACTCCAGCACTCTCAGGTTTCGTTGTACCTTGTCGTAGGCGTCCAGTCTCGCGATGACCTCCTGTCCCACGTAGCAGCCCTTGTCGAAGTCGATCAAGTCCAGCAGGCCTGATTCGATCGGATTTGCATGCTCACCGTACTCTCGATCCGAGCCAGGAATTGCGTGATCGATGCGGAACAATTCAAACTGTTCGAGGTCGATCGGTATTGACCCCGCAGTATTGAACGCTGCCGCTAACTCGTCCCCCACATCTGCGGGACACACGATGTCGAACCATACGACACCCCGTGATGCGTCAGAGAAGACGAACAGACTGGTCCCAAGGAAATCGACTGCACTGCTCGTACTGAGACCGGGTTCAAACCCCAGAACCGACTTGACCACACTGACCGATCGCGGCCCCACGAGCGTTACACGCACATGGGAATCTGACCTGTCCGCAAGCTCTGCCTCTTCAATAATGGTGTAGTAGTCGATTGCAGAAATCATTCGGCCGGGTTTGTCAGAGTCCGAAACCAGTAGAAGTTGGTCCACGGCAGTACGGGCAACCAGGAATACATCGACTACACGCCCGCGGTCCGAGGTCAGCACAGTGCGTCGTGTCCCTCCTTCAGGGAGTGACAGTAATTCCTTCGTGGTTAGACGATGCAGGAGATCAAGGGCGTCCGGACCGCTGTGCTCTACGATGCTCGTCCGAGTCCACCGGAGCATGCCGGAACCGTCTTCAAGCGCGTCCAGTTGAGTTGGGATTGCCTGAATTTGTGACTGTTTTACCATCCGAGCCTGTATCTCGTGTCGTTCACACCGGATGAACCGAGACGGCTAGACCGAGAACGAAGTTCCACAGCCGCACGTACGTTTCGCATTAGGGTTCGTGAATTCGAATCCCTTGCCGTTCAGCCCGTCAGAGAAATCGAGCACAGTGCCCGCCAAAAAGACGAATGCCTTTTTCGGTACGTAGACTTCAACACCGCTCGAATCGATGACCTTGTCATCTGCTTCCGGCCCGTCAACAATCTCAAGTACATAAGTCAGGCCCGAACAACCGCCGCCCTTCACCGCCACTTTGAGACCGAAAGTAGCCATCTTTTTGTCAGCTGCGAACTGCTTAACCTTGCCCGCAGCCTTTTCGGTGATTTGAATGGTGTTGAGCGGTTCGGCGACGTTGTTGTCATCGATTTCACCTACTGTAGTGATTCGAGTTACTCCTTCGATTGTATTACTTATATAGCAGGTCGAGGGCGAAATGCGGGAAAGTCCTGATAAAAGCACTCGTCACGGAACCAATGGCGTGAATTTGGCAGAGAATTTAGCCATTTCGACCTACAATTAAAAGATCGTGCCTGACTAGAACACTGCAATATCCTTTTTTACTCGTCTTACTCGACTGGAAGGCCCGTAATCGCAACCCAGCCCAACATCGTAGTCATCAACACACGCGCGGCGAATGTGCACAGTGTCGAGAAGGCGCTTCGCAAAGTAGGTGCCGAGCCCATTGTGACCAGCGACCCGACCGATCTGGCATCAGCAGATGCCGTGGTGCTCCCCGGTGTTGGTGCAAGCGACTCCGTCATGAATGCCCTCAACACGCTCGGGTTTTCGAGCCGGGTGAAGGAGTTTGCGGCTTCTGGGAAACCGCTTCTCTGTGTTTGCGTGGGCCTGCAAGTTCTATTCAACAGCTCTGAGGAAGGTGAACTGCCCGGACTCGGTCTTATCGACGGAAACGTCCTGCTAATTCCGACCGGGATGACCGACGAACTCGGTTCTAGTATGAAAGTTCCACACATGGGCTGGAACCAGGTGCATTTCATCGGCGATGAGTCGCAGCGAAATCCTGTGTTCAAAGACATCCCGCAGGATTCTCACTTTTACTTCGTCCACTCATATCGTTGCGTACCCGACAATACCGCTGAAGTGGTTGCCACTGCCGACTACGGTGTTGAGATTTGCGCTGCGGTCGCCCGGGGCAATGTCGTGGGAACTCAATTTCATCCCGAAAAAAGTGGCGACATCGGGCTAAAGGTTTACGAGAATTTTCTTGAGCTGGCTTCAGGAACAGCCCGCGTGTAGCGCGGGTCGATCCTGAATAACCAATGCGAGAGCCGACGATACGAATGGAAGTTCTACCGGTAATCGACCTGAGAAACGGGCACTGCGTCCGCCTTACCCAGGGCGATTTTAGCCGCGAAACGGTGTTTGATGACGATCCCGCCGCAGTCGCGCGGCGCTGGGTCGATCAGGGTGCGCGCCGGATACACGTTGTGGACCTCGACGGTGCCCGAGACGGTTTACGGGGAAACGCGGCTGCCGTGGCCGCGATTATCGACGCTTCAACAGTTCCCGTTCAACTTGGCGGTGGCGTTCGAACCGTCGTCGAGGCCAGTCGACTGATCGATATGGGCGTCGACAGGGTGATATTCGGGACAGCGGCGATCGAGGCACCCGACGAGGTCGAATCTGCGGTTGCAGAGCTCGGCCCCGATCACGTAATTGTCGGAATCGACGCCAGAGATGGCATGGTCCAGACAAGAGGTTGGCTAGAGCAGTCAAAAGTGACGGCCATCGAACTCGGTAGCCAGATGGCCGATCGCGGCGTTCGGCGGTTCATCTACACGGATACAAGTCGAGATGGCACAATGACCCACCCAAACTTCACCGCGGTTGCCGAACTCAGTGAGAACCTGCGATATCCTATTATCGTAGCTGGTGGCATCGCGTCCATCGAAGACCTCGTCGGACTCGCGAAACTGGGTGTTGAAGGCGCCATTTCCGGCATGGCCATCTACTCTGGTGTGCTCGATCTTGCGAGCGCCATCAAAACGATTGATGAATTAACTGATGATGGAGCTTAACTTCCAATCTCAAGCGACTTTCGACATTCTGAGGCGTACAAACGGATAAATAACGGATGCCAACCAAAAGTTCTACAGACCGGGTGGATGCGCTGCTGCACCCCACGATTGAGGAAACATACGATCCCCAGGCGATGATTGCGCTGGTGCCGATCCACGCCGACCAGAAGGTCGCCGATATCGGTTCTGGTCCCGGCTGGCTCACCGTTCCACTGGCCAAGTACCTGTACATGGGCACCTGCTACGCAGTCGATACCGACGAGAAGATGCTGGAGCACGTCAGGGAACAGGGCAAAAAAGCCAAACTCGGAAATATTGAAACGGTCGTTTCGCAGGAAAACAGCGTGCCGCTCGACGACGAGTCGCTCGACGGGGTAGTGTTCTCCAGCGTGCTGAGTGAGGTGTTCCGGCACAAGACACTTCTCAAAGAAGGCTTTCGCCTCCTGAAGAAGTCCGGGTGGATGGCCATCGTTGAATGGTTACCGGCAGACGCCAAGATAAAAGTTGGTCCACCGGCTTCAAAGCGGTTGGTCCAGCAGGAGTTACGGGAGTCTGCGGAAGCGCTCGGCCTGAAAACCCTGTTTTCTCGCCAGTTGTCACCACACCGTTACATCATCGTTGCCCGCAAGTAGTCCGGAGATTCCGCGTTGTTGACTCGCCGCGTCATCCCCTGCCTGGACGTCGATGCCGGCCGCGTGGTCAAGGGTGTCAGTTTCGTTGATATTCGAGATGCTGGCGACCCGGCTGAACTCGCAGCCTTCTACAACGCTGAAGGCGCAGACGAACTCGTATTTCTCGATATCACGGCGTCATCTGACGCCCGCGATACGATGGTCGATGTTGTCGAGAAAGTCTCGTCAGAGGTGTTCATTCCGCTCACCGTGGGTGGGGGGATTCGATCGGTCGACGATATGCGTAGAATGCTCGAGGCCGGGGCAGATAAGGTCTCAGTCAACAGCGCTGCGGTGGCAAGTCCCAGGCTCATTGCGGACTGTGCGAGAGAGTTCGGTTCGCAGTGCGTAGTTCTGGCGATGGACGTAAAGCGGGTCGCAAATCCTGTGATATCTGACATCGAGGGTTACGGTAACGTTCCGGCAGAGGCGTTCTGGCAGGTCTACACCCACGGAGGTCGCCGACCGACTGCGCTCGACGCCGTAAAGTGGGCGCGCCTGGCAACCGAATCGGGGGCTGGCGAACTGCTCGTCACGAGTATGGATGCCGACGGCCAGAAGACCGGTTACGACAACGAACTGCTTTCCGTAATTTCGGACTCCGTGACAGTCCCCGTAATCGCAAGCGGCGGAGCCGGGACACTCGATCATTTTTACGATGCGCTCGTCGAGGGCAAATCAGACGCGGTACTCGCCGCGTCGCTTTTTCACTTCGGTGAACTGAGAGTCGCCGAGGTCAAGTCGTACCTTGCCGAACGTGGCATACCGGTACGGGAGGTCTAGTTCTTGGCAGTTACTTTGCGATCCCGAGAGTCGGGCAACTCCGAACAGCCCCCACTACCTGACGCGATCGCGTTCGATTGTTACAAAACACTGTTCGACAACTCACAAGACGATTGGAAACTGACATTCGGTGAAATCATTGAAGCTCAGAATTTACCGATCGAAGCTGAAGAGTTCTGGACACGCTGGCGAACATACGAGGTCAATTTCCGCAAAATACGTACCGACCTGGGGCGCCCGTTCAACAGCCCGCCGTTCAAATCGTACCGGAAAGCCTGGACTGAGTGCTTTCAACACGTCTTTGACGACCTTGGCCTCAAGGCCGACGCAGAGTTGGCAGGAAGCCGTGCGGCTGTGCACATGACCGACCGTCCTATTTTTCCCGAAACTGTCGAGGCCCTCAATTTGCTCAGAGGACGGGTGAAGCTGGGTGTCTTCTCGAATGCAGATGACGAAGGGTTACGGCCCCTTCTGTCGAACGCCGGTCTGGAGTTTGATTTCATCGCAAGTTCTGAGTCGGCACAGGTCTACAAGCCGGCCCTGGCCGCGTTCGAGCACCTCTACAACGGCCTCGGCATCGACGCAAAAAAGACCTGGTATGTTGGCGATCAGCTTTTTGACGACGTTCTCGGCGGTTACCGCTCGGGTGCGACGACCGTTTGGATCAATCGGAATAATGAGCCGGTCGACCGGGAGCCTGCACCCGATATCGAAATCAACGATCTGCGAGAACTGTCGGAAATTCTCGAACATATCGGCGGCTAAGTGAACCGACCAGGCCGTGCTGAGCTTGAGATAGCCTAGTTCTACCGATGGCATAATCACCGTATCATCGTGTGCCGGATGTCCATCATGTAACATGCGGGCCAGCCAATGTCCCACGGACTCCCGAAATCACACAGCGGGAGAGGAAATTAGAATGATTCAGTTCAATGATCGCGGGCTGATTCCGGCGATCGTTCAAGATGCGGAGACCGGTCGTGTTTTGATGCACGCCTACATGAATAGCGAAGCCCTGCAACGAACCATCGCAGGTCCTGACGTGTGGTTCTACTCCCGCAGCAGACGAGAGTTGTGGCACAAGGGTGAAACCTCTGGCAACTTTCTGAAAGTCGTCGAAGTACAACGCGACTGCGACAGCGATGCTGTCCTGGTAAAGGCCAGTCCCATGGGCCCGGCCTGCCACACCGGACTGGGGTCCTGCTTCGATTCTGGGTCACTCACTCCAGACACCGTTCAGACCGAAGGAAACAATGAAAATTTCGGTCCCGGTGTACTGGCCGACATTTTGGACGTAATAAGGCAGCGAGCTGACGACAGGCCGGCCGGCTCATACACAGTTGAGCTCCTGGAGTCGGGCATTCAGCGTGTCGCACAGAAAGTCGGGGAAGAAGCAACTGAAGTCGTCATTGCGTCCCTCAGCCAGACACCGGACGATCTGGCGAACGAAATGGCAGACATGCTGTACCACTCGATGGTGTTACTGATCGCCGCAGGGGTTTCGCCCGACAGCGTCTGGAAGGTCCTTGCCGAACGTCGTCACTAACCGTCTATCGTTCGATCAGGGGGCAGATCGGGTCCAGGCTTTTCCCTCACCGTACTGGCGTCGGAGACAGTCGTAGTTTGGGTCACAACTGAGCTACTCACTCCCGCGCTGTCTGTCGCGCGATATGGTTCAGTGGAGCGTACCGACACGTCGTCATTCGGCGTTGCGCGACCGTCGTCCAGGGCAATCGCATACTCGATCGCCGTTATCGCCACTTCCATCATGCCATCGTCAGGTTTTCGTGTGGTCAGGTCCTGAAGTAGAAGGTTGGGCGCGTTAAAGATTCTGATCCAGATGTTGCTCTGGTGAGTACCGGCAAATCTTATGAACTCGTAACTCATACCCGCGATGACTGGAACCAGAATGATCCGTGAAACTACGAGAAACCAGAACGGATCCCTTGGAAAAAACATAAACATGATGATCGACACCAGGACGACGGTCATCAAGAACGACGTTCCGCATCTCGGGTGAGCTGGCGGAAAACGCCTCACCGATTCGACTGTCAACAGTTCACCAGCTTCATGGGCATGAACGACCATATGTTCAGCACCGTGATAGCCAAAGACTCGCTTGATGTCGTTCATCTTGCCAATCAACCACACATAGGCGATGAACAGGCCCAGACGAATCCCACCTTCGACAAGGTTCGCACTGAAATTATTGGCACCGGCATGTTCCACCAGCCGCGATACGAACACCGGGATCAGGAAGAAAATCACGATACCCAGCAAGAGCGAAATCGCGAGCAGAGTGGCCATTGCCATCGACGATATCGTTTGATCCTCGTCGGGATTCTCATCGGCAGCAGCTTCGTTGGCTGATATGGTCAACGACTTCATTCCGACGAGTAGAGTTTCGAGCAACACGAGCACACCGCGAATTAACACGATCTGTCGAAGTGAGGAATTTGCCCAACTCTCCAGCGGAATAGACCGACGGATCATAGAGCCATCTGGTCGTCGCACGGCTAGGGCGGCTCGAGTTGCTCCCCTGATCATCACGCCTTCGATGACCGCCTGACCGCCGTACAGGACTGGCCGAGTTTGGGGGGACTGTTCTGAGGACAAATTGGATATGAAAAGGGGCGCCGCTGGCGCCCCTTGACTTTTAGCTCTTGCCGGACGATCCGC
>JAQBVG010000057.1 GCA_027623655.1 Chloroflexota bacterium
GATCACCGTGATAAAGCCAGTGTTGCAACGACCCCTTGAACCTGAGCAGTTTCTCTCCGCCGCTTACAGATCGACGGCATGCGGGGGGGAGGGAGCATGGGTCTCCTTCTAAGTGTGTCGAAATCATTTCAAGACCCACTGAGGAGACGTTTCGACCAGGGCTCGACTACTCAGCGAGCCCCGGTTTACTCGATCGAAAGGGGACTATCGGATCCGCTTTCGATTGCTTAATTCTGAACCATGGTCGAGTAAGAAATCAATGGAGTTGACGCAAAAAGCACTGAAATTGGCTCAAAGAGAAGATCCCAGTTCGACAAAGTTGGCTTTTCACTCAGCAGATTCCCCCGGTGTTCGGGTCAGGAATGAACTGTCTGGTCGAAAACCGGTCCAGATGTCGGCTTTACCTGAACTCAAGCTCGACCCTGCCGTCCGTCCAGACGTATGCCGCCTTGAGGATCATCTGTAGCATCGCCTTCGCTTTCGGCGTCTCCAACTGTTCGAACGACTCGACGAAAGTCGTTATTCGCTCCGGGAGAGAAGTGACCGCATCACGAGCAGTCTCGGCCCTGTGCAACTCTTCGCGTAGCACTGCGAGCCTCATCTCGACGCCTGCCCGGTCGTCTCGGCGCTCTGCGTTGGCCTTTGAGAACTCCTCTTCGTTCAGCAGGCTCCGTTTCAGGTAGTCCAGGTTCTTGTGGAAGTCCGAGTCCAGCGTCCTCAGCTGCTTCTCCAGCTTTGTAAGCTCGGTCTTTTTACGCTTGATCTCGGTCTGGCCGGTCTCCTTCAAGAGCGCAGCAACTCTTTTCGGGTCGCTGAACTGGCCCAGGTACTCGAGCACGACTGGCTCGAATCGTTTTGCTGGATGACTGTTACTGTAGGCACAGGCTTCTTTTGCTTTTATGGCACGGACGCACTGGTAACTCCGGTAGGGTTGTCCCTTGTACTTGGCGCCAGATTTACCCGACATCGGACCTCCGCAGTGCCCGCAGCGGGCTATGCCGCTGAGCAGGTAGTTGCTCCTGTGCACCGATCCACGTGGCGTACCTCTACGGATGTCCATACGTTTTTGGAGGGTGTCCCACTCTTCTTCTGTCAGGATCGGTGGAAACACCCCGGGTACTTCGATGAGTTCCTGTGGAGGGTACAGCTTATTCTGGTCTCGCCCGTAGACCATCAGCCCCTTGATCACCGGGTTCCGGAGGATCTGCTGGATAGAGGAAGCCACCCAGTGGCCGGTCTCGCGTCTCATTCCACGTTCATTGAGGTTGTCGGCGATGGCCTTGAAGCCAATGTTTTCTTCGGAGCTGAGCCTGGCCATCTCCCTGATGATTTCAGCCTCAGGGTCTACGATCTCCCAGCGCACGATAACCGCACGTCCATCTCTTATCTCACGTATCGGCCTGAACCCGTAGGGGGCCTTTCCGCCGTGCGTTCCTTTTCTGGCACTGTTACCCATGTTCGCTCGGACCCTCTCTGAGGTTCGTTTGCTCTCCTGGCCTGCCACTCCCGCGTGGACCAGGAGCACCAGTTCATCGTCTTTGATGTCCTGGTCAGTCGCTTCGACCGAGACTCCATGTTCACCGAGCGCCCAGGTACGAGACAGGATCTCTCTGGGTTGTCTTCCAAAGCGGTCCAGGTACTGGACAAGGACGACATCGACATCCTCTTCCAGTACGTACTTAAGCATCTTCTGGTATTCGGGCCGATCATTGCGTTTACCCGACTCGATGTCGCAGAAGACCTTTACGAGGAGACCGCCCTGTGCGGATACGGTGGCACGTATCCGTGCCTCCTGGGTCTCGAGCGACGATCGGCCTTCCTTAGCCTGCCTTTCGGTAGAGACCCGAATGTAACCCACGAAACGTTTTATTGTGGTTGTTGTAGTGACCATGAAGTTCCTTTCACTGAAGGTAACACACCGATGGTCTAATATCTATCACTGTGAGGGGTTAGGGGTGGGAGACGCAAGAGGCCAAGGACGCATGTCCGCCCGCCTCGAAAACGGGAGAGCGGAGCCGAGTCGTCGGACGACGAGCGCGACTAACGCAATAGGCATCAACGTCGGCAACAAAGCCACCGACCCCGAACACTTCTTCAACCTACGATCAGAACTCTACGACAACCTCAGAGCACGTTTCGAAGAAGGAACGATCGTCATACCCAACGACGACGACCTCATCGGACAACTCGCCGCCATCCGAGTCGAATACACCTCCCGCGGCCAACTCAAAGTCGAAGCAAAAGAAACCATGCGCCGCCGCTCACTACCATCCCCCGACAAAGCAGACGCCCTCCTCCTCGCCTTCGCCCCAGCCCCACCACGAACCCGATTCAAAGTCTGGACATAACCCAGCCCCCGCCAACCAACCCCACTCTGGATTCCCCCCGCCCCCCCAAAGCTCGGAAAACCTTTAGAGTCATACGTAACCGACATGCGGTGAGAGCCAATTCCCACGCATAGTCAAAACTCAATAAGGGGCTGGTGATGGTAAAAACAAACAGGGCTGAAACACGCCGAACGGCGAACCCGCCGACCACGGAATCGCAACATCTCGATCGACACGCAACAATCCGGAAACCGCTCGGTCGGCTCGCGCTAACCGTCCTGGGCCTGGCGATATTCTCGATCTTCCTCATCAGCTGCAGCAGCGACGACACCTCGTCGTTCTACGCCGAGGACGACACGAATCCCAATAATCTCGAACGAGTAACCCAGGCACTCGTCGCCCCGCCATTCCTGCCCGCCCACGATCAGGTCGCCAAAGGCGATCCCAAAGTCGTTCAGGTAAGACTGGTCACCGAAGAAAAACTGATGGAGATCGGCCCCGGCGGCGAAAAGATCTGGGCACTCACTTTTAACGGAACCGTCCCGGCGCCAATGATCGTCGTCCACCAGAACGACTACGTCGAGCTAACCCTTGAAAACCCGACGACCAACACTCTCGCCCACAACTTCGACCTCCACGCCGCCACCGGCGCGCTGGGCGGCGCCGAGTTGACCCTCGTGAACCCTGGCCAGGAAGTCACGTTCAGGTTCAAGGCCGTCAAGCCCGGCGTATTCGTCTACCACTGCGCACCGGGCGGAGTGATGATTCCGTTCCACGTCGTATCCGGCATGAACGGGGCCATCATGGTGCTGCCGCGTGAAGGCCTGCGAGACGACCAGGGCGAACAGATCACATACGACCGTGCCTACTTCATCGGCGAGCAGGACTACTACCTGCCGAAAGACGAAGATGGAAACTACAAGGAGTACGACAGCCCCGTACTTGCCCTCACCGACACGCTGGATGCAGTGAGGTCGCTCACCCCAACCCACGTGGTATTCAACGGATCAGTCGGAGCACTGACCGGCGACGCTGCGCTCACCGCAAGCGTAGGCGAAAGGGTCCTGTTCATCCACGCACAGGCAAACCGCGATTCACGGCCTCACCTGATCGGCGGACATGCCGACCTCGTCTGGAACGGCGGTTCATTCTCCGACAGGCCTGGAACTAACTACGAAACGTGGTTCGTACCCGGTGGATCAGCCGTGGCCGCACTGTACGAGTTCAGACAGCCAGGACTCTACGTCTACCTCAGCCACAACCTGATCGAAGCGATACTCCTCGGAGCTGCCGCTCACATCAACGTTGAAGGCGAGTGGAATAATATCCTGATGGAACAGACCCGCCCGCCACACGCGATCAACTGATCGACGTGGCAACACCTCACTCCCTCGTATCAGCGGGGGAGTGAGGTGGCAGGTCAAATCAGCGGGATTCAGCGCGAGGGTCGGCCAGCCTGCATGCCGCTCAGGCGAACGAAAACCAGCTCAAATCAAAGGCGCGCCAGAGCACGCTGAACTCACAGAAAAAAACCAGCCTGGTTCAGTTCGGGCAGCCAGCCCGAGCCGACCTTACCAATCAGGGGATTCTAGTTCAATCTCATCTGAATCTCGACGCCAACGGGTATCAGAGGACGAAAAGAAATCATCATCGTCCCACTCAGACCAACCGCACGCATCACAAAAGTAGTAGGCGTTGTTCTCAATCTTCATCTCCTGAAGGTCGCCAACAACACAATCCGGACATTTGAAATCATCCGGCATCCCGCACCACTCCTCCGCTCTCGATAAAGAGCAGTAGACGATCTGTCGACTCTATTTGATTTTCGGTTCTCGCGAACTATCTAGATAATTGCCATTTCCGACTTTGAAAGTCAATAGGTATTTTGACCCTCAGCAATTCGGTCAACCCCACACGAAACGCAGTCGATTTGCCCAACCGGATTCCGCAACCCGTGCAGTAACTGTTCCGGCCACACAGGGCGTACACTCTGTCCCGCCTTGCCAGACACATCAGAATCCTCCACCACCAACACACCCGGCCGAAAAACCCCGGAAACTGGCATCGACAGTTCAACCGGCGAACGCACATCAGCAAATCAGACCGGCCTCGGTCTGATGTACGGGTTATCGGCGGGTCACGGCATCAAGCACTTCGGCCAGGGCGCTCTCCTGGTCATGATCCCGAGCATTAGAGCTACGCTTGGGCTCGGTGACGTGGCAATCGGAGGGATGTCCTCGGCGCAATCGATCTCCTCCGGCATCGCCAACATACCGGCCGGAATCCTTACGGACATGTTCCGCAAGAAGATCGCCTGGATACTTCTCGTCTCGATGCTCATGGTCGGCACCGGCTATGTCATCATCGGAGTCTCACCCGTCTACTGGATATTGCTGATCGGCGTAGTAATCGTCGGGTTCGGAACCTCGCTGTGGCACGCACCCGCCTTCGGAACACTTGCCGCCAGGTACCCTGAACGGCGCGGATTCGCCATGGCGGCCCACCTGACGGGTGCACAGGTCGGAAACACCACGTCACCGCTCGTTGTCGGATTTCTTCTCGCCGGCACGATCGGATCCTGGGTCGTGTTCAGCGGACTCGACTGGCGATGGCTCGCCCTGATTATCTCGATACCGATGTTCCTGACCGGTCTGGCAGTCATCGCAAAATTCAAAACGGCCGGAGCTGAATCGTCCGGAGCCGTAACGCTGACCGAGTACTTCGGATCGGCGAAAAGACTGCTCACCAACCCGGGCATCCTTGGTATGGCGCTCCTTGGAGCCCTGCGTGGCGCGATCCACAACTCGTTCCAGGTGTTCCTCGTTATCTACATGCGCGAAGAACTCGACTATTCCGACACATTCGTCGGCGTCCATGTTTCACTCATAACGATGGCCGGGATTGTTTCAACACCAATCATGGGCAACATGTCCGACCGCATCGGCCGCCGTCCGGTGATCTCCTTTGCCATGACCTCGATGACGGTCCTGATCTTCCTGTTCCTGCAGTTCGATTCGGGCTTGCCTATGACCATCCTGATCGGTGTGCTCGGGCTGTTCTTTTTTTCCGTGATGCCAATCATCAACGCAGCAGCGATGGACATGATCGACAGAGGTTCGGAAGGTTCAGGCACCGCGCTGATGTTCAGCGGTGGAGCGGTGATCGGATCACTGACACCAATTGCCGCCGGGTTTATCAACCAGGCGAACGGGTTCCACGGCGTCATCATTTTCTCAGGCATTATCGCGACGATAGGTGCGGCACTGTCACTGGTCCTTCCGATGAAGAGGAAAGTCTGAACCCGCAGTCGGTGCGTCTGATCAGTTGAGGCGTTTCTGGCAGACCTGTGGGCCGCGCTACTTAGAATTCTTCGACCGAGTAGCCGATCCCACGGTGCGAGCGAATCAACCTCTCATCGCCGGGACCCGAGTCTATTTTCTGCCGCAGCCTTCGCATTGCCATGTGCACCGCCGCGTCCGAGATAGATGAATCGCCCCAGGCTCGTTGCTTGAGCGTCCGGTAATCGACCACAACGCCCGGTTCAGACAACAAGACGCGCAACACGTCCCACTCAGTCAGATTCAGGTCAACCTGTTTTCCATCCAACATCACGATCATGCGATCGAAGTCGATAGAAAGGCCCGAAGCGTTGAAAACCTTGTGCCTCGGGGATTTGTTCGAAGACCGTCGTCTGACAGCCTCGACGCGCGCCATCAACTCGATCGGCTCGAATGGTTTTGTGATGTAATCGTCGGCACCGATCGAAAGCGCCTTGGCCACGGTCCCAAGTCGCTCGTTTCCACTTATGACGATCACGGGAGCATTTGATAGCTGCCGGAGTTTCGTAAGGACTTCGAGGCCGTCCATGTCGGGTAGCCCCATGTCGAGGAACACGAGGTCGTATTCATGTGCACCAGCGTACTCGAGCATGTCGGAGCCGAGCTCGAACTCAACCGTCTCGTGGCGGGAGCCCGACACGACGAAACACAATCGAATCGTATCGCGCTGGTTCGGATCATCGTCGCAAATGACGATATTCATGGACGTGCGCACGTCAAGACTGTTTGTCTTTCCATGTTCCAACTCCAGGTAAGTGACCATTCCGTGCGGGTGTACCGAAAACATTAACAGTTTAACGGTCAACACCGTGGAGGCGCCACCTGCGTTCCGGAGAAGTTATACCCTTGCGCGACGAATAATCCCACCCCGGAATACGTCGCTGACAACAACTCAGCCGCCAGGTACACAAGATGAAAGCGATCGATATACACGCCCATATTCCACGGATGCCGGGCATTCCTGAGTATGGCATTGAGCCTGGCCTGCGGAGGATGTTCCGGATGAACGAAAAGCCGGACGATGTAGAGCAGATGGTCGAGACCTATCGTGAAATCGACGCGATGGCCGTTATTTTCTCAGTCGACGCTGAAACAGAAACTGGCGACCTGCCAGACCCGAACGATTACGTAGCGAGAACCGTCTCGGATTACCCGGATGTATTCACCGGATTCTGCACGGTCGATCCGCGGAAGGGCAGGGCCGCCGTCGATGAACTCGAGCGGTCGGTAGCTGACCTCCGCTTGAGGGGCCTGAAGCTCCACCCGATTCACCAGGGCTTCTTCCCCGATGATCCGGCGTTCACTCCGCTTTTTTCGAAGGCAGAAGAACTCGGCGTGCCGGTATTGATGCACTCCGGCTACGCTGCCGCCGGTGCCAACACCCCCGGTGGAGGCGGATTCGAGCTGGCCTACGCTCGACCGATTCCACACGTCGATTCGCTGGCCGCCCGCCACCCCGACCTGACGATCATCATGGCTCACCTTGCGTGGCCGTGGATTCAGGAACAGATAGCGGTTGCCCTTCACAAGCAGAATGTCTTCATCGACCTATCGGGCTGGGCTCCCCGCTACATACCCGAAGACCTGATACGCGAAGCGGGTGGACGACTGCGTAATAAGGTCCTCTTCGGTTCAGACTATCCTTACATCTCTCCTGTCACCTGGCTGGAGCAGTTTGCCGAGCTTGACATTCGGCAGGAAGCCAGGCCCCTGATTCTCCATGACAACGCCGCCGGTATCCTGGGCCTTTAGCGCGTTCCGCGAGATACCGGTCTTTCGACAAATCGTCGAAATGTACCTGCAAACGGATAGCGATTGACCTCTGCCCATCTTTGGCAGGGGGGTTCTCGTTGGACAGCAAAGCTGATACGGTCGGGGGATCGGGCAGATTATTACCTTAAAAAGGATGCGCCCCTCCGGAGGCGAATGGAGGAGCGCATAGGCTCGCAGCGGAGACGGATCCAGTAACTTCCGAGCCCGGGAAGACTGCTGGCGATGTGGGATTTGTGTGTCCGCACAAACCCCAGGTAGGCATTAAGTTGTCTCTACGCGATATTCAGTTGAACTTTCACCTGGATGTCTCGTGCCTTCTTTCAATTCATACGCGTGAGGCTTTCGTCTCGTTCTCTATACCGGCACCCTTGACGTTGACAGCTGCCGCGGGATTGCTGATACCGCGGCAACTCCGCCATTAAGATTGAGCAGGGCTGACTTCAGCCGACTGTCCAGAATCCGCAAGCTGCTGATGAGCTTCAAACGCCGGTACTCCGGAATGACCTGGAGCTGAAGTGCATCCAGTTCTCCCGCGATTTTCAGTACCGCGTTCTCTATTAGTGCCGTGTCGGCTTCGATCGGTCTCGCCGGTTGGATCACCGGGGCCGGTTCGGGCTCACGTTCGGGTGCGCGCTTTCCGTTCACGACTTCCTCGATGATCTCTTCGATCGACAGGGTAGCGGATGTCTTGGCTCGCCCGACAATCCGTTCTACATGCACGCTCGAGAGTCTGCCCTCTATGAACGGTTGGGCGATCTCTCGCTGCCTTGCGTGGTCTTCTATGTCGGCGATCGATCGCGCCTCTTTAAATGTTAGTTCGCCGTTATTAACTTTTTCGCCCAGTCCGGGGTCGAGGGTTCGAATCAGGCTTTCATAGTGATGAATGGTGCCCGGAGTAATCCCGGTGCGGCGGGCAAGCTCCTGCTGGGTCACCTCGTGCATGTCGCGGTACTCCATAAATGCCCGTCCCAGTGACATGGCGGGGACCAGCGCAGAGTGGTACTGCTCCGCGAGTGAGAGCTCCCATCGCTCCTGTGGAGTCACTTCTTCCTTTACCGTGCACTCAATGGAGATTTCGCCGGCCTCTCGCGCTGCCGTCAGTTTTCTTTCGCCTGCGAGCAGAACATAGCCGCCATCAGTAGACAGGACTACCGGATCGCGTTTCGAGCGAACTGAACGTGTCGTTTCGCGTCGTCCGTTCATTTTGTTAGGCCGAGGTAGATCGGGGTCGGGGAAGATCTGGTCGATCGGAATCTTCAACTTGCTGTCCTCTGTCTGTTTGCTGGGCGAACTCTCAAACCTGCTGGAATGAAATGGAACGTGCAGATCAAAGGATCTGATCACGTTTCGCATTCCAAACCGATGTTGAGTATTCTCCGCGTTCCAAAAAGAAGTTTCATAAACTGTCCCCGCGGGGAAATCCACATTCCAAACAACATTTGACTTTGGAATTGTTGGGAGATACCTTGTTGGGACGGCAGGCTTGGAATGAACCTTTCCCAGTACAAATGACCCTTCAAGAACAAACATCTACTGTTCCCCCATATGTCCCCTATCGGACATTCCAAACTTTTTTGGAATTCCTTCTCGACGAAGGCATTCCGGAAAGAATTGATAAGTCCGTTTGGGGTCCCAGGTTCTCTGGCAGTTCCGGGACTCAGTTAATGACGGCGCTCAAAGTGCTGAACCTGATCGATTCCGAAGGGCATCCGGCGAACGAACTGGAACAACTCGTTCATGCTGAAGGTGAGGCCCGCAGGGCACTTCTCAGGCGAATTCTTGAGCGGTTCTATACGCCCGTTTTCGCGCTCGATCTGTCGCGAGCGAGCAAGGGTCAGTTTCACGACGCGTTCCGAACTTTTGGCACTAAAGAAGGCGTGCTTGCGAAATGTGAAGCATTCTTCATCCGAGCTGCACAGGCGGCTGGGATTGAGCTATCGAGGCGCATTGTTGCTGGTCGCCATGGGACAGCCAGGGCCCGTGCTGCCTCTGTTGCCGTCCGACAAAGGATTCCCACTCCGCTCGCTGCGACGGTCGAAAATCCAGCACTGCCAGTCCCGTCAGAAGTCCCCCGTCCCGCGCCGTCTATCAAGCTTGAGCTTGCCGACAAGATTCTCGCCAAGTATCCGGACTTCGACCCGTCCTGGGACGCATCCGTCCAGGTCAAGTGGCTGGACGGGATGACCCGGTTGTATGAGGGCCTATCCGTGACGCCTGGCGATCGTGTCTCGGAGGTGGAGTTGTCACCGACGCCGACCCAAACCGAGTCGTCGGCAGGAGCGCGGATCTAGCCGAATTCTGTTGTTCAGTTCGTTTAGGGAATGTTGAAAACAGGCGACCCAGAGGGCTGGTTGCCCCGGTACCTCCTATTCGTGGCCGGGTCGAAAACCCACCTGGCGATCAATGGGAAATCCTGAGCGACACGGCCGGTTTATTTGCCGGGTGAACAAGATTTGCTGTACACCACTTCCCGCCCGACGCCTGTCCAGGTGACCCGGCAATCGACGGGCTTATCGGGCTGTGCGATTACGCAGTGCCGACTAGCGTGAGACGTTCACCGGCACCGGTACCACCGAGTTCGATCACGCTTACCGCGTTGGCGTGTGTTTTCTTTCCCGATGGTGCTACCGATTTGAACATTGCGACGGTTTCGGGATGGCAGGTGAGGAACAGAATCTGGAAACGTTCGGAAAGGTTCATCATCACCTTGCAGGCCGCCATCGCTCGGTCGGGATCAAAGTTGACCAGAATGTCGTCGAGTACGACGGGCATAGGCTCGGCGTTCTTTGAGTACTCTTCGATCAGGGCAAAACGCATGGCAAGGAACAGCTGCTCGGCGGTGCCACGGCTCAGTTCGCTCGCACGCTTGGTGTGCGCCTCACCTTCGACGACTTCCAGGTCGTGCTCTTTTTCACCAATGACGGCCCGAACGGCTGTGTAGCGACCAAGTGTCAAATCCGACAGGTACTTCGATGCTGCCTGCATCAGAGCCGGTTGACGCTCCCGTTGAAACTCTTCTCGAGTGCGTTCGAGGATGTCGCGTGCGATAGTCAAAACGGCCCAGCGGCTTGCATCCCGGTTGAGTTTCTCCGCCAGCACATTGATCCTCGAGTGGAGCTCAAGTGCCAGACCAGACTTTTCAAACTCCGCCTGTTGGCGTCGCAGGTTGCCCTGCTCTTCGTGAAGTTCGTTGAGGGCTTTCTGCAAGCGTTTTTCTTCATCTTGAAGCTGCTGCAACCGGGCCACGGATTCGTCGTGAAGCGTCGATTCAAGATCGTCGCGATACGGCTGGCCATCGTCGCTGCTCAGCAACGGCTCCATCTCCCGCATCTCCGACAGCTTCCGTTCCAGATCACGCCGTTCCTGAACCTGTTGAGCGAGAGCTTTAAACTCCTCGTGGTCTTTTGTATTTCCCTTGTCGAGAAGATTGTCGGCCTTGATATCGATCTGGCTCAGCCGATGTTCAAGGTTCGAAAACTCTCTGGCCAAAATATCAAGCTCGCTCGTTATCTGGTTCCTGCGCTCCACGGCACGATCATGCGCAAGCAGCTTTTCCGCAAGATCCCGTAAGACCTCAGTGGCTTTCATCGGATCGGCATCCGGCAATCCCGCAGCCTCGAGAACTCCGGACAGTCGTCCTTCGATCCCGCCGGCCGTGTCGTACATCTGCGAAACGCGCAGCCGCAGGCTTTCGACCGTACGCTGCTGGCTCTTCAACGTGCGGATGCTTGCCATTACGTTGGCTGCCTGTGAAGGATCCAGATCGATTCGCAACTCAGCTCGCTCAAGGAGTAGCTGCCAGCGATTCTGCACATCTGCAAGGGTGTTCGATGCCAGCGCGAGCGATGTGTGCGACTCAGTCAGGCGGGTGTCTATTGTTGATAACCGAGCAGCGCCAATTTCAAATTCCCTGGAGATCGCCTCGAACTTTCGACGCAGATCGAGGGCCCGGTCGAGTTCACCGGCGATTTCTTCGACATCGCGGATCGAGGCCACCTCATCGATGTCGAATTCCCCGGCGATTTTAGATATTTCTTCCGTGATTGCATCGAGTTGCTCCTGGACTTCCTCGAGCCGAGCGCGGGCAACCTCCTTGGCTTCGCCAATAGCTGGCTTGAGAACCGTTATCTTGAATCCGCCTGAAGCACGTGCTCGCGAAATCAGCATGAACCCAGCTGCGAGAGCGATCAGGCCCGCCAGCCCACCGGAAAGTTCACCACTCATGAAACTCCACACCATTGAAGCTACGCCAATGATAATGACAGACACGGGGAGGAGTATCGAACCGACGAACCCACCGATGACTTGACTCTCGGTTTGTGCAAGAGTTTCGGTAAGGTCCTTCTGTGCTTCGCTCAGTTCCGAGCGGACGGATCCGGATTCGGCGAGGGCGGACCTGAGACGGGACAGGCGACCACGCCTGTTTTCCAACTCGGCAGACGTATCCTCGGAAACGCCGACGAGTGCATCTCGCGCACCGGCGAGCTTGAGGGCTTCGTCGGCCATCGTTTCACGGTCTTCTGTGCGGCTCTGGACAGCAAGCTCAGCAGACTGGTAGGTCCTGCGGGCAGTGGTCAACTCACGTCCGACAGACTCGAGATTAGCCTGGAGATCTATCGGAGTTTCAAAAGCACTGACCGACTGTTCGTCCCAGCCACCTCCAAGCTCGGCGATGTCTCGATCAAACCGTGATTGCTCTGTCTCAAGCTCACGTTCGATACCCGGGAGATCTGCCGTCGCCTTACTGTAGTAGGCCGTTTCCATGACCAGCTTGCGGGCTTCGTCGCCATGATCGATGAAGGCCTGGACAACACCTGCCGAGTCGTATTCGGCCTGTCGCTCCAGCTTGTGCAGTTCGTTATCGTCTATCTGTTGCTGGATAGACGCTTTTTGATTGATCAGGTTCTCTAGTTCAAGATGCGCATGATCAGGAAGAGCGTCATTGTCGGGTAACTCTGAAATCCGGCGCTCGAGCTCGATCTTGCGGTCCCACGGTTTACGCAAATTGACAAGCGTTTTCTGGCGCTCGATGCCAGTACGCATGTCCTCCAACTCCGCAGTCTGTGAGTCAATATTTTCCGACAACAGTTCGAGACTGTTTGCCAGTTCAGCGTATCGATCGCTTCCTCGACGAGTCTCTTCCAGTGCAGATCGAAGCTCGGAGAGTTCTTTTTCAAGTTTCCGAATGTTCCCTGTCCGAGGGCTCCGAAGTTGGCGTAATTCTCCATCCAGTTCGCCACGGACGTCCGTAAGCGAAACGTTCGTCAATCCCAACCCGACTGAATAGATCTTGTCGCTGATTTCGTCTGAATTCAGCGACGATAGCGCTTGAAGTTCGGTGAGAGAAATCGAAAACACGTTGGTGTACAGCTCGCTATCGATACCACCGAGAAGAGAGCGGAGCAGTTCGTCGCTACCTGTTTCTTCACCGGTGATGACGACATCTCCGCGTTTCTTGCCGTCACGCCGATGGACGCTGTAATTGGTGTCCGATGAGGTGGTGAGTGAGATCGACCCTGACCCGGCCTCTGGCTTGAAGTGCTGGTAGTGGAACAACTCGCGCAGCGATGAGCGGTCGCTCTTGTTCACGTAGCCGAACAACGTCGAGCGCAAGAACGCCCTGACCGCCGACTTACCTGCCTCATTTGGTCCATGCAGAAGAGTGAGACGACCGGATATGTTGTCGAATTCTTTGTCGGCGAAGGGTCCGAAATTTTCGATATTTACTCGTGTCAGTCGCAAGTTATTTCCCTTGCTCCAGCAATTCGGCCAGATACCAGCGAGCCTCTTCTGCCCATGCAGAGACCTGCTCGTCGTCCGGCCTGTCAAGTCCGTTCCGTCGGCCGCTGTACACATCGGAAACGATTTCGGTAAGTCGGTTGATCTCGTCTTCTTCAATCGACGAAATCAGGGCTCGCTTTAGCGTCGCGCCCAGAAAGTCATCCTGTTTTGACCTGGCTTCCATATCGATTTCCGGACGGGTCGAATCGACGATCATTTCAACCCAGACCCATGGTGTGCTGCCGCTCCACGAGTCGCGTGCTGCTTCCAGCAGATCCTGAACGGCGCTTTTTGCAGCCAACTGCTCATGCATCGGGCCTCGCCCGGCGAGTGTCAGCCGCAAGACTACGTCTCTACCTTCGGCCTGTGCGCTCAGATTGTCGGTGTGTTGCCTGATCATCGAATCGAGTTGGTCGATAGTGTCGATGCCGGATATATCGACCTCGTCACGTTCCCACCTGACGACATCGAGCGCGACAAACTCCGACTTTGATTCGCCGTTCGAGTCGACATCTACGATCAGCGCCCCGCGTGCTCCAGTCTCGTTAGGGTGTCGACCCTGTGTGTTACCCGGATACGCAATTACGGGTGCCGAACGCTTGAGTGTTTGTCGGGTGTGCACGTGACCCAGCGCCCAGTAATCGATACCCGACGATGAAAGGTCTTCGACGGTACAGGGTGCGTAGTTTTCGTGCGCTTTGATGGCACCAACGTTAGCGTGGAGCAGCCCGATTGAAAACACGTCGCCAGATTGGGGCGGGCTGAATCGAGTCGCCAGATTGTCGGTGACCTCGCGTGTGGGATAGCTAATGCCCTGCACAGCGGCGATGGTTTTGCCATTCTTGTCGACGTCTACCCACTCCGGGGTAGCACCAAAAATATGGACACCTTGTGGCCATGAAATTGACGATTGCCAACCGTCGAGCGGGTCGTGATTACCATGAACCACAAACGTTTGAATGCCCGCATCGGCAAGTCTCGAGAGGCCATCTCGGAATCGAAGTTGCGCACGTACCGAGCGATCTGCTCCGTCGTAAACGTCGCCCGCGATGACCAGAAAGTCAGCCTCCGAATTTACGCAGAGATCGACCAGGTTTTGAAAGGCTTCGTAAGTGGCTTCACGAAGTCGGTTCGCTACGCGGTTATCGGCGTCACCGATTCCAGCAAATGGTGAATCGATGTGCAGGTCCGCAGCATGCACAAAGCGGAATGAATCCATATTTGCGATAACAATTTGGAAGCCCGGTTTCGGGCACAGGGGTGGAGCTCCAATTGCGGGTTCGACTTACCGCGAAATGCTCGATCAGGCTTCCTCTGGTGTCAGTTTAGCAACGTACTGGGCTATCGCATCAGAGTGCTGTCACTCACAACCGCTCTGGGGGCTGCACGCGCCCGAACCGCACAACTCGAACCGCCCTCATGATTTCCGACCAAAGTACATACCGCGTCCGGATAGGCCGTTCTTGTCGTGATCTACCGCCAGGCCAGCATTTTCCAGAGCAGAAACGTACTCGTGATGGGTAAACCAGCCCATCTCGTGAGTTTCCGATACGCGACTGATGCCGTTCGAGTCACCTATCAGGTATTCGAACACCACACGTCCACGTTCGACCGGCTCCGCGACCGTCATTCTCGTGATAATGAAATCATCGATTTCGGTCGTACTTGAATGAATCTTTCCCACCAGCCACGACTCAGGCGTGATCCACGGCTCGATAGCGAGAACACCGCCGGGTCGAAGGTGCGATGCCATGTTCGTGATTGCACGTTCCATGTTTTCAATCGTCCTGGTGTAGCCGATCGACGAGAACAAACAGGTCACGACATCGAACTGCTTGCCCAGTTTGAAATCCAACATGTCCCCTGTGTGGAGTGCGGTGCCAGGTACTCGATCGCGCCCGATTGCCAGCATTTCGTCGTCCAGATCTACACCGCAGCACTCGTACCGTGTCGACAGGTGCTCAAGGTGTCGACACGTCCCGCAGGCAACGTCCAGAAGTGTTTTTGCCAGCGGAATCCTCTGTTTCAACAGCGCGATAAGTCGACCCGCCTCGGCTTCGTAATCCTTGTTCGAGTAGACCGCGTCGTAATGTTTAGCTGTTTTCGTGAACATTGAAGAATAATAGTCGACCCGACAACCTGTATCGAAGGCAGTGATAACAAAAAAAGG